>JAWOLO010000263.1:0-15382 GCA_033853375.1 Terriglobia bacterium
AACCCCGCAGAAAAGTACGTGGGCAAAGCCAGGATTGTCCACACTGATTCTCAGGGAACGAAGCTACGCCGCTACGGATGCGTGTTTACAGAAAAAACCGGTCCCTGGGTACTGCAGTAGAGAGCCATGTGGGTTTTGCGATGCACAAAGCGAACCAAGCTCAACTGCAGGCAAACGAAAGTCCTTCCGCCAGTGTTTTCTCCGACCGATCCACTGGGATTCGCGTCCTCGCCGTGGACGACGAACCTGCCGCTGCCAAACTTCTCTCCCTCATCCTGGCTCCCCCCGCATTTTGCTGCACTACCGCCCGTACTGCAGAAGAAGCCATGGTAGCTCTGCAACGCGAGCCCTTCGACGCTGTCATATCCGATCTTCAGATGCCGGGCCTTAGCGGAATGGAACTGCTCACGGAAGTTCGCCATCACCATCCGCACGTGGCGTTTCTGGTGACCACCGGAGTTGACGATGTAGATGTCGGGGTCAAGGCCATGCGTTCCGGCGCCGACGATTATCTGGTTAAGCCGCTGCGGGAAAGCGCTGTCGTGGCCAGCCTCGAGAACGCGCTGCAAAAGCGGCGCCTCCAGCGGGAACTGGAAAACTACCGCCAGCACCTCGAGGAAATGGTGGCGGAGCGCACCCAGCAATTGCAAGCCGCCCTTAAACAGATCGAACAGAGCTACGAAGATACGCTGCAAGCCCTAGGTGCAGCCATCGATCTGCGCGACAACGAAACGGCGGGGCATTCTCAGCGCGTGTGTCGGTATTCGCTCGAAATCGCTCGAGCCTTGGGCTGGCAGGAGAAGGAACTAGGAAGCCTTGCCAGGGGTGCCTACCTTCACGACATTGGAAAGCTCGGCGTGCCTGACGGCATCCTTCTGAAACCAGGGCCCCTCACCGCCGAAGAACGCAAACTTATGCAGAGGCACTCTCAGATCGGATTCGATTTGATTAAGGATATCCCCTTTCTTGCTGACGCTGCTGAAATCGTCCTTATGCATCACGAGCGTTTTGACGGCAGCGGCTATCCTCGTGGCCTCAAGGGCGAAGAAATCTTGCTAAGCGCGCGGGTTTTTGCGATTTCGGACACGCTCGATGCCATTACCTCCGACCGGCCCTACCAGCGTGCCTCTTCTTTCGAGTCCGCCCTGGAGACAATTCGCCGCCTCTCCGGCACTGCATTTGATCCGCAGGTTGTGAACGTCTTCCTGAAGATTCCTGAAAGCATCTGGCCAACGATTGCCAGGAATCAGCGCCAGATAGCCGGACTCTCATCCGAATTGCGCAGAAGTAGTCCCACCCTACTGCGGCTGGGATTGGGCCTGATTCCCTGATACGCACAGTTTCGCCTACCCAGCTTTGACATCGACGCTTTTCGGAGTATGTTTAGTCAGTAAGGTGCTCCAGTCCAATGGGAGGATTTGATGATTCGTCGTTGTGGTTCGACTGTCGTGTGTTCTCTTTTTCTGGGATTCTTGATTGTCGGCTGCCAAGGCCAGAAATCTGGGGACCAGCAAGCCCAGAGCGGGTCAGATGCGACTGCGAATTCGTCGCCATCCGCGGCAGAATCCGCCAAGAGCGCTGTGAAAAGGGCGCTTGAACCGAAGCCCCTTGTCGTGCCTGCGGACACTGTAATCGCCGTCGTACTCGATCAAACTATCAGCTCGAAAACCGCCCATTCCGGCGACAAGTTTTCCGCCACCATCGAAGAGCCTGTGGAAATTGGAGGCAAGGTGGCTATTCCCAAGGGCGCGCGCGCCGATGGTGTGGTAAGAGATGCAAAGGCCGCAGGACGCTTTAAGGGCGGCGCTACACTCGCGCTCGAACTGACGAGCATCACCGTTGCGGGTAGAGACTACGAAGTCCAAACTTCTTCTGCCGCCATGTCCAGCAAAGGCAAAGGCAAGCGCACTGCAGCGATGGTGGGCGGCGGCGCTGCCGGCGGCGCTGCCATTGGCGGGATTGCTGGTGGCGGCAAAGGCGCGGCCATCGGGGCTCTCATCGGCGCTGCTGCTGGCACTGGCGGAGCAGGATTAACCGGCAATCGCGACATCACGCTTAGCGCGGAAACTCCGCTTGACTTCAAGCTTCTGCAGCCTGTGAAAATCCGCGAAAAGTAATTTTCCCACTTGTTCAGCGCTCCGCGGTTTAGTCTCCTTTTCCGCGGAGCGTTTTTTTTCCACTTCACCCTGCTTTCCTTCGTCAGAGAGAACCTGCGATTCTCCCTTTCGAATTTAGATTTATGAGAGAGAAGAGTTAGAATTCCTCCAAGGACTTCAAAGGACGCCAGATGGAATCAGCCTACATTTGCGACGCGATTCGAACCCCGTTTGGCCGCTACGGCGGAACGCTCGCAGCGGTTCGCACCGACGATCTTGCCGCCATACCCATCAAAGCCCTTGTCGAGCGGAATCCTAAAGTAGATTGGAACGCGCTTGACGACCTTGTTTATGGTTGCGCTAATCAGGCAGGTGAAGACAATCGCAACGTCGGCCGCATGGCCCTATTACTTGCTGGCCTGCCCAAAGAGGTTCCAGGGGCAACGATCAACCGGCTCTGTGGCTCCAGTATGGACGCCGTCGCCATCGCATCTCGCGCCATCAAGTCCGGCGAAGCCGAACTGGTGATTGCTGGCGGCGTGGAGAGCATGTCCCGCGCTCCATTTGTTCTGGGCAAGGCGGACAGCGCGTTTTCGCGTTCCGCGAAACTCGAAGACACCACCATTGGCTGGCGTTTCGTCAATCCACTGATGAAAACCAAGTATGGCACCGACTCCATGCCCGAAACCGGCGAAATCGTGGCCGAGGAATTTCATGTTTCCCGCGAGGATCAGGATCTTTTCGCTCTGCGCAGTCAGCAACGCACCGGCGATGCCATCCGCTCTTGCCGCATGAGCCACGAAATTGTTCCCGTCCCCATTCCGCAAAAAAAAGGCGATCCCCTGCTCTTTTCCACGGATGAGCATCCACGCCCCGATACCACGCTCGACGCGCTTTCCAAATTGAAGCCCATCGTCAAGCCCGACGGCACCATCACTGCGGGCAACGCCTCCGGGGTGAATGACGGCGCGTGCGCGTTGCTTCTGGCGTCAGAGGCTGCATCGAAGCGCAACGGACTGACGCCCAAGGCCCGCGTCGTTGCAGCCGCCGTCGCTGGGGTGGCTCCGCGCATCATGGGCATGGGGCCTGCGCCAGCAACGCGCAAGGTCCTCGCGAAAGCAAGCCTCTCGCTCTCACAGATGGACGTCATCGAGCTGAATGAAGCTTTCGCCTCTCAGGCACTGGCCGTTCTCCGTGACCTCGGCGTTCCGGACGACGCGCCCCATGTCAATCCCAACGGCGGCGCCATAGCCATCGGCCATCCACTCGGTGCCAGCGGCGCCCGTCTCGTGACCACCGCACTTTATCAGCTCTTGCGGACCAATGGCAGGTATGCCCTTTGCACCATGTGTATCGGCGTCGGCCAAGGCATCGCTGTCATCCTCGAACGTGTCTGAACATCCTGTCAGCCCCCAAAGGACTTGATTGACTTGTTCGGACAGCCTAACCTGCTCCGGCGCGACCTTTTGCGAGGTTCAAAAGCGAAAGAAGGGCTCAGCCGTGCAATACTCCTCGCTTCCTGGCAATCCCTTCGCGGTTCTCACCGCGATTGTGGCCCCCGCCATCCTCACTAATGCGTCTTCTGTCCTAGCCCTTGGTACGAGCAATCGCCTCGCGCGCGTCGTGGATCGCACTCGCATCGTTGCCGCACAATTGGCTTCCTTCGAACAGGGCGGCGCGCATTATCAAATGTGGGTTGCCCAGTTGAACCCTTTGCATGTGCGTGCACAATTGCTCGTCAAGGCTTTGCGTCTTTTCTACGCGGGACTGGGACTCTTCGCCGCCTCTGCGCTTGTCTCCGTGGGCGGGTCGATTGCGGCTTACTATGGGCAGAGCGTTCTTTTCTACGCCGCCGCCGCGCTTGCTATTCTGACCGGTGCGTCGGCGGTCCTTGGCTTGTGTGCTGGGTGTGTGCTGATGGTTCGTGAAACGCAGCTAGCCGTAAAATACTTGGAGGAGGAAGCGAAAATGCAAGCGGCTCGTCGCCGCTAGCCGCAACTGCCCCACTAGTTTCATGCCCTTCGTCGATTCAAACCGCGCGCAAATCCACTATGCTCTGGAAGGCACAGTCGAAAAGCCCACACTCGTCCTATCAAATTCCCTCGGCACGGATTTTTCTATGTGGGATCCGCAAATTCCCGAATTGGCAAGAACTCTGTGCATCGTTCGCAGTGACACACGCGGCCATGGAAAATCTTCCGTCACGCCTGGCCCATATTCCATCGAACAACTCGCGCAGGACGTGCTCGCTCTCGCTGATTCCCTAAGACTCGATCAATTCCATTTCTGTGGGCTCTCCATGGGCGGCATGATCGGCATGTGGCTCGCCGCCAGCGCTCCCCAGCGCCTGCGCAAGCTAGTTCTTTGTAGCACTGCTGCCAAGATTGGCAATGCGGAAATGTGGAACGCGCGCATCGATACGGTGCGCAAACAGGGCATGAAGCCCGTCGCTGCGGCCGCCATCGACCGCTGGTTCACTCCTGCCTTTCGCGCGAAGAACCCCTCGGTTGTCGCGAACATCCAGAAGGCGATGGAATCAGTCAGCCCGGAAGGGTACATCTCCAATTGTGCGGCGGTTCGCGACTTTGATTTTCGTCAGCAACTCGGCGGGATTCATGCTCCGACGCTCGTCATCTCTGGGGCGCACGACCCCGCTACCACTCCCGCGGACGGCCGTTTCCTGGCGGACCACATTCCTAGCGCGCGCTATGTCGAAGTCAACGGGGCACACCTCTCCAACATCGAAGATGCGGATCGCTTTACGAAGGAAGTGAGTGGCTTTTTGAATTCTTAATTGTTTGGCACGGAATTCTACGGCGCTGGACTCAGTCACTCGCACGATCAATCTGAAAAGTCCGGGTCAAAAGTGCCGATCCGTAAGCAATGCTGTCGCCGGAGAATGATTGCGCCGAACCATGCTACTCGGGCATTGTGCCTTACCTGCCAGTCCCCGCCAATCTCGCATTGGAACGCAGCCGCACCATGTGGATCGACAACCACCAATTCAAACGGCGCACACAATTTCAGCGCGTCCTGGGAACGAACGCACTCGGCCATTTCGAACGCCAGCAGGCCCACGAGTCTCTCGTAACTTATGCGTCTCAGACCCAGAGGTTGCTCACGTCTGGCATTCCAGTCCGGTGCTTTTCTGCCGTATCTCATGGCATGTTTCTCCTGGCTTCCCCTCGCACCGGAAAGGGGTCGACCCTCTGTTTGGAAGGGTTTCGGTTGAAGCGGTGTGGCTTGTCTCATCCATTCATCCCACTGCGAGATTGGACTTGGCGGGCGTAGCTATATAGCACTGAATTTCCATTGTCAAGTCTTTGTTCTTGTTTTATAAGGGTTGTGGAAAAACCGGACTATAGCACTGCTGTGCGGGACGGAACGAGGAGTCCGCGCCTCAAGGCTGGCTGCGGAGCGTCCTCAAGAGCGCGCCCCTGTTTTTCCAGGCTTGACGTATTGTCAAAATAGAATATCGTTCATTCTCACAGGTGCAACCGATGCCTTCGAGCAAGAAATCTCTTGCTGTGTCTGGAAGTTTCCCGGAACGGGCTCCCAACGCTCTGCCGGCCTATCAGCGCATTCAGAGCCTCATTCGGAAGCGCATCGACTCTGGACAGCTCCAGCCCGGCGACGCCGTCTCCTCCGAGCGTGACCTCGCGAAGACGCACCATGTCAGTCTAATGACCGCGCGTCATGCCCTCACCTTCCTTGAACGCGAGGGCCTCGTGGAGCGCCGACGCGGCGTCGGCACGTTCGTGGCACCACCAAAAATCCATTTCAATAAGTTGATGAGCTACACCGAACAGATGGCCGCGCGCAGCCTCAGCGCCGGCGCTAAAGTACTCTTTGCCAAAATCGTGGACAACGAGAACGAAGCCGCTGCGCGCCTTTCGCTTCCGCCTACCAGCAGTGTCATCAAACTGGAACGGCTGCGACATGCGGCCGACGAACCGTTTGCGCTTGAAACTTGTTATCTCAATGCGGCGGACTTTCCGGGCTTGCTCGACGCACCGCTTGAGCGCGAATCTCTCTTTGGAATTCTCGAGCGCGATTACAAGGTCGACCTCGGCTACGCTGATGAAGAAGTGGACGCCACTGCTGCCGACCCGCGCACCGCCGAGCTCCTCGCTATTCCGCGCCGCGAACCACTGCTGCGAATCCGCCAAGTCATTTATTCAAGCAAGGGGAAAGCCGTCATGTACGTGCTGGGTTTCTACCGCTCTGATCGGCACAATCTGGTGATTCGCCGGTTCCGCTGATTGGTCGACGCATGCCACAACTTTTCCTTGCGAAACAAATTCACCGGATCCCGAATTCTAGCGAAACTCAAGAGGCCGCCGCATGCTGGTGATCCTTAAGCGCGACAACGAGGAAGTGAACGAGCAAGCCGCGCATCTGATTGCCGGGGCCGTCCGGAAAAAACCGTCATTAACTCTTGGCCTCGCCACCGGCAGCACTATGATTGGCCTCTATAAACATCTCGTGCGCTTACACCAGGCCGGTTCGCTTGATTTCTCGCAAGTTGTGACTTTCAATCTCGATGAATATCTCGGCCTCGCTGCTGGCCACCCTCAGAGCTTTCGTCATTTCATGCACGAGAATTTCTTCCGCCACGTCAACGTGCAGCCGCAAAACATTCATATCCCCGATGGCAGCATTCGCGGCGATTACGATGGCTACTGCGCCTCTTATGAGCAGGCGATTCGTGCTGCGGGCGGGATCGATTTACAGCTTCTAGGCATCGGCCGGAACGGGCACATCGGCTTCAACGAGCCAACTTCAAGCCTGGCCTCGCGTACACGGCTGAAGGTTTTGAGCCGCGAAACTCTAGACGACAACGCCAAATTCTTTGGCCCTGGAGAAGAGAGCCCGCGCTGCGCCATCACCATGGGCATTGGCACGATTCTGGAGGCCCGCAAGATTCTTCTGCTTGCCGCTGGCGCATCCAAAGCCGCCGCCATCGCCAAATCCATCGAAGGCCCTATTACCTGCGCTGTCTCCGCTTCTGCCCTGCAGCTCCATCCCGACGTGACTTTTCTTCTCGATGAACCTGCCGCCGCACAACTTACCCAGCGTGACTACTACCTCCGCGTTCTCGAAATGACTACATTGCTCACCCCCGACCGTCTCTCCTGAAACAGAATCGAAACCGGAAGCTCGAAAATCAAAAGCCGGATTCCGTTACTGCTGTCGAGTCCTATTGGGCGCTTTCGAACTAGTTTCTTCAATGTCCTCTTTTGATTGTCGAGCTTCCAATTTCAATTTTCGAACTTCGATTTTCCGCTAAAATAAGACGCGTGAAACCTGTCCCCAAAAAGGCGCCAGCCCCGAGCCTTTTCCCGATGTTCCTCAAGCTCGAGGGGCAGCGCTGCCTCGTCGTCGGCGCGGGAGACGTTGCAGAGCCAAAAATTGCCGGCCTGCTCGCCGCTGCCGCCAAAGTCCGCGTAATCGCGCCAGAAGCCACTCCACAAGTGCAGTCCTGGGCGGCAACCGGCCAAATCGAATGGCTGGCGCGTCCCTGCGAGCCGGATGACCTCAACGAAATGTTTCTTGTCGTCGTCGCCACTTCTTCCCCCCAATTGCAAGAGAATATCTCTGCCGAGGCGCGCCGTCGCGGAGCGCTCTGCAATGTTGTGGACGTTCCCGAGTTGTGCGACTTCTATTACCCAGCGGTGGTGCAGCGAGGCGTGCTGCAAATCGCCGTCTCCACTTCCGGTCAGAGCCCTGCGCTAGCTCAACGTCTACGCAAAGAACTCGAAGAGCAGTTCGGTCCCGAATACGAAGCATGGCTTCAGCAACTCGGTGAAGAACGCGAGAAGCTCTTCGCCGCCACAATGGATCCCGAGGAGCGCAAGCGCCTTCTCCACGATCTGGCCAGCGCTGACGCCTTCAAATCCTTTCTTCGCAAGAACAAACCCAAACGCTCGAAGAAATGACTCTTGATTAGCGCGATTGCTGACCGTCCAAAACAGCGCGGAAAACGGTGACCGACGCAGGTTGGGTGTTTACCGTTCGAACCTGGGGTAAATAGCCGATTGCTATTTTGGGCGTTGAGGTTTTAGGTGATACAGGTTCTTTATATTAAGTCAGTATTGTCTAGCGCGTACCGATGACTGGCTGGCGCTGGCTTGACACCGCGACACCGGAGTTTAGTACTTCTCCGACACGCCAAGTCCTGCTACCGCACGACCGAGACGCAAAATGTCATCGAAATTTTCGATGCATCAAATGAAATGTTCGCGGGAATAGAGCGTCCAAACGGGTGGTAGGCTCGCTTTGAGAACCTTGCGCGAGGGTTGGGCATCCAACCAAAGTCAAGGAAAGGATACTAAATGCCGCCAGGAATGGAAAATGGATGGCGGCGGGAATCAGGCCATGAACACGCCAATTCGAAAGGGAAAGGTTTACCTGATGGGAGCAGGTCCGGGGAATCCGGAGCTGCTGACGGTGCAGGCGGCACGAATCTTGAAGAGCGCCGAAGTCGTTCTGCACGACGACTTGGTAGCGCAACAGATTCTCGACCTTATCCCCGCGTGGACCCAAGTGCGCAACGTGGGGAGGCGCTGCGGTCAGGCAGGGATTTCGCAGGACCAGATTCATGCACTTCTGGTCGCAGCAGCCCGCGAAGGCAAACAAGTCGTGCGGCTGAAGGGCGGCGACCCACTGCTTTTTGGACGCGTAGGCGAAGAGATGGAAGCGCTTGCCCGGGCGGGAGTTGAGTTTGAAGTGATTCCTGGCGTAACTTCGGCGATGGGAGCGGCCGCAGCCGCAAAGATTCCACTGACCGACCGGCGGCACGCCTCGAAGCTGATTTTTTTGAGCCATCACACCGCAGGAAACGTTTCGCCTGAATGGGATGACGTCCTGCCAAAAGATGTGACGTATGCAGTTTACATGCCGGGGAAAGATTACGGAGAGATCGCCGCTAAATTGACGGAGGGCGGCTTAGACGCGACAACTCCGTGTGTGATTGTGGCGAATGCTACCCAAGAAGGGCAACAAATTCATCGCACGACCTTACAAGAATTAGCTCTGGAGGAGCGGCTTCCTGCTCCTTCGGTCCTTATCATCGGCGAAGTGGCAAAGCCGCTGCCGCCCGTTGCAAAAGAAAAACACGATTCTGGATGGAAAGCGTCCGAAGCCAATGCGGTAGTTTTGGATTTGGGAGAAAAGCGGACAGAGGAAGAGATTATCTGGTGAAAGAAGCAGTTGTCAGGTATGAGTTTTGAATTGTTAGCAAAGAATGAATGAGTTCCTTTTGTCTCCGTGGAACACAGCACTCTTACTTCGACGACCGCTAACGGAAAGCTTTCGAACAAAGGTTGAGACTGAACGCTAGGTGAAAGCGCTTCCTTGCCGTTTCCTTTCGAGAAGCGCAGCAGCTTGGTCGGCAGTTTCCTTGACGAGAAAACCCATCTTGGGATGAGAAGGCTCGAGATCGGGTGGAATCCCCTTCCCCACTAATTGTTCTGACGTGCTCGGGCCAATCGATGCAACAATGGCCCGACGCATCCCCTGACGCAGGGCCTCCTCCAGTTTCATCTCTGAAGCAACCTGAAACAGATGAGCCACTTGAATGCCCGTGGTGAAGAGTACAGCGTCGATTTCTCCGGCAGCAAGTTTCCTGATCGCTGATCGGAGCGGCGCGATATCCTCGGGCAGAGCCCATTGATAAACGGGGACGCGCGTCACGATTGCGCCGCGCTCGCTTAGTCCGGCAATCAATTCGGGATTCGAAACGCCGTATTCCTGGAGGGCAATGCGAGCACCGCCAAGGTGAAACTGGGCGGAAGATTGTGCAGCTTCGTCAAAGGCGTTCAGAAGTTCACGCCATGTGTTCGGCTCGGGAACATTGAGAGCAGGAGTAATGCCAAGTTCGCGCAAAGCTGCAGTAGGTTTTGGCCCCCGTGGAACAACTTTTACGCGCTGCAAGGCGGCGATGAGAGCCTCACGAGAATACTGTGTTTCGGCGACGCTCAGAACGGCTCGTGTGCCAACGCCCGTCAGAAAAACGACGACGTCAAATTGCCCTGCTATCAGAGCTTGTGCGAAGGCAAGCGCTTCCGTGTTCGAATCGAGCGGGACTTCGCGCATCGCTGGCGCGATGACCGGCTCTCCTCCGTACTTGGAAATGAGTTTGGCGAGTTCCGAGGCGCGGCGGTTCTCCAGCGCGAGCACTCGCAAGCCCCCAAATCCGCTCATAGGGAAATTGTTAAACAGAAGGGAACCGCAGGCAAGTACGGCAAATTCGCGATGCGGACCATCAAGAAAACAAATGCTTGGGATGTATATCCTAAGCCTGTTTCTCGTTTTGCGCGCGGTCAAGATAATGAATTTCGCCAACTTCCACGAGGCGTGCGGCGGCCGCTTCGGGAGTGAGGTCGCGCTGCGGCGAAGAAAGCAGTTCGTAGCCGACCATGAACTTTCGAACCGTGGCGGAGCGGAGCAGTGGCGGGAAGTAGTGCGCGTGAAAATGCCAAGCTTCGTGGGGCTGGCCATCGGTAGGCCGCTGATGGAAGCCCATGGAATATGGAAAAGCAGTTTCGAACAGATTGTCGTAGCGAATAGTGATGCGGCGAAGGATGTCGCCCAGAAGGTCGCGCTCGTTTCCGTCCAGTTGATCCAGCGAAGCAAAGTGCCGTTTGCTTAAAACGAGCGTTTCGAACGGCCAGACGGCCCAAAAGGGCACGAGCACAACAAACGCATCGTTCTGACAAACGATTCGCTCGTTTCGTTGCATCTCCAATTGGAGATAATCACACAAAAAGCAGGAACGCTTGTCCACGCTATAGGCACGCAGGGATTCGTCTTCGCGCGCGGGAAGATTCGGGAGAGTAGCGTTCGCCCAAATCTGACAATGCGGGTGCGGGTTGCTGGCGCCCATCAGTTCGCCACGGTTTTCGAAGACCTGCACATGGCGAACCCACGGGATTTTCGCAAGAGAAGAAAATTGTTCGACCCATGCATCGATTACCCCGCGTAACTCGCGAGCGTTCATTCGCGGAATCGTGAGGTCGTGCCGCGGAGAAAAACACAAGACGCGGCAGATGCCCCGATCGGTTTGCGCCACGAGCAAACCGTTTTCTTCATAATGCAAAGACTCGCCTTCCGGGAGGAGCGCTGGGAAATCGTTGTCGAAGGCGTACGTCCGCGTGTATTGCGGCGTCTGCTTGCTCCCAGCGCGCTTGTTTCCGGGGCAAAGATAACAGTTGGGATCGTAGGCGACAGAAGGAACCTGTGGAAGTCTTTCCACCTTTCCCTGCCAGGGCCGTTGCGTTCGTTGCGGAGAGACGAGCACCCATTCCCGCAGCAGCGGATTGAAACGTTTGTGAGGAGTAGAAAGCAGCTCTTCAAAATTCATGATAATAGTGGGCAACTCTTAGCAGCATTCCGCAGTTCTCCACGTTTTCGTTTTTTGCTGCTGACCAGCGTTACTCGTCGATTTCAACCTGATGCACGCCGTCAGCGGCCGGAGAAATAAAAATGTCTGGTTTCAGCCCTGTTTTTGCGAAATAAGCAGCGGCCACATTTTGCCTGAAAGCGTCCACAGCAGAAGAATCAACGAGATTGATGGTGCAACCCCCGAATCCGCCTCCGGTCATGCGAGCGCCAAGGACGCCGGGCTGTGCGGCCGCCAATTCCACCAGAAGGTCTAGCTCCTTGCAGCTCACCTCGTAATCATCACGCAGGCTACAGTGCGAATCGCGCATCAATTGCCCGAGAGCGCGGAGGTCGCCCGATTCGAAAGCGCGCACTGCGCTTTGGACACGATCATTTTCGGTGACCACATGATGACAACGCGAATACACCTCCGGGCGCAAGAGTGCGCGATTCTTTTCTAACTCGACGAGGGTGACGTCGCGAAGCGCTCGAATCTTCGGAAGGACATTGCGCAGCGTTCGAACCCCTTCCTCGCACTCGGCGCGGCGCACGTTGTATTGGCTGGAGCCAATTTCGTGCTTTATCATGGAGTTGCAGATTACGAGTTGAATTGCGGACGGCAGTTTTACCAGCTTGTATTCCAGCGAACGACAATCGAGAAGCAGCGCGTGCGCTGCACGCCCATGGCATGCAACGAACTGGTCCATGATGCCAACATGCGCGCCGACAAATTCGTTTTCCGCCTTCTGGCACAGTCGCGCCAGTTCTGTAAGACCCATCGTGAGCCCACTTTGATGGAGGAGCGCGAAACCAATCGCAACTTCGATAGCCGCGGAGGAACTGAGCCCCGCGCCCAGCGGAACATCGCCGCAAATCAAAAGATTCGCACTTTTCAAGCGCTTACCGGAGTTCAACAGGACCCAGGCTACTCCCAGAGGGTAGTTGCTCCAATGGTTTTTCGCGGAGGCCGATATAGAATCGAGACTCGTCTCGACGGTTTCATTGAAATTCTCGGAATGGATGACAAGTTCTCTATCGGTACGCAAAGCCGCCGCGACCCAGCAGTAAAACTGGACGGCGGCGGGCAAGACAAAGCCGTCGTTGTAATCTGTGTGCTCACCAATGAGATTGACGCGTCCCGGCGCACGATAAATGGTGGCGGCTGTGCCAAAGCGCGCGCGAAACTCGCTCAAAAGTTGAAGAGGATTTTTCAACACTCGGTATTATTTCAGATTCGATTTCAAGACGGCCGGGGAATTTGGCGCAGAACCGACCGAGGAACTGGAGAAGTCGGCGACTCCAACACGAATGACAGTATCTCGCGCAGTAATGTTGTCCGGCTTTTCCGTCCAAATTCCGTATACGCGGCCGTTCATTGCCGCCAAGCCGTTGTAATCGCCAATAAAGCCTCCTCTCGCATTGAAAGCTTGTTCGGTCCAGGAATAGTTTTGGAACGACTGGCCGCCGTCTGCAGAGCGCGCGAGTACTACGGTTTGTGCGCGATTCCTTGGATCGCCGCGACGATCATAAAATACAACGTAAATGGAACCGTCCGAGGGATCCACCGCCATCCATTGAAAGAAATGCTCAGCCCCGTCATGCACAGGGTCGCTGTTGACGCGGGTTGCCGGCGACCATGTTGCGCCGAAATCCTTGGATGAAGAACAGAAGACATCGATCTCGCCATTTCGATAATCCGCCCAGGTCACATAGAGTGGACCGCCCTTCGGACCACCGCGCGGGTCGATCCCAACTTGCGGGAATCCATTGGCGCGGGCGACGGCGTCAACGCTGAACATGATCGGAGCCGTGTCGATGATGTTGCGCGTCGGCGCGAAAGTTAGACCGCCATCTGAGGAAACAGTGAAAACGAGATGATTGCCGTCTGCCCAAACGGCATAGAGCGTGCTGTCCGGGCCGACCGCGCCAGCAAATCCCTCGTTGGCTCCGTTGTCGTCTCTCGGCAGCCCGCGCACGTTGTCGATCTCCATGGGCCTCGACCACGTTTTGCCATGATCCGTGGAGCGGACAAATTGAATTTGCGAATCGGCAATCGTCCAGCGCGTCCAGCCAATATAGAGGTTACCCGCGTACGGTCCATGGCCGTTGTCCGCGACGAGGTACGGCTTGTCTTCCCAGGGAACATCCTTTCCGTCGGGCTTCTTATCAGGCTGCTCGGTGGCGGCGATGTCTTTGGACTCCCAGGTCTTGCCCCCGTCGAGTGAGCGGCGCACGTAAATCCCATTGCGCCCCCCGTTGTGGCCCCAATAGTTGAAGGTTCCGAGCTTGTCGAACGCGATGTAGCAGATGAACGCATGACCCTCATTATCGTAGGTCGTGGAAACGTCGCCTGAAACGCGATAGCTGGTGGATTCAACCCCGGTGGCAATCTGCCAAGTGCGTCCCGCGTCGAAAGAATACGCCGCGTGCGCATTGTCCTGATACACGGCAACGACTTGCTGCGGATTGTTGGGATTGATGGCGATGCCGGGTTCGGTGAAATATCCGGGCTGGGGAGTTAGAGTGATGACGCTGGAGTTCGGAGGCTTTGGCGGAAGCTGCGCAGATGCATTGCCCCCAGCCGCGGCAAGCGTAGCAATCGAAAGAAGGAAGCGAAATGCCATTCGATTTTTTGAGTTCATAAGTGCACCTTACATACTTTTGTCGCTGCTTCGGCGAGAATGCTCAAACTCTTTATCGGGCCCGCGGTGCGGGATTCTCCCGCTCTTCATGGATGGCGAAGCCTGCGGGCGGCGTTACGCCAAGGAGATACTGCACGAAATAATCCCAGCGCCGGCGAATGAGGTAAGGATTGCCACCTTCCCCGTGGTACATGTTTGGAACGATAAGCTGGTCGAAATTCTTATTGGCTTTGATCAGCGCATCGGTCAGTCGCATCGTTTCGACGACGTGTACATTGTCATCAATATCGCCGTGTTCGATGAGCAGATGTCCTTTCAAACGATCGGCCATCGTGACGTTGGATTGCTCAACGTAATCCGGTCCAACGGGATACCCCTGGTAGAGCTCATTCCACCACGCCTTGTCGAGTCGCGCGTCATGATCGCCGGAAATGGAGACGCAAACTTTGTAAAAGTCGGGAAACGACAAGATGGCGTGCGTGGAACCGTACCCGCCCGCAGAAGTGCCGTAAATCCCGACGCGGTCTACGTCCATGTAAGGAAACTTGGCAGCCATCTGCTTGATCATTTCGACGTGATCTTCAAAGGCGCCTCCGAGATTGTGGTAGGAGAATTCATGGAAGGAGCGCGAGCGGCCAGTGGTGCCGCGGCCGTCGATCATCACGCCGATAAAGCCAAGTTCCGCGATTTGCTGCTCAGGGTTCCGTAGAGCCGCGCCGAAAGTTTTCGGCACGAAAAAACCTTGTGGACCAGTGTAGACCATCTCGATGATGGGATATTTCTTGGAAGCATCGAAATTCGAGGGCTTCCAGATCAGCGCGTACAAGTCCGTGGTGGCGTCTTTCGCCTTGCCGCGAAAGGGCTCCGGAGCTTTCCAGCCTTCCTTCGCCAACTCAGTAGTATCAGTTTGTTCCAAAGTGCGGACCTGGGAGCCATCTTTCGCGCGCTTCAGCATCGAGACTGCAGGAAGATTAGGCCGCGAAAAGTTGTCGACAAAATAGCTGCGATCAGGAGACAGGCTCACCGTGTGGTTGGCGTTTTCCGGCGTGAGCAGCGTGAGGCCTTTGCCATCGAAGCTGACGACGTAGAGGTGAGTCTGGTAAGGGTCTTCGTCCTTTTCGCGACCGTTGGCGAGGAAGTAGACGCGGCGTGCTTTTTCATCGACATCAACGATCTGCCGCACGACCCACGGCCCCTGCGTCAATTGGCCGCGCAACTCGCTGGTCTTGAGATTCGAAAGGTAGAGATGGTTCCACCCAT
>JAWOLO010000264.1:0-3063 GCA_033853375.1 Terriglobia bacterium
GGCAACGATTTCCAAGGGGTAGTTGATTAGACACGGATCACCTGAACCGGAAGTCCAATTTGAAGTTGTAGAGCCAGGGAATTCGGGGATCAACGTTTTCGCGTTCGAGGGTCTGGGGAAGGTTCTCATATTGTTTTTTTAGCAAGTCAGATTTCGGGGCATTGTAGAGCGTCACGATAATCGTGTTATCCGAAACGCGGATATCCCCATCGATTCCGCGGAAGATAGCCGAAGCGAAGTGGGAGGCATCCCAGGAGGCAAAGGGGTTGCCGAGTCGTTTTCGGAGTTGGTCGCAGACAGTCTGGGCAATGAGAGCCATCGACATTTGACCGAAGCGAATATTGAGGTTCATAGTGCCGGCGCGTTTCCAGCCGAGTGTTTGATAGGCGTTGAAGAATTCTTCGACATGCCAGCGTTGGGGAAAATTGATAGCAAGGTCGATAACCTCGTCGCGATAGCGAGTAGCCAGGAAGGCTTTACGGTGGAATTTTTCTGGGTTTTCTCCGGAACGTTGAATAAGTTGGCAGTAGGTAATTTCGGGATGTTTCTTGAACTGGAAGGGGCGATGAGTGGTTGCCCATCCTGCCCACCGGGGTTGAAACTGTTGCTGCGGGATGGCTTTAAGCGAAGCTGCTAAGGCTTTGGTATTGCGCATGGGGACTAATAGGTCGAAGGGGGTCTGCCCGGAGACGGACTGAAGGAGTTCATCCGTGTAGTGTTCGTTATCAGCAAGGACCAGGGGTTTGGATTCGGCGGTAGGGTTCAGGATAAGGGCAGCGAGGTGAAGGAGGCGAGGCGTCATCTGAGTCACCGTCATGGAAGAGGAGGCGAGTAAGAAGCAGACAGGTTGATGGGTCTCGGCGTCGAGGCAGAAGAAGGTTGTAGAGACCTTGTGGGGGCGGGCAGCGGTTTTGCCCTGGTAGCGTGGCATTTGCCGTTTGCTCGAACTGGGCAAGCGATGAGGGTCGATGGCGAGCAAGCGACCCTGAAAATGGCCGCGGGCACGGCGGAGGCAGCCCAAGGCGAGCTGAAGTTCTTCCGCGTGCTGAACGGTATGGGCCAAAAGCAGATCGTGAATACTTTGATCGGAAACGACGAAGGGGAGGCCGTTGAGAAGTTCAAAGCCTTTCTGGCTGAGAGTTCGGGCGGTACGGATGTGCACCACTCCCAGGGCGGCTTCGTGAACGAGCTGGATGGCCATGCGGGAGGAAAGGTCTGAGGGAGAAGGCCCAGCCCAGCGTGTCAGCAGATCCCAGGTGCCCAGGCGCAAGTGTTCGGGAGCCAGAAGCCAGAGGCCGGCCAGATTGCCCGAGATCTTATCAGCCAGCAGTTGACGGACGCCGCGTTCGACGCTGAGATGATCGAGCTTTTCGCGCCGGTTTTTTCGCAGGGTTCGAAAGGTCTCCAGCTCCACGGGGGGTCGTTGAGGGTGGAACTGATAGAGTTTTTTTTTGGAGTCCGAACTGGGTAATGACGCGGTCTACTGTTCGTTTGCTAATACGGAAGTTGCATTGTCGGAGTTTTTGAGCAATGACTTCCGTGCTGGCTTCAGGATCCAGAAATCGGTGGCGGATGACCTGACAGACGAGTTCCTGAGTGCGCCGGTAGTTTGATTTGGGGCCTCGTTTGGAACTGAGGAGGGCCTGGCCACCTTTTCTAAGGAACAGGGTTCGGAGCTGAAAGTAGCGCTGACGGCTGAATCCGAATTTGGCGGCGGCACGGTCAATGCCGTCAGGGCCGCATTCGCCGTCGATGAGCATGGCGAGTTTACGAGTGATCTCGTCGTCTTCGGCAATGGGCAGGGACCCGGACTTGCTTTGGATGCGTTCGTTGAAAAGTTCGAGAGAAATCATTGGGATTCTCCTTGGCAGGCGCCATCATCAGTCTAATTAAATATGGCACAACGTACCAAGCAAAAGCAAGGGATAAGTGAAAATACTCGGGTGATTTTTGAAAGCTTCTATGAGATCAGGGTAGGGGGAATTGGGTATTGCGCCACATTTAAATAGACAGTATTATGGCACAAGAACCGCGGGATCGGAGGGGCGTGCGCGGAGCAGCTCTAATCATCTACCCCTTGGAAATCGTTGCCTTCGGCGCTCGTCGGGTTTGGACGTTCTTGTTCCCGGCCTTACGGCCGGGCCTACTTACTGCCGCCTCTTCGAGGCTGGACTGGAAGTGATTGTGTGCCTTGTGCTTGGATCGGCTGAGTTTGCGAGCCAGGCGCGAAGCGCCGGAAGTCAGTAGCGTTCCACCACCCCCAAAAGCCGGGGTGGTCGCTGGTTTCAGTAACAGGCTGCAGAACAAGGAGTTCTGCGAGCTGTTACTGGGGAGCCACGCGCGTAAGCGCGTGGTTACGGATTACACGAGAGACCGAGGCCCGAAGGGCCGGCACCTCGGAATCGCATGGTTAGTTCACACCTTCTCCGAGGCGCCGCACACGTTTCCCGCATCGGTTTGTCGGTGTTGGCCTCCCGTTTCGTATATAATGTTAGGCTTGTACCATGGAACTGCGCTCTAAGCGTGTATTCATCGAATCCGCTGCCAGGGATTTCAAGCGTACGGGCGCTCTTGTTCCCAGTTCGAAGGCCCTGGCCCAGGCGATGACGGCGGAGTTGACCCGTCACTATGCCCGTGGCGCCAGTGTCCTCGAGGTCGGAGCCGGCACCGGCAGCATCACCGGGGAGATCGTTCGCCACCTCGCGGACGGGGACCGGCTGGATGTCTGCGAGATCGACCGGAAGTTTGCCGGCATCATAAAGAACCGGCTGAAGCAGGACCCGTGCTTCCGGGGTGTCAAGGCGCACGTCCGGGTAATCAACCGGCCGGTGGAGGCTTTCGCGCGGAGGCCGCATTACGACTTCATTCTCTCCTGTCTTCCGTTCACCAACTTCGAGCCTCACGCGGTGCGGGATATTTTCGAGCTTTACAGGACGCTCCTGCGGCCCGGGGGCATCTGCAGTTTTTACGAGTACATACTGGTGCGCAAGGCGGCCCGGCTCATGAGCGGACGATCGGCGGGACGCAGACGAGTCGGCGAGGTCGGCCGGGTGGTGCGCGAGT
>JAWOLO010000265.1:0-4862 GCA_033853375.1 Terriglobia bacterium
AAACTTCCTGGTGCTCGACCGCGATCCATCGGCGAACTTGGACAATCTCAGTTCCGTATCCCTACGAATAAAGGACGGTCGTCAGCTTTTTGTTCCCGCATCCGCCGTTTCGCGTCCCAGCGCGGATTGCACGCAGGGAGCACCTTGAAGGTTTTAGGAAGATTATAACTGTGAAGCGACAGCCGCGAATGCGAGGCTGAGCCGCAACAATTCCAATTGTTCCTCAGGAGGAGAGACGTGAAAGTATCGCTGATTTATCGAATCGCTTCGGCACTGATTGTTCTGTTTGCCGCTGGGCACACACTCGGCTTCACCAAAATTGATCCACGGTGGGGAATTGAGCCTCTTATCTCTAACATGAGGAACATTCATTTCAAGGCACAGGGATTCAACCGTAGCTACTGGGATTTCTACGTGGGATTCGGCTTGTTCGTTAGCCTATTCCTGGTCTTTGCCGCTGTATTGTCCTGGCAACTCGGTGGGTTGACTCCTGAGAGCCTCCAACTGGTGAAGGGGATTCGTTGGTCTCTCGCGCTCTGCTTCGTCGGAGTCACGATTCTAAGCTGGAGGTACTTCTTTGTCGCACCCGTTCTTTTCTCTGTCGTGATTTGCCTGTGCTTGATCATTGGGGCCATTCTCTGACTCATCGCCAAGACCATTGGTGGAATCGCCTTTGCTCCAAGACCTCCGGATCGACGATAACCTATGCGCCTTACCGGGCTTACGTTTAGCGTTTTATCGCGTCTTACTACGCCGGGGGAATTTCAATGAAGCGGATTTGCATCGTTTTGGTTGTCTTCAGTTGCTTCGTGTCTACGATTCAAGCGCAGCAAAACACCGCAAACCATCCGGGTTGCGAGCACCAGTCTGCTAAAGAATGCTTGAGTCTGGCATTGGAAGCGATGGGCGGGCGAAAACAATTGAGAGAAGTGAGGAACGTCCGGTTGCAGATGATCGGCCACACGCTGCTGATGGAGCAATCGTATCGGCAGGACCCGTTCATTACCTCGTATGAGCGGGCGACGACAACGTTGGATCTCGCGAATCTGCGAGTATTGTCAGAGGTGAGGTTGACCTGGCCCGAGTCTGATGACGACCAATCAGAATCCACCTCGGTGGTGGTCGTCGGCCCAGAAGGAGGCGTGCGCCGTGGCAAAGACGCCGACACTCCTTGCTCGCTCGCCGATCTTGACGCGGCGCGATATGCGCTAGCTCTCGGGCCGGTGCCTCTTCTGCTGACCGCTGATCTGGCATCTGAGCTGCACTTTGAGAAGCCCGAGACAATACGATCCACTCCGCACGCAGTACTGGCGTTTACCTGGCGGAAAGTCCCGGTCCGCATTCTGCTCAACCGTTTCAATCATTTGCCGGACGCCGTGGAAACCACGCGGCAATTTCACGATTTCTGGTACTTCTGGGGCGACGTGCGGCAGCGCGTCTATTTTGACAATTGGAAGTCCGTTCGAGGAATCGAATATCCCACCAATCTGGTGGAAGAGCGGAACGGGGCAATCTGGCGTTCCACCCAGGCATTGAAAGTCGAACTTAACGCACCGGTCGAGGAAAGTGCATTTCGCATGGACGTCGCAGCAGCGAAGAAGAGCATTGCCTCCTTAGGCTGGAAGCGGCCGTTCCGTGGCGATAACCCTGCCGCACTTGCACCAGGGATCGACTTTTTTCCGGGACCGTGGAACTCGACGATTGTCAAGCAATCTGACGGCATTGTGATTCTGGAGGCTCCGATTGGAGAGCCGTACACGCAAGGAGTCATCGAAGAAGCGAAAAAGCGTTATCCGGGATTGCCCATCAAAGCTGTTCTTTCGACATCGGATTCCTGGCCTCATACCGGCGGCGTCAGGTTCGCCGTCTCCCAGCGCCTGCCCGTATACATTCTGGACTTGAACCGACCACTTCTAGACCGGCTAATCGAGGCGCGGCATTCGACAGAACCCGATGCTCTCGAGAAATCCACGATTCGAAAAACCCCAATGTGGAGGATTGTTTCTGCTAGGGAGGAAATAGGTAGTGGGCCGAACAGGATGGAACTGTACCCTCTGCGTGGCGCTTCCACCGAGAGGCAGTACATGGTGTATTTCCCGGAGCATCATCTGCTCTACGCCAGCGACACCCTGGTCATCAACGACGACCACACACTCTACGATCCGGAACTGATGAGCGAGGTAGCTCAGGCGGTGAAGCGGGAGAATCTCAAGGTCGACACGGCGTTCGCCATGCATCAAGGGCCAACGCTGTGGAATCGGGTGCTCGCTTTGCTTGCGAAATCGGAGCATTGAAGAATCCCAGAGCTAAAACAGGAGAAGGGAGGACGTTGGATGGCTGGTCGGCGGTCACTGCTTCTAATGGTTGTTGCAATTGTGAGTTATGTGCTCGTGAGTTCTCGGGGCTCGTCCGCGGTGCTGAGCGCGTCGTTATCAGGTCAGGCTGCGCCGTTGCAAGGATCGGTGAAGCCATCGGTCGCCGATCTCGAGTTCTTTTTGGGCCGATGGTCTTGTGCCGGCCGTTTCGTTCGGAGTGGAAAAGCCATCGAAGCCGATCTTTCGTTCGAGAAGGTACTCGAAGGGAAATGGATCCTTTTCCATCACGATGATCGTGCGCCTTTTTCCTACCATGCGCTAGCGGAGTGGGGCTGGAGCGAAGGCGACCACGAGTACGTCGCGACCATCCAGGACTCAACCGGGGGCCTGCGATTGTTCCGTTCTTCTGGATGGAGCGGCCGTCATCTGACTTGGAATGGTTCTGCAATTGGCTCGAAAGTCGATCAACAATTTGAGTTCGAACGAAGGACAGACTCGGAATTCAACGTCTCGTACTCAGGCCTTACGGAAGGAAAGTGGATTGTTGTTGACAGCAGTGTCTGTAAACGTCTCCCTTGACGCAACCTAGCTTGCTCTGAAACCGCTTCCAGCGACCCAACAAACAATGAAGAAGAAATGTCCGGCAGCCGAAACTTCGCACGTCTTAGCAGTGGAAGGCAGGAACAGAAACCACATGCGAAGGAGAAATCGCAATGTCGACAAACGGATCGCCAATACTGCTAGGAAAGAATGCGGTTGTATTCGGCGCCGCCGGGTCGCTTGGTGCCGCGGTTGCCAAGGAGTTTGCAGCCGAAGGTGCCCGAGTCTTCCTGGCTGGCCGGACGAAATCCAGCTTGGAAGCCGTAGCGAAGGAAATTAGCGCGAATGGCAGCGTAGCGCAGACAGCCGTCGTCGACGCCCTCGACGACGCCGCTGTGAATCAATACGTCCAAGGTGTGGCGGAACAAGCGAGGAAGATAGACATCGTTGTTGATCTCACAGGCCCGCTCGCCAAAGAGTACGGAAACGGAAAGGTCGCCGTGGATTTGCCGGTTGAAGAGTTCATGGCCCCCCTGGCGACGATCGTAAAATCGCGCTTTATCACCGCCCGTGCCGCTGCGCACCTCATGATCCAGCAGAAATCCGGTGTGATCATCCTAGTAACAGGCAGTCCTGCCCGGCCTCATGTGCCGGGAGCGACTGCCATCGGTGCGGCTTTCGGTGCGATTGAGAATCTTGCCGGTAATCTGGCTTTCGAAGTCAGCCCCTTCGGTGTCAGAGTCGTGTGTCTTCGAACGGTTGCGAACATCGACAGCCGATCCATCCAGGACACTATGGATATCGTTGCTGGAAAGCTGAACATCACCAAGGAACAGGCTATTGGACAAATCGCTCTCGCCAATTTCCTTAGAGTTCCGGCGACGGTACAAGACACAGCGAATGCCGCTGTACTTATCGCATCCGACCGCGCACGCATGCTGACCGGAACTGTCGTGAACGCGAGCGCGGGAGCCGCACTAGACTAGACGAAAAAAAATGTCCGTTGCCCAGCCCCTCAAACGTCTTAGGTTCGGAAGGCCAGTAAGAGTCTTGATCCAAGGAGGAAATACAAATGAGCGAATTTGTTTATCTTTATCACAGCGGCGCGGTTGCAAGATCGCCCGAGGCAGCCCAACAAACGATGCAGAAGTGGATGGCTTGGTTCAAAGAACTCGGGCAGAAGGGCCATATCAAGGACCAGGGCCAGCCGCTTGAGCGAACGGGAAGGTTGGTCAAAGGCAAGCAGAAGAGCGTCACGGATGGACCTTTTGCTGAAGCCAAGGACCTCATCGGTGGCTATACGCTTATCGAAGCCCGAGACCTGGACCAGGCCGTAGAGCTGGCGAAGAGCTGCCCGATCTTCGAAGTTGACGGCGCCGTGGAAGTGCGTCCCGTCATGAAAATTAACATGTGATGGAACTCGAAGAGCATCTTTTTCGGCGCGAAGCGGGGCGCATGATCGCAACCTTGGCGCGCATCTTTGGGGTCCACAATCTGGCGCTGGCGGAAGACGTTGTGCAAGACGCCTTCTGCCGCGCGCTAGAAGTCTGGAAGTTTTGCGGCGTTCCCGAAAACCCCTCGGCGTGGCTAATGGCGACGGCGAAGAACCGTGCACTGGACGTCTTGCGGAGAGAGCGCACGGCCCGCACATTCGCACCGGAACTCACCCGGCTGCTTCAGAGCGAGTGGACGCTTGCACCCACCGTAGAAGTGGAGTTTTCGCCGAGTGCAATCAAAGACGACCAACTCCGCATGATGTTCTCCTGCTGCCATCCTCGCCTTCCCGAAGAGGCTCAGGTAGCGCTCATCCTTCACATCTTGTGCGGCTTCAGCGTGGACGAGGTTGCCAGCGCGTTCGTCAGCACGCACGCGGCGATGGAAAAGCGCCTCACCAGAGCTAAGAAAGTGCTCGCAAGCTCGAAGAAGTTGTTTGACACTAAGGACACCGGCGATTTCGTGAATCGCCTAAGCGCTGTTCAGCGTGCGCTATACCTGCTTTTCAACGAA
>JAWOLO010000266.1:0-4165 GCA_033853375.1 Terriglobia bacterium
TCAATCGTGCGAAAAACCCTAAGCGGGCTGACGCCGGTTTGTGAGAAGAGCTAAGCGTGTGCGATCCGACTTTCCGTCTCGTTGCGCAGTGGACGCGGGTGTGCCGAAGGAAGCGTTTCTACTATACGCCAGAATCAGAAGACGCCGGGGGAAATCCACGCACTGCCGCGGAATGGGGGGCCCACTTGATCAGCGCCTTGCCTCCTCGCGTGAAGGCCGGGGGTCACATGACCGTGCAGTCGCCAACTGTTCACGAGCGGCTCTCACAAATTCAGGGTCGTCGTTGTCCCCTAGAAAGCGTCTTCATCCAGCGTTCTTCAAAGGCATTCGCGCAACTTGGTTGCCGCCAAAGCCCCGCGCATGGTATGTTCAATACGCGTTAGACTTGAAATCGGTTGTGAGCAGCTCTTGCCTTATCAGCAGCACCTGCCTGTAGTACCCTCCGACTTCTCTTCGGCGTAAATCAAAGAAAAGGAAAGAAACAACCAACATGGAACAAGGAACAGTCAAGTGGTTCAACGACGCCAAGGGCTTTGGCTTCATCAGCCGCCAGAGCGGCGAGGATGTCTTCGTGCATTTCTCGGCGATTCAGGCGAACGGATTCCGCAGCCTGCAGGAAGGGCAAGCGGTTCAGTTCAACGTCGTAAAAGGACCCAAAGGGTTGCAGGCGGAAAACGTACAGCTTCTCTAGTTCGGCCGTCTACATCGCAAAAGCGCTCGCATGGCGAGCGCTTTTCTTTTTGGAGATTCTGATTTAGGTACCCGCTGATCGCTATGGCTGCTGCGCCTGCGGCAGAGGCAGCGGGTGTGCCAGCCCGAACCTTGTGAGCATTCGGATCATCGGCCATGCCGGATCGAACTCCCATCGCCGCATGCTGAACTTGGACGATGCCGGATACTGGTGATGGTTGTTGTGCAACCCCTCGCCGCCGGTCAGCCAGGCGACGCTGCGCAGGTTGGTGGCGGTGTTTTCGAAGTTCTTGTAGCCTGCGCAATGGCACACACTGTTGATGACCGCGCTGCCGAAAATGTATGCCGCCCCCTGGGCTACGAACGTGATCGCGCCCAGCACTGGGCCGGCCCAGCCGCTCGCCAGCAGGTGAAAGCCATACATGAATGCCGCCAGCATGATGCCCAGTCCCATCCAGCCGCGCGACAGTACCGCCTCAGCGCCGCTCTGCGGAATATCCTGCGTATATTTCGCCACCACCTCCGGTTTCTTGGCTTCCTGTGCGTAGTAGATGGCGTTCAAGAGCAGTACCTTCATCAGCCCCTTCAAATACGGGCTGTGGGGGTCGCCGTCCTCGTCGGTGAAGTGGTGGTGCTTGCGATGCACTGCTACCCACTCCCGCATCGAGATTCCGGTAAACAACCAAATCTCGATCCGCATCAGCATGGCCACAGCTGGATGCAGTTTCAGCCCTTTGTGTGCCATGGCGCGATGCAGGTAGATGGTGGTACAGAGAGTGGACAGCTGCATGGACGCGAGGGCGGCGAGGATTGCAACGACTATCGGAATCAACATCTTGTGTGAATTTTCCTGTAGGCAGATTCGCGGAAGGTTCTCCGATGCTTCGAGTTTCCCCCACACTTACCAGAAAAACATTTCTAGCGCACCAGCGTCAGCGATCCGGACGCGAAGTGCCCGCACACTACTTCAACTTACCAGGCTCAACTGTGCGGTGGTACTCGTCGATGGCATCGTTCCACTGGCGCAGTTCTCTTTTGCTCAGCAGATGTTTGTTACTCTCGGTGACCATCCTGTCGGTACGCTTAAACGCATAAATGACGGCCGGGTCAAGGCCCGCTTGAGGCATACACGCCAGCACCGCCCGCTCGTATTCCTCGTCGCTTAGTGGTACCGGCTTGTCCTCATCGGGGTCAAAAAAAACCGGGTCATCAGGACCGGGATAGCGGCCAAACTTCTTGCAAAAGGCCTCAAACTGGCGCTCAATGAGCTGTTGTCCTTCCGTACTCAGGTTAATAGGCTTACCCTCCTCACACGCTTCATACCATCTTACCCTCACGGTCCGGCGGGCACCGGGCATTCTCGACTTGTCTACGGATTTACAGGTTTCCGTTGCAAGAACCCTCGCTACCCCGGGCCAAGGTATCACGGCAAATACTTAATCTTGTGTAGGCTTACCCCCCGGGCTTAGAAATCGTGGAAGCCTAGCCCCTCCGGTTGGCCATCATCGTCGTAGGTCACGACTGGATGCTGCGGGCCGGGAGGTGGTGTTGGTTCGTCTTTCTGCAATTTCCTTTCAGCTTTCTTTCGGGCTTTTTCGGCCTGTCGTTCCTGTCGCGCACGTTCTTTCTGTCGTTTGGTGAGAGACGAGCTTCCAGCCATGAAGACTCCCGCAGAAATTTGTTTTCGCTCTCTTTCATCATAAACCTCCGACCCGCATTTCGCCTTGCCACCAAAACGATATTGTCGATTCGGGGCGGCCACTTCGCATGCTCACAGCCATGGTGGGCGAACAATTCCATGATGACCGATCACTCCGAAAGGCGCGGGCGGCGGGACAACGCATTGACGTCCGCCATCATTCGGCCTAGACTAAGCGCAGAGTGTTGATTTTCCTCATTTCAGATTTTCTGAGCTAAGCCAGTCTGAAGCCCTCTGGCCTTACTAACCCTTTTGGCGCCACTAACTTACAGCCACGCCAAGACTACAGGAGCCCCATGCAAGCGCATCCAGCCAGCAAATACCGCTTGAAAGACCTCTATCAGGAAATCGGCTTCTACGATCGCAAGATTGCCTACTGCCAGAATTTCGAAAAGTTCGACTCCGAAGAACAGCGTTCCAGAGCGGTTGAAAAACTGGTAAAGAAGCGCAAGACCCTCGTGCAATCGGCGACAGCAATGGCCAGCGCCGGCGTGGAGCGCGATCCCAACCAGATTCCGCATTCGATGAAGAGCGCGGAGTCTGCGGCCTGATCCGGCGCACCCGAGACCAGAACGCAGACCGAAATGAATGCGCAACCAGTTGCGCCGTCTTCTGAAAGCAGCACCCAGCGACCCGCTAAAAGGAAGGTCGATATGAAAAAGATATTCGTCGGCAATTTCGCTTTCAGTATGACCGAAGGCGAGCTTCGCTCCATGTTCGAGCCGCACGGCCAGGTGGAGAGCGTGACCATCGTGACCGACCGCGATACCGGGCGCTCGCGCGGCTTCGCCTTCGTCGAAATGACCGACAATGGCGCGGCTGACAAGGCGATCGCTGCGCTTAACGGGATGGATTCGGGTGGGCGTCCGCTCACCGTCAACGAGGCGCGGCCGAAAATGGAGCGCGGCCGGCAGGGTGGCGGATTCGACCGCGGCCACGCTCGTCGGCGGCGAGAACCTCGATGGTAAGGCTCCCGGCCGTGCCGCAGCCGGGCTCGAATGGGACGGCTAGGCGGTTGCGCCAGAAGACGGAGAACGCTCTCGCCGGCACGGTCGTCATGACTTCGGTCGCCTGCTACCAGTGCGGGGCGGAGTTCGTTATTGCGCATCGTTCATCGTGTCCGGACGAGGCCCTCGCCGCGCGCCAGGCAATCTGGTTGGCGGACAAGTTCGTATGGGACCACATCCAAGAAAACAAGCATCAAAGCTCGATCGAGTTGCCGGGATTACGCGAGATGAAGTGATTGGAGAGTATCTTGTCAGAGCGAAATGGTGACAAGTCAAGATTTAACCGGCTGCGTAAGCAGAGAATCTTCCAACGCGAACGCAACCGGGAGTTGCGGAAGGCACTAGGACTTCTCAAACAGAGGGCGGCGGCGAAAGAACGTACTCAGCCGGTTCGTCCGAACTTTCCTGAGACGCAGTAAGAGGCTTGTTGGGCACAGCAGGCCCGGGCTTGTGTTCTCGAACAATGAGCCCCTGGCTCGGAAGCTGGTTTGTTTCAACAGGGACTGTGCTCTCACGTGATTATTGACCCTCCTCGAAACTGCCGTCTATACCGAGGATGATGGAGTCGTTGACTGGCGCTAGTGCGCCCAGTTCGGTGGAACGCAGCACAAATAGGGTACGCTTTGGTGTTTACGGTTAATCCTGGATTTGGGGGTGATGGGTTTGGCAGAAGTTCGACTGCAAGAGGGCGAATCGTTGGAGAATGCCCTGCGTCGGTTCAAGCGCAAGGTTCAGGCGGAAGACATCATTAAGGAAGTGAAGCGTCATT
>JAWOLO010000267.1:0-9343 GCA_033853375.1 Terriglobia bacterium
ATCGCACCCGTTTCGTCCTCGCCGTAACCGACATACACGCGCTGAGTCCCCGCGTCGTAGCGCAGGTTGTCCACATCGCCGTGAAAGTCAATGCTCTTAATGAAAACAAAAGTGCCACCGTCATAAATGTAGAGTTTGCCTTTGCTGCTGGCGACAAAGAGCTTTTTGGATTCCGGCGCGTACACCACTCCCTGGGGATTCGGGATTCCAGTAATGCTATGGCTGCGCACGCGAGCGCTGATGTCGATGATTTCGACGCTGTTGTTGCCCAGAGCGGCGACGATTAATTGATTTCTTCCGTCAAAGCCGAAGTGGTCGAAACGCCCTTGAACACCTAGCATGGGAATCGCTTCGGTCAAGACCAAAGGACGAGGAGGTTCAGTCGCAGAAGGTTCTTGCGCATACAATCCAAGCGCGGGCAGCGCAAAGAGGATGCAACCTAGGCAGAATCGTAATCCGCGCTTCACAGTTTCCTCCTGAGAACAAACATCAGGGTTGTGGGCCGCAAACCCAAAATTATCGTCCTAGCGCGGGCACTATACAGCATCTGCTTGACGCCTCCAAGAGGCAGTGATAGAAGCGCCATACCTGCTGCGATAAAACGCGGGCGCCGTTCATTTTTTCTCCGCAGCCAAGGGAGGTTTGCCATGAAACGCCATCGCATTTCTGTCCCGTTGATCACCAGCGCTTCCGTTGCGGCGATATTGGCGGTGCCCGGAATCGTGAAGACAGTCCGCGCGCAGCTCAGCACGGGAAAGCCTCCGGCGGAGTCGATTCCCCCTCATGGCTATGTGATCGCAAGCAAGCCCGTCAAGGGAACCGACACGCCCGCCGATTACACTTTCGTTTTAACGCGCGACGAGATTTATGTGCCCATCATTGTGCGCAGACCGAAAGGCGACGGCCCCTTCCCTGCCATTACCATGGGTTGGGGCGAAGGCCGCGAAGGGATGCGAAAAGTAGAGCGCCTGGCGGAAAGTCTTTCGCAAATGCAGGACCGCATGATCGCGCGCGGCTACGTCGTTGCCACAGTGAATTACCGCAACGAAGTTCCGTACGCTTACGAACAGTCGAAACCGCCACAGAATTTGCCGGACAGCATTAGCGGGGAAAGGCGCATGTTGAAATCCGGGCCGACACTCGATCATGAAGATCTGATCGCCGTCATCCGCTATCTGCAATCGTTGCCTTACGTGGATAAGAATGGCGTGGGAGCTATGGGAGTGAGCCACAGCGGCGAGATGATTATGAAAGCCTCGAGCGAATACACGTTCGGGGCGGGCGTGTGCATCGAGCCCGCCAATCACGAATTCCTGAGTGTAGACACCGGACCTAACGCGCCGCGCAAAGGCACGGAAATTCAGTACAACGACGTTGAAGTGGTGCGGAAAAATGCCAACAAAGCAGAAGGCATGGAACGCATCCGGCGCATCAACACGCCGATTCTAATTTTTGGCCGCGAACATGATCACCTGCAGGGCATTTTTAAGCTGACTTACGAATGGATGAAGGAAGCGGGCAAAGACGCGCAATGGGCCAGCTTCGACCATCCGACGCACGGCTATGTTTTCATCATGAACCAGCCCGATGGCTCGTACAAACCCGACGAGATCCAGCAGAAGACGTTCGAAATTTTCATGGACTATTTTGACAAGCACCTGAAGCACGCGCACTAGCAAGAGCAAAACGACCGTTTATGTTTTAGCACTCTCTGCTGCGTCTTTTCTCGCCTTTACAACCATATCGTAATACGATACATCTTATTTAAGAGATGGGCTGAGGCGGGAGTGCAGCAACTCGCAGGCATGGAGGATTTTTGAAATCCGGGCCCGACAAAGGGGAACTTAGAATACGCAGAAGTCATTACGGCCCGTTACAGTGGAGTTTAGCTGCTCCCCCACCGGGAACCGCCATAAAATTCCGACGCTGGAACCTGGTACTGATCGCCTTCCTCCTCTTCCTTGTTCTTGGCGTTTTCGTTGTCGCCGAAGCGCCAACCATGGGAGGAGCTTCAAATTCCGCGAACGCCTCATTGAAAGAAAGCGAAACCCCGGCTTCCCTGCAACACACCAAATCGATCCAAGGAAACCAGCCTGACCTCCACGGGCGCAGCGGTTCCAGCTATCTCAATAAAGATTTGAAGAGCGGTCACCACACCAGCTGAGCTTTCGAGTGGAGTTCCGCCGTTTCGAGCCTCTCTCTCCCTGAAGCCTCAATCAAGTGGTATTCCTCTCGCGAAGCTAGCAAACCGCTATGTTGTTCACCTTACGCTTTTCTCACCCACGGGAGGCTTGAGGATTCAGGATGTCGGCCTGACATGCTAAAGTGAAATCGTGCGGCCCGAGATTGACCAAGTCGTGCAACTCGTCCAGCAAGGGGACCCCAAGTCCCTGGAAGAAGCTCTCGCGCTACTGCAAAACGCCGTCTTTTCCTTCAGCATGAAGGTGTGCGGTCAGCGGCAGGACGCCGAAGACACAATGCAGGAAGTCCTTTTGAGGTCGGTTCCGAACCTGCCGAAATTCGACAGCCCCAAGGCCCTCATGGTTTGGCTTTACAAAGTGGCCAAAACACGCTGTCTGATGAGCCGCCGAAAAAGCAAATTTGCTCCCAAGGAAGCACTCTCCCTCGAAGAGCTGATGCCCGACCGACAGGAACTCGCCAGCCTGTCGGGCAATGGAGAACAGCCCACACCGGAAGCGGCCCTGATGCGCCGAGAGAACGCCAAACGTTTGCGAGACGCCGTGCAACAGTTGCCGCCCGAATATCGCCTCATCCTAGTGTTACATGATATGGAGGAGCTTTCCGACGAGGACATCGCCGAAATCACAGGCCTGCGGCCAGGCACAATTCGCGTTCGGCTGCATCGCGCGCGGCTCTTCGTTCGAAAAGAACTTGCCAGACTGCAAAACCAGCGCGGTCCTCAGAGGGCTGCGAAACGCCTTGCCGAGTCCCAGGTTCACCGGCGCGAACGAAGTTGCAAACAAATGTTCGCGGAGCTTTCCGATTATCTTGATGAGGAATTGGACGATTCTCTTTGTGCGGAGATGGAGAAACACATGGAAGGCTGTGAGCCTTGCAAAGCTTTTCTTGCAAGCCTGGAAGAAACGATACGAACCTGTCGAACCGCACCTAACGAGCCTCCGGATGCGCGTATGGCCGCGAATCTCCGCCGCGAGGTGCTTTCCAAGTTTCAAGGCGTCATGGCCCAGATTAACAGGAATGACAAAAAGGGCGTCAACGCAGACCGCGTCTAGCCGCATTGGCCTTCCGAAACTTTCCCTCCTTCAGCTGTAACAAATCCCATGCTTTTGCATTTGTTAGTTGTGATCCCTACGGGACCGCGGGCATACGACGAGTGCGACTGTGTGTCAGCACCGACCGAACGACTCATGAGCGCATTTGCACCAAAATATATTCTCTGCCCGGTGGATTTGGACTTTACCGCGCCGACAGTATTGAAGTGGGCTTCCCTGTTCGCGGAGAAATACGGAGCCCAGGTTCGCATCCTCCATTCCTATTGGATGGAATGGCCGCGCTACTTTACTTCTGCGCAAGAGAAAGAATTCGTAAGACAGACCGAGCAGCGGATAGCTGCGGTAAGCAGCGACCTGCGTCGAATGGTGGATGGCGCACTCGAGGCCGGCGTTTCTCGAGATATTGCCGTACTCGAAGCGCCCACGGCTCAAGCCGTCTTCGAGGAAATGTCCAGAACCCTACCCGACTTGATCGTCATGGGCAGCCACGGGCGCAGCGGTCTGAAACGTGTGCGCCTAGGCTCTGTAGCGGAGACAGTGCTGTACGAATCGAAGGCCCCCGTCCTTGTTGTTAAGGGTCCTGCAAACGATTCCTCGCCGGCGCAGATTCGGCGCATTTTGGCGCCCGTGAATTTTACAGCGCTCGATCGCGAGACCACGGAACTCGCCGCGTCGCTCGCTTCGGCGTTTGAGGCAAGGCTCTACCTCCTTCACGCTCAAGAACGGCCGGATGAGGATCTCGCTCCGGTTCGCGAGCGGCTCTGCCAGTGGATTTCGGGAAAGATGCCGAATAACTGTGACGTCGTGGAAGTGGTTCGCAAGGGTAACGCTGCGGAAGAGATTCTGCTTCACGCTGAAGAAGAAGATGTGGACCTGGTTGTCATGGGTGCGGAACATAAGCCCTTTCTTGAAATCACCACTTTGGGCACGACTTCCGAAAAAGTCATCCGCCACAGTCCCAAGCCGGTGCTGGTTCTGCCTTGGAGGAAACAGTGATCGACCCTTTGGCCATGCACCCCTCATTGAACCAGGAGGGAGAGATTTTTGTTTGAGAGAAAAGAAATAGAAGGTTCAGGGTGGGAAACTGACAGTGCTATTGGAAAGACTTGAGCCATTAATCTTGCTGCTCGCCTACGTCGCTTTAATGCGGTGGGTGTTGCCGCGCTTTGGTGTGCCCACTTGAATGTCCGGCTCTTGCGACGTCGCGGAGCGGCGCAAAAATAGATTGAAGAAGTAAAATTCTTATAGATAAGGACTGGTCGACTGACTGGTTTCCGGCCAGAGGTATCGCGCAACAGGAGGGAGCTTCATGCAAGAACCTTTTGAAATCACGCGGGAAACAAACAAGAATTTTCAAGAAGCCGTTGGCGCCGTCGAACAGGCCGCGGCCAGGAAGGGATTTCGCGTGCTACACACGCACGATGTCGCTGCGACGCTGGCTGAAAAGGGGTTTCAGCAGGAACCTTTGAAGATCATCGAGATATGCAACGCTCGCTACGCGCACGAAGTTCTGCAAAGGGACATTCGTGTCGCCCTGATGCTTCCCTGCCCCATTTCCGTGTACCGAAAAGGGAACAAAACCTTCATCAGCGCGCTTCTCCCGAAAAGCATCGCCAGTTTCTTCAGCGATGCAAAGCTCGAAGCGATCGCTGGCGAAGTGGAAAAGTTCGTACGCGAAATCGTGGAAGAGGCCAAGTAAAACGCACGGCGGCGGCATTCTGGACATCGAAGAATCTAGCCTGCGACGCCTCATTTTCCTGTAACAACCGTCACGAGTCTGCATTTATCCAGTTGGAGTCCAGCGCTTTGTGATGGTGCATCTCCACATCACAGAGGTGAGGTCGAGAGCGGTTCGAATGGAGGATCTGTGCGAAATTTCGAGGTGAAACTATGAGCATAGTGCGTAATGAGAAACCTTTCTTTTTTATGCTTGGCGCCCTAGCGATAGCGCTTTGCTACAACGGGTTAGCGCAAGCCCAGGGCCGAGGCTCGGGGAGGCCTCTCTATGATGCCAAGACCGAGACGACTGTGGCGGGCGTGGTTCAAGAAGTAAGAGAAGTGGCAGGCCCAGGGCGAAACGCTGGTGTACATATCGTTCTCAAGACAGACAGCGCCACCCTAGAAGTTCATGTCGGCCCAAGTTGGTACCTGAAACAGCATAAATATGAGCTTACGAAGGGCGACCAAATTGTAGTGACTGGATCGAAGGTCAAGCTTCAAGACGTCGATGTGCTGCTGGCACGCGAGATCAAGAAGGGCGGCACCACGTGGACTCTGCGTGATGCGCAAGGAATTCCGCTGTGGTCTCGTACAAAACGTAGTTAACAAGCAACAACGAGTAGGCAAAGAGCGGAGGTACACATGATCAGCGGGAAAGTCCAGCTAACTCAACCACTTAAGGCAGACCGGCAATTCGTCGCCACCTCAGGCACCGAGCACCACCTTCTGCTCGACGATGCAGCCGGCGGCACCGGACCCAAACCCATCGAATTGGTCGCGGTCGGCCTGGCGGGCTGCACAGCGTTCGATGTCATCACCATCTTGCGGCAGAAATTTCACCAAAAAGTGACCGGTTACGAAGTGCGCGTCGAGGCCGACCAGGCGGAGCGTCCTCCGCAGGTCTTCACGACGGTCCGGATTCATCATGTGGTTACAGGATTTGAAATTGACTCCGCGGCGATCGAGGAAGCCATCCGCCTGTCCGAAGAGAAATACTGCTCCGTGGGTGCCATGCTGAGACAGACCGCTACTTTCAAAACGACCTACGAAATTGTCGAAGAGAAGACCGCGTGGATGGCGCAAACGCAAGCCGCAATTCCGAGTTGAGAGTGGCACGTGTCACCAGGCAGACAAAAAAACGTGACCGTGGTCACTGACGGCTGTTTTTCGGAGCGCAAGCATTTAGAAAAGTCCAAGCGCAAGCCAAGCAACAGGGCGTGGAGACTATGAAATCCCGAGCTATCTTGCGGACCATATCCGCCCCAGCCATCGTGGCAATGATGGCCTTATGCCTGCCTTCCGCGTCCTCAGCCCAAGAATCCCACGAGGCTCCGACATTGACATTGAAACAAGCTGTGACGATTGCGCTGGAGAAAAATCCAGAGCGCAAAGCAGCGTTGGCAGACACAAAGGCCGCCGCGGCCGGCGTAAAAGAAGCGCGATCGTTTTTGCTTCCCCACGTGACATTTTCCGAAACGGCCACGCGAGGAAACGATCCGGTCTATGTTTTTGGAAGCAGACTGCGCCAACAGCGCTTCACGGCTGCGGATTTTGCGCTTAATTCTCTGAATACGCCGACTCCATTGAACAACTTCAGCTCTCGTTTTGGCGGAACTTGGAATCTCTTTGATTCGTTTGCCAGCTGGCGCGGCGTCGCGCGGGCAGAACGCGGGAAGGAAGCCGCCGAGCGCCAACTCGAGCGCGCCGACCAGGAAGTCGTTTTCGGCGTAGTGAATACCTACGAAGGCGTGCTCCTCGCAAAGAAAGAATTGGAAGTCGCCGAACAAGCCACGAAAACCGCCCAAGCCATCTTCGACCGTAGCAAAGCTCGAGTGGAAAGCGGCGTTGCTGTCGAATCCGATTTGCTCAATGCCCAGGTGCGCTTGGCTGCAAGAAAACAGGAACTGATTCGGGCGCAAAACAATTTTTCTCTGGCTCGAGCGGAACTGGCCAGGGCCATGGGAATTTCCACGGACAAAGAAATTGAGCCCACTGAAACCCTCATAGAGCGTTCGCTTCCGCAGAAACCACTTGAAGAGTTGGAAAAGCAGGCCCTGGAGTCGCGCCCCGATTGGAAGCGCATTCAATCGGAAGAAGCCGCACAAGAGCAGAGCGTGTCGATCGCGAAATCCTCGTTTGGGCCGCGCGTAAATGCCTTTGCCGATTGGGAGGCTGATAACCCGACGTTTGTCTCCGGAGGCGGCGGGAACAATTGGATAGCAGGAATCGAAATCCAGGTGGATTTGTTCCAGGGTGGCTCCCGCCGCGCCAAGCTGCAGCGCGAACAGGCCACCCAACAGAGAGTTGCGGCCTTAAAGGAAGCAGCACGCGATGCTATTCGGCTGGAAGTGCAGCGCGCTTACTATGACTTCGACGCGGCTCGTCAACAAGTCGAAGTCGCTAAAGCGGCGATTGCTCAAGCGCAGGAAAGCCTGCGCATTACGCAAAACCGCTACGAGTCCGGCGTTTCGACCATTACGGATTTGCTGAGCGCCGAAGAAGCCGCAAGCCGCAGCCAGGCGGATTACTGGCAGACGGTGTGCCGCTATCAAACCAGCTACGCGAATCTGGAACTCGCAACTGGGACCTTGAACGCTCAGTCTCCGGTGGTGATGCCATGAAACTCAAGAATGCAATTCCTTTCGGCGGTTGGCTTGCGCTCGCCGTGATTGCCGGCAGCCTCAGCGGCTGCTCCAACCAGCGGCGCATCGAAGCGGCCGCGCCCGAAACCGTCAGCAATGTGCCGATAATCGTCGCGCAAAAATCGATCGTGCCGGATTGGCTGGAAGCCGTCGGCACTGTGCGCGCCGCGCAAACTAGCCAGCTCGCCAGCCAAATCATGGGCAACATTGTTGCCGTCCAGGCGCACGAAGGCGAGCGCGTGGAGAGCGGCCAGGTGTTGGTTATGATTGACGACGCGCAATTGCGCGCCGCCTTCGAGCAAGCAACCGCAGCGGAACTTGCCGCGCAAAAGGACGTTTCTGCAGCGGAGTCCGAGTTCGCGCTTGCGGAATCCACGTTGAAGCGCTACCAGCAACTCTACGAAAAGAAGTCCGTCAGCCCCCAGGAATTCGACGAAATCAAAACGCGCGCGCAATCGGCCGAAGCCCGGCGCGATATGGCTCGCGCCGCTCTCGCGCAAGCCGATGCAGCGCTAGCGCAAGCGCGGACTTCGCTCGGTTACACGCGCATTCGCGCGCCGTTCGCTGGAATCGTAACCGAAAGAAAAGCCGATCCCGGTACCCTTGCCTCGCCGGGCATGCCGATTCTCACTCTCGAAGACACGCGACACTACCGGCTGGAAGTCACGGTCGATGAGAGCGACATCCGCTTGGTGCGCGTTAGCAAATCTACGCCGATAAACATTGATGCTCTTGGAACCGCAGAGATCACCGGAAAGGTCGTGCAGATTGTTCCGGCAGCGGACCCGGGAAGCAGAAGTTTTCTCGTGAAAATCGAGCTGCCGAAAGATGTCCATCTGCGCTCGGGCCTTTTTGGCCGCGCGCAATTTGCTCGCGGTGAGCGTTCCACTCTCCTCATTCCACGCTCAACCGTCGTGGAGCGCGGTCAACTGCAAGGAGTCTACGTCCTCGATAAAGAACAGATAGCAGGCTTGCATTACGTGACGCTGGGCCGAACCTTAGGACTGCAAGTCGAAGTTCTTTCGGGCCTGGAAGGAGGAGAAAGAGTGATTGCCGCCCCGGGTGAACGCGAATTGGGCGGTAAACGAATCGTCGCACAGCCATGAGCGATTCTGGTTCCAATCCGGGCTTCGTCACGAACACGCTCCGTGCAGCGGGACGCGTCGCTCACATTTTCATTCAATCGAAGCTGACGCCCCTAGCCATCGGCGCGGCGCTTTTGCTCGGCGCCTTCAGCATTCTGCAAACGCCTCGCGAAGAAGAGCCCCAAATCGTCGTTCCCATGCTCGACGTTTTCGTGCAAATGCCCGGCGCTTCCGCCGAAGAAGTAGCCCAGCGCGCTACCGTTCCAATGGAGAAGCTGCTCCGTGAAGTGCCCGGCGTTGAATACCTCTACTCCATCAGCCACCCCGGTTTGAGCCTGGTAATCGTCCGCTTTTACGTCGGCACCAAAGAAGAAGATGCGATCGTTAAAACCTACAACAAGCTCTATTCCAATTTCGATCGCATTCCGCAAGGCGTTTCGCAGCCGATCATTAAGGCTCGTTCTATTGACGACGTGCCGATTCTCGCGCTTACGCTTTGGGGCAAGAACTATGACGCGTACACGCTGCGAAGAATTGCCGCCGAACTAGACCACTCCATCAAACAATCCGACGACGTTTCCGAGACCACCATCATCGGCGGGCAAACACGGAAAGTGCGCGTCGTCTTGGATACGCAGCGCCT
>JAWOLO010000268.1:0-2641 GCA_033853375.1 Terriglobia bacterium
TGAATGCCAAGTACAACAACGCTATCCAACTGCAGGCGGGGCAGTTTAAAGAACCGTTCGCGCAGGAAGTGACCACTGGCATTACCAACATTGACTTCCTGGATCGCGGCTTGCAGTCGCTGTTGTATCCCTCCGCCGCTTCCGCCTTCCGGAGCCCCGGGGCTGTTCTGCACGGGGACATCAACGGCGGCGCATTCCAATACTGGGCTGGCGCGTTCAACGGAAAAGGGTTTTCGATCAATAACACCACGAGCGTGCCGGAAGCCGTTGGCAGAGTCCGCTTTTACCCGTGGCGCAGCAACAAGGACAGTCTCTTCCACGAATTCGCGTTCGGAGGCTCCATCGCGTACAGCATGTCGCGTGGCCTTTCGAACGAGCGATCGGCCCCGATGGCCATGCCCGATCTTGCTTACACGTGGTTCCCGCAGTTTCCCGTCAACGGGCACGTGTGGAGATATGAGGGTGAGTTCACTTTCATCCACGGTCCGTTGGCCTTGCGCGATGAGTACGTCGCGGCGTCTTATAACCGGACGGGAGTCGGGACCGAGCAGTTCGGCGGACTAGGCTTCGCCGATCTGCCAAACGTTCGGTTCCAGGCATGGAACAGCGCGATTACCTACTTACTGACGAAGGAACACCGGCCGGAAAACGGAACTCCGCGCGTCAAACACCCTGTCTTTGGGCCTACCACCGAAACCGGTGGCCAGCGCGGATGGGGGGCCTGGGACCTTGCATTCCGCTACTCGGGAATTCAGGGGAACGAGCCGGGCATTTTCTTCAACAACATCTTCACTCCTCAGAATGTGCCCACGTTCAACCAACACACGGATCAGTTCACGTTCGGCGTGAACTGGTACATCAACTACTGGGTGCGCTTCCAATCCAACCTGGATATCGACCGGCTGAAGCAGCCGAGCACCATCGGTATCGCCAATCAGAATTTCTACGTGTTCGAACAGCGGCTGCAGTACCGCTTCTAGGAAACTGAGGATCCGATTATGCGCACAGATGGATTCGTGTTTTGCCACAACGACCGGAAGTCAAAGCGACTTTTCGAAAACCAAACAAAGCGCGATGGCGCGGAAAAATCGAGTGGAAATCCTGAAGGAGGTTGTTCGATGAGGTCCAAAGGAACAAGGATGGTCATTCAGCTGGCAGCGATGCTCGCTTTTGGGCTCCTGTTGAACAGTTGCAGTTCACAAGCGTTCTGTCCCACTTGCGGGACGACTGTCAACGGCGCCTATGCGATTCTTAACGTCGTGCCGGTACCGGAGCACAATCCGACCGGCGAGCCGGGCGGCCCGTTCAACTCCTTCGATATAAGCTGGTTCGATCCGAATCAGCAGAGGGTTTACACGTCCGACCGCATTGGCCTGGACGTCGTTGTTACTGACGCCAAAAACAACTTTGCCGTAAACACCATTGGCGGACTCAACCAGGTCGCCAACGCGGGGAACAACGGCAGCTCTTGTTTATCCAAAATCCCCTCTATCATTACCGGGATTCCCGACCCGGCAAGCGGCGGCCTTACGCGGTTTGGCTGCAGAAACGAGAATTTCTTTGCGCCTTTCGCAAATAAGTTCCCCGGGTTTGGCGATCACGGGGCGTTCGGCGGCTTCCCCGGAGCGCAATGCTGTGCTTCGCGGGCGAACGGAGTCAACCCCATTTCTGGTCCCGACGGGTTACTGGTGACTCCGGATGGAAACACACTGTTTGTCGGGAGCGGCAGTGCCTCTTTGGTTGCGTTCGACCTCACGACCAATCCACCAACCGTGCTCGCCGCCTTCCCCACAGGGACGTCTCCGGCGTTTGACAGCACTACCGGTGTTGCCCCGTGCATCGCTTCGTGGAACGGCGGAGCGGGTAGCGACCCAACCTGCGCCGATGACCGCGCCGACGAAATGGCCTACGGAACCGTGAACGGGCACAACATTGTCGCCGTTGCCAATGGCGACCCAGGACTTCCATTCGTTACTTTGGTCGACGTTACGGACATCGTGAGCCGAAACCCGGCAGGGATGGCCGCCGGCGGGTATTGTCTCCCCGTAAATCCGGCGGCGAACTACACCCCGGCTAGCATTCCCAACCAGGGGACTATCGTGGGCAATGGCGGGAGGTCTCAGGCCTTTCCGGCTGGGCCGAACTTTCCCACTTGTATCCTCGGCCAGATTTACTATGACGGCATCGGAGGAGAGGACGCGACCGTGGCGGTGGATGACGGCTCGACGGCTGTTACCGGTGGCGCGGGTGGGCCCTGTCCAGACCAATCCACCAGCGTGTCCTCTGGTGTCACCGGCAAGGGTGTCGGTCCAGCCGGCGCCGATGTGCCCTGCCATCACTCTCCCATCGTTGATGTCAACACCGGCTTCTTTATCACGAACACTGGAGTGGCAGCGGCTGATGGCAGCCAGCTGGGCGAGATTGCCGTGGCCGGAACGGGCGCTATAGCATTCAACTCTCTGCACAACACCTTTTACGTAGAAAACCTGAATTGCACGGCTTCCACTTTGTCCACGCAGTCGAGCGTCGCGGTGGGCTGCATTGACGAGATTGATCCCAGAATCGGCAATCCGGCGGGCCCAGTCGTTATCAACGTTGTCCCAGTCTACAATTGTATGCCTGCAGGCATCGTCCAGGGCCC
>JAWOLO010000269.1:0-3403 GCA_033853375.1 Terriglobia bacterium
GACTATCGCCGTGCATTTGCTCAAATCTGATTCCGTGCCGTCTGGCATCTGCGCGGAAACAGCCAACATGTGCTTCCCGCGATTAAACAAGAGCGACTTAGTTGTGACGGACATACCTCTGACAAGCCCTATGGCGTCGGCGGGCACGGCAAAAGAACCCAGCTTTACGCGTTTCGCTATTCCCCCAGAAATGTCATAAAAGTTGAACTGCTGTACACATGCCTTTTTGACCGCTGGTGAACAAGCCGGCGTAATCCTGAAGTCGTAATCAAAGGTGAAGGTAATCTTGTGTGTGGACTGCGCCTTCAAGACGCTTCCGTAAAGCAGACTCGCTAAAACCGCGCCCAATAGCTTACCTGTCATATCCTGAGCAACTGGAATTTTCTTCGATATAAGAGGGTCTCCAATCGATCCCCATGTTGCTAGAGAGATTATTTCCCCCCTCTTCCAGGTGTCGGCACAGGTGGATTTAGCCGAAATCGCAAGAGCGCGTGTCCGAGATTCTGAATAAACGCCTCGGAGGTATACACATCCGAGCTAGAATTCAGGCTGCCAGGAGGTGCGACCGGTTCCACTTCGTCCAGTTGGAATTCCCGCGCTACCTCTTCTATGCCGTCTGGCTCGATTGGCCGCTTCTGCTGCACATAGCTATTAATAAGCGAATGCTCGCAGAGCAGGTTGATGACGCGGGGAATACCCAGAGAAAACATGTGAATAGCTTCGAGAGCCTTTAGACTGAAGATCATCTCCCCTGAATTCGCGCCGGCAATGCGCAACCTTGCATGTATGTAGTCGCGCGTCTGCTCTTTATTTAGCGGCCCTGTCTTGCTGCGAATCATGATGCGCTGCCGCAACTGCCGCAACTCCGGCAACTTGAGTTTTTCCTCGAGCTCAGGCTGCCCGGAGAGGACAATCTGGAGAAGCTTTTCTGTTGAGGTCTCCAGGTTCGTGAGCATCCGAATCTCTTCGAGTACGGAGAGCGTCAAATTCTGCGCTTCATCGATGATTAAAACGGTCGTCTCGCCGGCCCTATAGCGCTCCAAGAGCCATTGATTCAGTTTCATGAGCTGCTGGCTTTTGGATTGCGAATCACACACAATCTCAAATTCCGCGAGGATGAAATCAAATAGCTGCATCGAATTCATCCTCGAGTTAAAGAGAAAGGCAGTCCGCGCCCGGCTCTCGCGCAGCCAGTCGAGGAGCCGGTTTATCAAGGTCGTCTTCCCCGTTCCCACCTCACCAGTCAGAGTGATGATGCCCTTTCGCGTCTGGATACCATACATGAGGCTGGACAGAGCTTCGTCCAACTCTTTTGTCATGAAGAGGTATCTGGGATCCGGGTTTACATTAAAAGGGTTTTCTTTCAGCCCAAAAAAAGCCTTGTACATGGTCTCCTACTAATCATTCTTCCGGTATCATAACTAGTTCTCGTTCAATGGGTCCATCTGCCCGCTCTCTCTCGTCAATCGCCGATGATGTTTCGCATTGGGGCAAGCCTGCTAGTGAAGCACGAATGGTTGCGCACGCCATTCTAAACCAACCGTGATCACGTGAGTGGTGAAGTTCGCCCCGCAGTTCGCCACTACACACGTCGTGTTATTGGAAGTCTGTATGTTCGCGTTGTAGTTCAAAGTGAAATTGGTAGTTCGGCTTAGTGGCCGCTGCAATCCTGCGCCTACATAGATAGCATTGAACGCCAGCGTTTGCGTTCCCGTTGCTCCGCCCAAATTCGTATTCCGTGCGTAGCCGACACTTGCGTTTCCGCTCCATATTCGAGTCAATTTTCGCGTGCCGCTTCCCATGACCTGATCCGAGGTAGCGCCCAGCAAAACGCCGCCTCCATTATTGACTCCGTGGTTGTAGCTCAGCGACAGTCCCCCAGCCGGGAATGCACATGTCAAGTTTGCTGAAGCCGAAGGCGCGATATATTGGGTCTTTGTACCAGGTCCCTGGGGCACCCTATAGTCTGTTACTTCCGGGCCGCCCGAGAGCAGGAGCGCAAGACGCCCGGTGAGTCTTTTCCCATACACGGCCTGTGCCAGATGATCTCCGATGGCCTGTGGTGAATCAAGATAGTGATACGTGCTAAACCGGTACGATAAACCAAGTGTGTCACTCCTGCTCACTTGCAGATTGTAGCCAGCGTTCAAGTTTACGTCATTGGATTCGATGTTTCCTAATTCCGTGAATCGCAGAATGCCAAAGACTCCGCCAAACGTTAATGAATTCGTCGGCGTAAGTGCGTAATTGAGTTGTGTTCCGAAAGAATTGGAGTAACGCGGACCCAGTGCTGCAAAAATCGACTGGTTCGGGGTGAACCCATTCTGCAGGCCAGGCAAGTTCGGAGCTAGCGGACCACCCACTCCGGGGACGGCAAGGGGAGTACCCGCTCCGAAACCAAACTGTGACGCTGGAAGATAAGAAAACTGATCCAAGAAAGTAAGCTGTACCCGGCGCCAATCAAATGTCTGGGACGCTCCGAATTGCTCAAATTGTCCATTACCGACGGTGGAGTTAGAAGAAAGAGTTCCACCCCCTGAGTAGTTCACTGACAACTGCGACGTGCTCCAATTCTGGGAAAGGCTGAGGTTTCCCACCATGTAGCTCGTTGAGTACCAACCGCTCCCGCCGCCTTGTGTCACCGCATTCGATTGGATGAAATTCGTGTAGGAAATGCCAGGAATCCAGTAGCTGTGCCTTTCGGGTGGCGTCCCGACCGTCAGTTGCTGAAAACCCGTCAAAGGACGGTCGTCTGGTTGCATCGCTCCGATAGGCTGATTGGCTTCCTGATCATCCCCTACCCCAATCGGAAGAAGCACCTTCGCTGCTGGTTTTGGCGGTGCATCGTTCTGCTGGTCTTGTGCACGGTTCTCAGCAGGAAACAGGGCCATCCCTGCCAAGACTGCTAAAGAACTCAGAAATTTCTTCCAGGATTTCATCTTCGTGTCCTATGGCACAATGATCGTGTCTCCCGGCTCTAACTGAATGTTCTCTTCGGGTTTCTTCCCGCGGATGACGTCCTGGTAGTTGAATGGGTGTTTCGCTTGCTTCCCGCCCTCCATTCGCAGTACGTAAATGCTTTTGGTCTTCGCAAATTGCGTGAACCCGCCAGCGCTCGTGAGCGCTTGTAACACTGTCATGCTCGGCAGCAGCGGAAATGCGCCGGGGCGAGTCACTTCGCCGGTCACGTAGACTCGTCGGCTATTAATTTCCGCTATGCTGACGGTCACTTGTGGGTTGTTAATGTACTTTTTTAGTTCATCTCGGATAGTTTTCGCTAACTCCATGGGCGTCAGTCCCACGGCTTGCACGTCGTTTAATAGTGGGAGGCTGATTTTTCCATCTGGCCGGACAGGAACTGTTCGCGTCAGCTGGTCTTCTCTCCAAACATCAATCTTGAGTA
>JAWOLO010000270.1:0-4515 GCA_033853375.1 Terriglobia bacterium
AAGTCACGTCCTTCATGGCGGAGAAGGATTCACCAGCGACTTGTGGGAAAGGCTGATGCGCATCTATTCCGTGGCGAAAGAAACGGCGCTACACCTGTCCGCCAAATTCGGAACCTCTGCGTGGGACATCTTGGAACTCACCCGGAAGAACTCCAGCCTGATACAGCCAATAATTCCCGGAGCCGCACAAATTCAGGCCGAAGTCGTGTACGCGGTTCGCCAGGAGCTGGCCGCAACCATCGAGGACGTAATTTCGCGGCGTATTGGGCTCCAATACTACTCCTGGAGAGATGCAATCAACGCGGCGCCCGTGGTTGGCTCTCTGATGGCCCGGGAACTCCAATGGACAAACGTGCAAGAGCAAGAAGCCGCCAGTCGCTATGTGCAGCGGATTAATTTTTTCCTGGAACGAGCAGGTTTGGAAACGACAGCTGAAACTGTCGGTCGGAACTCAGCAGCTTAAGAGGAAAGGAACGCCAGAAATGTCTACCTATTTGGGTGCAATCGATCAGGGAACAACCAGCACGCGATTCATCATCTTCGACGCGAGCGGACGGATCGTGTCCGTGTCTCAAAAAGAGCACGAGCAGATTTATCCCAGGCCTGGGTGGGTGGAGCACGACCCCGAGGAAATCTGGCGGCGCACTCACGAAGTCATGACGGATGCCATGCAGCAACGTGGGATTCGCCCTAAGGACGTCGCCGCCATCGGCATTACCAATCAGCGTGAGACCACCATCGTATGGAATCGCAAGACAGGAGTCGCAGTTTACAACGCCATCGTTTGGCAGGACACGCGTGTGGAAGACGCGGTGGCCGAGTTTTCCCGCGAAGGCGGCCCCGATCGCTTTCGTAAGCTGACTGGCTTGCCGCTGGCAACCTACTTCAGCGGCCTGAAGATTAGGTGGATTCTGAAGAACGTCCCGGGCGCGATGGAGCTTGCCGAGGCAGGGGATCTGCTTTTCGGGAATATCGACAGCTATCTGGTATGGAAGCTCACTGGTGGTCAAAGAGGTGGTGTGCACGTCACGGACGTGACCAATGCCAGCCGCACGCAACTGATGGACCTCAGAACCCTAAACTGGGACAAAGGGCAGCTGGAGCTCTTCGGAATCCCCGAAGCTATGATGCCGCGCATCGCGTCTAGCAGTGAGGTATATGGACTGGCACAACCGGCCGAAGTGAAAGACATTCCGATTGCCGGAATTCTGGGAGACCAGCAATCGGCGCTCTTCGGACAGACCTGCTTTGAACCGGGCCAAGCGAAGAACACCTATGGCACTGGTTGCTTCCTGTTGATGAACACCGGAACCGAACCCGTCGCTTCCAAATACGGGCTGCTTACGACTGTCGCCTTTAAACTCGGCCAAAATCCGGCCCAGTACGCTCTAGAGGGTAGCGTGGCCATTGCTGGAGCGCTGGTGCAGTGGGTGCGCGACAACTTGGGGCTTATCTCTAAGAGTCCGGAGATTGAGACACTGGCGCGCACGGTAAAAGACAACGGCAGTGTGTATTTTGTGCCGGCATTCTCAGGACTCTTCGCGCCGTATTGGAAAACGGACGCTCGAGGCGTGATCGCCGGGCTCACTCGCTACGCTAACAAGGGTCATCTCGCGCGTGCGGTTCTAGAAGCCACGGCTTACCAAACGCGCGAAGTGCTCGAAGCAATGGAATTGGATTCCGGCAAAAAGTTGGAGTCCCTGCGAACCGACGGCGGCATGGTGGAAAACGAACTCTTGATGCAGTTTCAGGCTGACATCCTGAATCGAGACGTCATTCGGCCGTTGATCAAAGAGACCACTGCGCTGGGCGCCAGCTACGCCGCAGGCCTTGCCGTCGGCTTCTATAAGGATCTGGAGGAACTGCGCAAACAGTGGGGCGTGGACCATGTCTGGAAGTGCCATATGGAAAAGGACACGCGCGAGCAGCTCTACTCGGAATGGAAAAAGGCTGTAACGCGGTCCTTTGGCTGGGTTGAGGAGCAGGAAATGAGAGCAGGAGCTTAGGCTCCCTGACGGACCGGACAATTACAAATTTCTACGGAGAAGAAAAAATGACGACACCTTTCTTGGGAGAGTTTGTCGGAACGTTGATTCTGATTCTTCTGGGCGACGGCGTGGTGGCCGGCGTACTGCTCAAACGCTCGAAAGCGGAAGCCTCCGGCTGGATGGTCATTACTACCGGATGGGCGTTTGCTGTAATGGCGGGAGTATTCGCTTCGATCGCTTGTGGCAGCAAGGATGCATTTTTGAATCCTGCGGTCACCCTTGGATTTGCTATCTCCTCAGGGGATTACTCCAAGCTCTTGCCTCTCGCGGCGGCGCAATTATTGGGCGCTTTCGTGGGCGCAACGCTCGTCTGGCTCCATTATTTCCCGCACTGGAAGGAGACTCCGGATGCAGCTCTGAAGCTCGGCGTCTTCTGCACGGCGCCGGCGATTCGAAGTGCCGCCGCGAACCTCATCTGTGAGATCATAGGCACTTTCGTGCTCGTTTTCATCGCGGGAGCAATTTTCGCAAGGGCCGTAGCGAAAGGCGGCCCCGCCGCCGGCCTTGGGCCGTACCTCGTCGGATGCCTTGTGTGGGCGATCGGGCTCTCGCTTGGCGGTACCACGGGCTATGCCATTAATCCAGCGCGGGATCTTGGTCCGCGAATCGCTCACGCGGTGCTCCCCATCGCAGGAAAGGGAGGCTCGGACTGGGAGTATGCGGCAATTCCGGTCGTTGGCCCACTGGTAGGCGCAAGCCTGGCTGGGCTTCTTCTTCACGCATTGAGTCTTTGAGTCAAATGTAATGAAAAATACTGATTACGATCTGGATGGGCTTCGGGGATCTGCAGGCTGAGCAGCTAAGAATTAAACCATCCTGCTTTCATCGATATCCATGAGGGTTCGGTATTCGGGGGAAACGCAAGTGGCAGTGAATGTCTTGAAATTTCACGAATCGAAATAGCCATGAGGGTGCACTTTGCCATACACCATCGTTGCATTCTCCTGCGCGCTCTCCTCGTCGCTTCTAGCAAGCTCGTTCCGAGCCGTGACCAAACAGCTAATCGCAGGTCGCCTTTCGAATAACTCTCGTGTTGTTTTTCCCCAGTGATCGACTTCCGAGAGTTTGAGCGGATGATGTGTGTGTGCCGTAGACGCGATTTTGGCTGAAATGACTCTCTGTCCTTGAGCGTCTATGAGCGGGACGCGGCAGACTCTGCGGAAAGAAGCGACGACGGGGGATCCTGTAGTAATGTTCTGGACGAAGTGGCCCTCCATGATGTCGACGTGGAGAACGGTCGCTCCGCCTTCCACGGCGGCTTCCACCTCTGCTCCCAATCGCGCGAAATCGGCTGAGAGAATCGAAGGCGCGAGTTCGATCATAGGGTTGCTCAGCTCGCGGCCCGGGCATGCAGCGGTTGAGTGCTGTTGATTTTCTCGATGATGTAGTCGATGATTCTTTCTGCACGGATACAGCCCACGGGGCGAGGGTCATCCTTGCTTTGGACAACAGGTAGCCACGAGACGGGGCGGTCAAGCATCGTGGCGAAGGCCACCAGTGCCGAATCCTCAAGGTCCACCGCGAGTGGACTCCCAGCCAAGAATTCACTCAGCTTTCGCTGCGCGACATCTCCCCTCTTGTCCGCTGGAACGACAGCGATGCGGGCAATAATCTGATAAAGGTCATGACGGTCTACAGTCCCCCACAAACGCTCCCTTTCGTCGAGGATGACGAGTTCGCCGATTGGGTTGTCCTTCAGGACGCGCATCGCCTCGGCGACGGTAGTGCTTTATTGAGGAGGTTGGCAGGAAGCGGGTCGAGGAAGGGGGCGAGTGGTTCCCCGTCCAGAAGCGTCTTGATGAACGGTACACGATTCCAGAAGTCGCCTGACCGGCGAAGGACGGATTTGGCCAGCACGTCCCGCAGAGGCCCCCAGCTGCCGGCGATTTGCGAAAACAGGACGCTGCCGGCCTGCCGAAGACGAACAGCGGTGCGGGCGCGGATCGTCGTTTCATGAGGCCGGTTTCCCAGTAAAGCGCCCTCCCCAAAAAAGTCGCCCTTGCCCAGGACGCCAACGGTTCGCGGCTCTTGGCTCCGGGAGGTGGCTTTCAGGATTTCGACCTCGCCTTCTTCGATGATGCTGAAGAATCGGGCCACTTCTCCCTGTCGTTGAATCAAATCTCCGGGGCGAAAGTAAGCATGGGTGAGTCGCTGCGCCGCATCGGTATTGAGAAAGCTGAGATCACGGGGGAAGATCAGGTCCCATGCCCAGTCCAAAGCGACTTTCACCCGGCGCGACCACGTGGGCAGCTTGAAAAGGTATACGCCACGCCACAGGAACCAGGCAAGAAAACCCGAGACGCGCATGCCAAACATTTCCGCCACCGCCTGGTAGCCGCCGATGGAACAAAGCTGGCCAAGGGCCTTGAAGCGAAAAGGTTGCGTAGGCTTGCCTTTGAGAACCCGAATGAGGTTGTGGGCCGCCTGTCGACCCTGACGTTCCGCGAACTGGCCTGTGGTCGGGGAC
>JAWOLO010000271.1:0-5907 GCA_033853375.1 Terriglobia bacterium
CAGTGCGGCCGGTAGGGTAAACGGCCTGCGTTACGTTGCCCGCGAGGTCAAAGTAGTACGTGGACGGTTTGGTGATGCCGTTCGTGGTGCGTTTTTCCTCGTGAACGCTCCGGGAGTGGGCGGAGTCCACCTGATAGGCCCAGGATTCCGAACCGGCGCCGTCGGTCATGCTGGTGCGCTGGCCAACATTTTGACAGGCGGAAAGATCCAGGCAGTTGGGTTGGTCGTAGGTAATCGAGACAGACGGATCACTGTTCGAGTAGCTGCGGCTAAGCGGGCGATTCAAAACGTCGTAGCCATAGGTCGTGGTGAGGCTACGCGGGTCTGTTTTCGTGTAAGCGTTGCTGTTTGCGTCGTAGGCATAAGTGATCTGTCCGACCTCGGGATTCGACGAGGTGAGAAGCCGGGAGAGTGAGTCGTAGGTGAAGCTGCGCTGATGTGAGCCGTTTTGAATTACGGTTTTCAGGTTGCCGAGGGTCTCCAGCGTGTAGCTTGTCACCCAAATGGGTTCACCGGTGCCAGGGCAGCCATTGGAATTCACGGAAGCGCCAACGGCGTTTGGTTCGTCCACTTCGACGAGAAAGCCGAGCCCGTCGGTGCGACTGCGGCGCCACTTTCCTGTTGGATCGGTCACGAGCGTGGAGGGGCCGCAGTAAGCGGTCGTTAAAACGGAGTTATCAGCGTACGTAGTGGTGAGATTGCGCCCGATTGCATCGTAGCCGAAGACCGTTGTCCCAGTTGTGGTAGTGATATCGTTGCCGACGCGGTAGGGATTGGATTGCTTCCAGACTTGTCCGAGTCCGTTGAAGGTCGTGTCCGCGTAGACGGTGCCTTGCGGATCGGAGGTGAGCTGGGTTTGCTTGACGTGGCCCATGCCGTCCCTAACGGAGACGGTGGTGAGCGTCTGACTTGCGTTGATTTGCTTGTGCGTAGTGACCGTTGGCGCTGGCGGAGTGTCGTTGTAACAGTATGAAGTCGTGCCTCCGTCTGGATTCGTGATAGCGCTTAAGCGATCAAGTCCATCAGAAAAAGAGCACCACGAGGGCGGCGTGTTGTAGGTGAAGGAGGTGGTGAGATTGTTTTCCACGTCCGTGCGGGAACGGATGAGACCGTCGTTGTAGCCCCAGGTGAATCTCTCAGTGTGGTTGGCATTTGCCGTTGGAGGATGAGTCACCTGTGTCAGGTAGGCGAAAGTTTGGCCCGGAGGCGTGCCGGTACCGCTGGCGTAGTTGTCCGTATAAGAGTAGATGGTTGTGTGGTTCGAGCCGGTCATGTCGGAGCATGCCGTATTGCCACAGGCGTCGACCATGGTCTGCACTTGCCCTGTGTCGAAGTACGTGTAGCTAGTGACAGGGGACGTGCCGCCGACGTTAAGCCACTGCGTTACAGAAGTAGCGTTGCCACGCAGTCCGGGAGGGCTGACCAGACCAGTCTGGGCCCCGGAGGCTGCGACTGAACCAGCGTCATATGCGAACGTCGTTTGCTTTACCTGATTGCCGGCACCGTCGTAGATGGTGATGCTGTCGGGCTCGTTGATAATATGGGTCGAGGGCGTGGCGCCAAAGAAATTGTGATAGGCCGTGACGGTGTGGCGGCGAAGCGGGCCGAGGGCTGATGCGTTTAGCCCGCTGCTCGATGCGCAAGCGGGATCACCTGGGTAGGAGCCTTCGCTTTGGAAGCCATATTCGTAGAGATCCGTGACTTGCTCATCGCTGTTGTAACAATACAGCTTGGTTGTTCCTTGGCTGTTATCAAGGATGGCTTGCTCGGCTACCATTGCATAGGCATTGCGCCAAGTCTTGTTGACGGTCTTGAGAGTGTGGCTCGAGCCATCCTGATAAAGTACCTGTTGCTCGGTAGGAACTTGCGGTGCAATGCCAAAGTATCCTGTTAAGGCATATTGTCCACCTTGGTCGGGCGTGAGTGGAGTGTAGGTGTAAGCTGTTTTGGTTACCTGGTTCGTGAGCAGGTCTGTGGAGATAACGGTGGTGGTTTTGGAGTCCCAGGTGCCCGGCTTTTGAGTATCCCATGTGGTGGAATAAGCAAAGTTTTGATGCAACACTTCTGTTGAGCCGTCGTAGCTAACGTAGCGGTCGGTGATCGCCGGAGTGTCATATTCGACGGTGCAGGTGTTGTTGGTCGTTCCTCCGGTAACGAACCATTGCGATTGCAGGGCCGCTGACAAATGGTTAAGGCCCCAAACATAACGGACGTAGCCTCCGTCCGGGAAAGTAATCTTGTTCACACGTCCGTAGGTTGAGTCATAGGAAAACGTGTATTTCTGGCCGTTAGGAAGATCAATTTCGGTTATGCCTGAGGCAGAAAAGGTAGCTCCAGGAGTTAGGGAGCAGGTTGCTGTCCCGGCAACATTCGTTGCTGTCTCGGGAAAGGTTCCGGAGATTGTTGTCCAATGAAGAGTAATAGCGCTAAGGCCAGAAACGGTGATTTGGTCACCGTTGGTGCCCAAACCAGTCCAAGAGACGATGGTACGCCCGAGTGTGTCTGTGTAAGAGTTGCCTGCAAGCGGCTGCGAACCTGAAAAGGTGGATTGGAAGTTCTTTAGGGAGATCTGGTTGCCGTTTCTGTCCCTAATCGTTTGCGCCAGAATCGCCCAACTGGGCCCTTGCCCATTAATGCTGAAGACGTTGTTCCACCCAGAGAACTGATAAACGGTCCCGGACTGGTTGGTCACGGTAACGGGAGGCTGGTTAGGCCAGCCCGTCCAGACGTTATTGGTTCCGGGAACGGTCGCGTAGATGCCGTGGACGTTGCTTGGGCCCATGGGAGGATTTTGGCCGTGGCAGCTCCCGGGCGGGTAATTAGGGTCAGGCCACTGGCCACCGATTCCTGCGAGCGTGTATTGACCGCCATCTAGACCGCGAAAAACATAGTTCTGGCTGGCGTCACACTGATAGTTGGTTTGTCCCTGGGGGGGAGGGCCTGTATAAGTGACCCAGCTATACAGTTGCTTCGTGCTTGCAGTGACGATGGGGAGGTCGTAGCTCCAGCCGTTTTGGGATGTAGGGATTTGACTCCCTAGCTGCCATTGGAGTCTTGGGGCGGCGATGCCGGACAAGGAATACTGTTCCGGCCCGGAATAGCGGATGCCGAACGGGAAAGAGAGTTCTCGGCCGTCGGGGGTCGCGATGGGGAGATGGAAATCGAGAGAACCGGTCGAGGGGCTGACGGTTTCTGTAACCAAGCCGATGTAGTGATGACCAGTGCCGGACTGAGGGGCCTGCGTGGCGACGGCGGGATCGGGTACTTGAGCTAATGTGGACTGAGCTGAACAGAACACCATAGCGAGAATGAGGAATGGGAAGAACACGCGAAAGAGGAACCGCATAAGACCTCCGAGATGTGATCTTGCTTGGCCAACGATTAGGCCGGATTTACTTTGCGTTGACCTTTGCTTGCTGGAAACTGCAGTCGCGACGCGGACTTTATGAGGACTTTACCGTAAGGTCAAGTACTGAATAAGGGGCAGATGACGCAAATCTGCGCCGTTTTGGGTCATCTGTGGATTTTTGATAGTCTCAGCCGGAAGGAATCGTTAGAAAGCACTCCGCTGAAGAAATCAAGTTCGCGCCTAGCTGGTAACTAGTTCTCTCGCAATCCGAGCACGAAGCTGCTCGGGAGTAACGCCGGATGCGCGCCGAACCGCGCGCGCAAACGAACGAGGAGAGCGATACCCAACATCGCGAGCTAGTTCTTTGACCGCGACACCGGGTCTTGCCAGCAGGATGCTCTGGACTCTTGCCAGTAAGGTCTCCTCTTGCAGTTCCCTGAATTTCTTGCCGGTAACAGAGATGACGGCATTTTGAATTGTTCGGCGGCTGACGTGCAGTTCTCTGGATAACTCCCTGAGTGAAGTGTTTGGTTTGCGTTGCAGGCTGAGAGAAACCCTTAAGTGTAGCAACCCATGATCGTAGGACACGGCACACCCCTAGTTGGTGGGGGGACTCTATCGTCCTTTTCGCGCTGGCTTGTCAATTTCTTGTGAATTGGTTGGGATACCAACCAGGCTGGTATGCCGGCCATCCTGTACCACCCCACGCTTCAACGTTTCAGCCAGTCACAATTTAGTGAAGCGAATTGCTGGTTCGTTTCTGTCCCGGCGTTCGCGCGCCCAAGAACATACGAAGAGGGCCTGGGAAGCGAGGCCCTCGCAAAGAACGGCCGTTAGAACGGAGCCGGGTCGGACGCGTCGAGCGCTTCAGGCGAAGCAGCGGAACCGGACGCGATAGTTTCCGGTTCAGGTTCGCCGCGATCGAGCTTGCGCACGACATCGGCGCGAATGCACCAGAACGTCTGCTTGTTCGTTTTCGCTTTCTTGCCTTTGCCGTTCCCGCGTTCGTACGTGGTGCTGACGAGGCTGCCCTCGACGAGCGCATGCGAGCCTTTCTTGATCGTCGTCGAGACGTATTCGGCGAGCCGCGGACGGAACACACAGACGCGATGCCACTCCGTCTTTGACGCCCATTCGTCGTCGGTGTTCTTCCACGACCGCTGCGTCGCGACGGAAAGAACGGTGAACTCGAAACAGCCGCAAGCAAGGAACCAAAGGTGAAAGCGCGGTTGACGCGCGGTTTCACCGTGAAACCGAGCCGTGGTTTTCACCTACCGTGTCGGCCAAAGGGAAACGGCGCACGGACCTGAACAGGGGCTGTTTGGCCCGGTTCAGCCTCTCGCGACTCGCGAGCAGAGGCCGCGAGAAAGTTAGAACGCGAGGTTGCAGGTTGTGTTCTGCGCAAAACAGGGCGGTTGCGTTCTGAGCGGGCTTCGAGCAAAACCAATCCGGACACAGAGATTCGCACGTCTCGAACTGAGAATTGGTCGCGGACGAAAACCCCGGTTTGGGCGGGAGCGACCCGCCATTTTGGGCGAAAGTGCCGCCCAAACGTAGTGCAGCGGGTCACTCCCGCCCAAACTCCGCGTGTAGTGCGCCTTGTAGTCTGTCCGCGACCAATTTTCGGGAGCGACTGGCGAGCGCAACCTGGAATCGTTGCTTGGCCGGTTCCTAGCTCCAAATTTTTTCGAAAAAGTGTGAACGATTTTTTTTTGAAACATTTTGCCGACTTCTTGGCCATTAGTAGTAATAGGGGGACTCTTTGATGCCGATCCTAAAAGCACCGCCTGTTGAACCCAAGAACGAAACGCTTCAGCTGCGGGTCTCGCAAGATTTGAAGTTCCGGCTCATGCGGTATGCCGAGTTCATCCACGCGAGCGCCGCTTACGTCGTGAGCGCATCACTGGAAAATCTGTTTCGCAAGGACAGGGAGTTCCAGGACTATCTGGCGAAGAACGCGGATCCTAATTCACGGGACCACAGTGAGGAACCTGAAACCCCACTACAAAGTGATTAAGCCGCACCGATAGTCTGCATTAGAATCGCTTCCACAAATGCAGCAAGCCACTTCACTGCGGGAAACGGGGAGGGCAGAATAGCACAAGCATTTGACGCGGTTGTTCCGTAGGATTCGCTTTGGCAAAGCCCACGCCCACACTCAAGCAAACTCTGGAGGCTCTCAGACGGCAAGTCTTGGTCGGCAAATCATACCTGAACCTAGCCAGAGGTTTGCTGGAATCTGACCCCTACCTTCTGCAAACTGCGCCGACGTTTTTTTGGGTTGACCATTGATGGCAGCTTGGAGCTAGCACAGATGGCCGTCGCTCGCCTTTACGATAAAACCAAAGGGGGCGTCACGATCAGGACCATGCTGCATGATGCCGCACAACAACTCTCTACGTTTCAAAAGGCGACGCCAAAGGAAGCCAGCGAAGCAATACAAAAATCCAGAAAACGCGTCGCTGCCATTGAGTCGATATTAAGCGCAATTCGTAAGCGCCGGAACGAATGGCTCGCGCACCTTGACCCCGAGACTGTAGCTAATCCCGCTGCCCTTG
>JAWOLO010000272.1:0-35191 GCA_033853375.1 Terriglobia bacterium
GCGGCCAAGGCCGCCGAGGAAAGCAACGACCCTGGCACGGTCGACTTGTTCTCCAAGATCGTCCAGATCCACGAAAAGCATGAATGGTTCTTGCGCGAGATCCTGAAAAAGAAAGACGGCTTGGTGACCTAATAACCACTGAAGTCACCGCGATCGTCATAGCCCACTCTTGGAAAACTGCTCGTCGGGCCAGTGAGCACCATCACGTTTTCGTATGTCTGGCGTCACATCCGGCAGAGCCCCTTTGTACTAGGAACAAAACGAAGGCCAATTAAGGCTAGATGCCGATTGCGCCGATTTCATGGAAGTGGAACAGAGCCATCTTAATGCAGACATCGCCTCAGAGGTGCTGAGGAAGAGAATTTTATTGACTGATGCCTCCGGGAATGTTCTTGAGACACCGGAACAGATGTTTCTACGCGTGGCCTGGCATGTTGCAGCGGCGGAGCGCAGGTTTGCGTCGTCCAATGAGGTGCGAGAGACCGCCGGCTCATTTTGCCGGATGATGCAGGATTTTGATTTTCTGCCCAATTCACCGACGCTCGTCAATGCCGGTCTTCCTGAGGCGCAGCTTTCCGCTTGTTTTGTAGTGCCAATCGAAGATTCCATGGATTCGATCTTTAACGGACTCCGATCGATGGCCCTGATTCAGAAAACGGGAGGCGGAACGGGGTTTTCTTTTTCCAACCTTCGTCCTCGCGGCGACCTCATCGGGTCGTCGGGAGGGGAATCCAGCGGCCCCGTGTCCTTCATGAAGCTGTATGACTATGCCTGCCAGGTCACGCGTTCAGGAGGTGCGCGCCGGGGCGCGAATATGGGAGTGCTGCGTTTCGACCATCCGGACATATTGGAATTCATCGCAGCGAAGAGCAAATCCGACGCGCTACCCACGTTCAACATCTCTGTGGGTGTCACGGATGAATTCATCGACGGCGTCCGGCGCAGCGCTGAGTATCCATTAATCAATCCCCGCAATGGCCAAGAGATCAAGCTCCTCAACGCACGGCAAGTCTTCGATGAGATCGTAGATTGCGCTTGGAGGACAGGCGATCCCGGCCTCGTATTTCTCGACGCGATCAACCGTCAGAACCCGGTGCCTGGGATGGGCCGCATTGAAGCTACTAATCCTTGCGGCGAGCAACCTTTATTCCCCTACGAATCATGCAACCTGGGGTCGATCAACGTGGCGCATTTCGTGCGCGGCTCGCAAATCGACTTCGAACGTCTCAGGCCTGTTGTTCGTCTTGCCATACGATTTTTGGACGACGTGGTTGACGTTAACCATTATTTACTCCCGCAGATCGAAGAGCAGACATTGGCAAATCGGAAGATCGGCTTGGGTGTCATGGGATTCGCTGATCTTCTTTTCCTGCTCGGCGTCCCTTACGATTCCGCAGAAGCATTAGCAACCGCCGATGAGTTGATGACATTTATCTCTGCGGAGGCCAATGCTGCGTCGTGTGATCTTGCGGAATTGCGCGGAGTGTTTCCGAATTATCCGCGCAGTATTTTCGCTGCACAGGGAATCAAAAGGCGCAACGCTACCGTCACAACGATCGCACCGACGGGCACGATCAGTCTTATTGCGGGATGCTCCGGCGGTATTGAGCCGATTTTTGCCCTCTGTTATGCCCGAAACATACTCGGCCAGACCAGAGCATTTCATCTGCACACCCTGTTCGAAAGCAAGGCCGGACCCTATTTGAGCAAGAACGTTCGCAATCTAATCTCACGGTGCGGGAGCGCTCAGGATGTAAGAGAGATTCCTGAGTCCATTCGTAGTGTCTTTGTAACCGCGCATGACATTGCGCCCGAGTGGCACGTGCGGATGCAAGCAGTCTTTCAGCGCCGCGTGGAGAACGCAGTCAGCAAAACCGTGAATCTCCGGGGCTCGGCAACCCGGAGAGATATCGAGAGAGTGTTCCTGCTGGCTCACGAACTGGGCTGCAAAGGCGTTACAGTTTTTCGAGATGGTTGCAAGGGCGAACAGGTGTTGCGCGCAGGAGAAGCGGAGGAGATCGTCCCACGGGGCGTTCAACAATGTCCGGAATGCGGTGGAACGATGGGCGAAACTTCCGGTTGCTTGTCCTGCCTATCCTGTGGCTACGAGCATTGTGCAATTTGAAGATGAGAAAGGGGAACGCGAATGAGAGTAAGAAGCGTCATGACCGGTGCACCTTATTTCTGTAGACCAGAGAACAACCTTGGAACGGCGACTCAATACATGTGGGAGGGAAATTGTGGGTTTCTCCCTGTTGTAGGCCACGACAGCAAAGTCATTGGCGTCATCACCGACAGGGATATTTGTATCGCGTTTGGAACGCGCAACCGTCTCCCTGGAGAAATCAACGTGGGCGAAGTGATGTCTCGAAAGGTATTTTCCTGTTCATCGGAAGATGACATTCACGTTGCACTGCGGAAAATGCAAGAAGGGCAAGTGCGCCGTCTTCCGGTGACCAGCCAGGATGGCAGCCTTGTGGGAGTCATATCCCTTGACGACATTCTTTGTCAGGCTGAGCCACTAACACTTGGCAAAGTGCCGGAACTAACGAGTGAAGAAATTGTTAGAACCTATCAGATTGTTAATCAGCAACAAGTTCCGCAAGCGGCCTTCAAACGGGCAGCAGCGGCAAATGGCTAACATTTTGAGCGGTTTGCAACCTCGATCGTCGTCAAGCAGATAAGTGTGAAACGGCTGCCCGACCCCAGCGGAAAGGCTCGAGTAGGATCATGATCTTATTTGCGTTTGCAAATTACGAACACATTAGTGGGGAATTGGAGAGTATTCCTTCGCTAAGAATGGCACAGTTTCGGATCGCGCGATACCATAACGGGGAATTACACGGACATTTACAGCGACAAATTTCGTCGGAGCACTGCATAATTCTGGGCTCTATAGCTCCTCCCGACGATCAGCTTTTATCCTTATTATTGCTTGCGCATACGCTCAGGAAGGAACGTGCCGCGAAGATCACTGCCATCCTCCCTTATCTAGCCTACTGCCGGGAGGATAAGGTGAAACCTGGCGAAAGCCTGGCCACTGCTTGGGTTGGATCGCTCCTTAAAAGTTCTGGAATCGATGAGGTCCTCACCATCGATGTACATAGCGAGCGGGACAAGCAGCTATTCCCAATTCCGCTAATTTCGTTCTCAACCGCGGATCTTTTTGCCGCGGTTATCAGAGAAAGCCACCTCGCCGACGCGACGATCGTAGCCCCGGACAATGGAGCAATTCTCCGCTGCAGTGCAGTCAACAGAGCATTGGGTCTGACGGGAGGTGACATCCCGTACTTTGTGAAGGAACGGACTGCACAAGGGATAATTCACCAAGGCCCCATCGGGAAAGTTGGGGCTAGAGTGATCATCGTGGATGACATGCTTGATACCGGAGGGACGTTAACTTCCGCTTGCGAGAAGTTGCAAGACGCGAGAGTGAAAGAAATTTACATCATGGTTTCTCATGGCCTGTTTACCGGGACGGATTGGACAAAACTCTGGTCACTCGGAGTGAGGCGTATATTCTGCACCGATACCGTTCCTCTTCACGCGGGCATTGATACCACGAATGTCTCCGTGCTCAAGGTGGGTTCCTTGCTCAGAGAAAAATTGGTCTCAATATGCAAAGCGGCTTGCAAGAAAGCAGCTGGGAACTAAGTCTACGCTTTCCGACCCACAAACCTCGGTTCAGAGAGGACTGGCACAGCTCAAAATCGGGTTGAAGCTAGGCGGCGTGAAGAAGGGTCCTTCTTTCGGTAAAAGGAATGACGATACCAAAAGGGACTAACTCCGCGGAGAAAGATGCGAGCGGTCACCGGGCCGATGTGCTTGAACTCTTGTAACTTGAGAGACAGTTCGGCGGGAGTTCGGGCTTGTGCGAGTAGATTGGTCATTTTGTGATAGCGCTGCTTTAATTCCCGACACACGTCGAGAAGTTTCGTTGCTGTGGAGAAGTCGTATCTGACATAGTGGGCCTCGTCGAGAAGAATGACGAGCTTATCCCAGCCCGCACGAAGAATTGCCTCAGGGCTTGTCAGGTGTTCCGCTATAAGCCTGCGATAGGCTCGCTCGGCAATTTCGGTTTGAATCGGCTTTCCAAAAAGTAGACACGCCAAGAACCATTTAAAAAGTTCTTCTTCTTTTTTCGACCTTAGGTCGATGCCCAAATGGCGGGCGAATGAAGCCCGTGCGCGCATGCTGAATTTTGACGCAAGGCGTCGGCTTTGGTGTGTGTCCCGCGTCACCGATGGCGGTGACTCCATTCACTGCGTGATTTTTCAACAAAGCCTAAAAGAGCACATGGGGAGAAAAGAGGCCAAACCACAGGTGGCCTGGAAAAGTTTTGTGGCTTGGCAGGGGGAAGGAGGATTCCATGTTAGTTAAGCAAGTGATCTCGAAGAACCTCTTCTTTTGTACACCATCCGATAGTGCGCAGACGGCGGCCGCTACCATGAAGACTAACGGAGTTGGGGCTCTTCCCGTGGTCTCAGATTCTGTGAATCGGAAGCTTGAGGGCATTATCACGGACCGCGATTTGTGCTGCGGTGTCGTTGCTACGGCGAGGCTTGCCGAGGGAACCAAGATCTCGGAGCTTATGACCCGGGACCCGATCACGTGTGCTCCCGAGAACACGCTGGAGGATTGTGAGGAGCTCATGAAAAAGCACCAAATCCGCAGGCTTCCTGTCATTGACAAAGCCGGTCAGTGCATTGGAATGATCGCGCAGGCGGATATTGCCCTACATGCGCCGCCAATAAAAGTCGGCCGGATCCTTGCGGAGATTTCCAAGCCGAAAGCGGCGCAGCAAGCTTGGGTGGCGAGCGCCTAAGAGTCGCTGTGTGTGCTAATGCGATGCTCGCCCACAATTCGAGTCGAGGTGCGACATGTTTCTTGAAGTAGAACAAATGCTCTTCTCGGATCGCGTGGAAGCGGGAGTCAAACTAGCCAGTGAGCTCCGGCACTACGCAAACCGGAAAGACGTAATTGTGCTGGGAATCCCCCGTGGCGGAGTGCCCGTTGCCTTTGAGGTCGCAAAGGCCTTGCATGCCCCGCTAGATATCTTTGTTTCACGAAAACTCGGTGTTCCGGGACAGGAGGAGCTGGCTTTCGGCGCGATTGCCAGCGGAGGTATACGCGTCCTTGATCGAGACATCGTTGAGGGCGCGGGGATCACAGATCAACAGATTGAAGTGATCACCGAAAAAGTGAGAAACGAGGTCGAGAGACGGGAGAAACTCTACCGTGCAGACCGCCCTGCGCTTAAGCTCGACGGGCAGGTGGTCATTCTCGTCGATGATGGAATCGCAACAGGTTCCAGCGTCCGTGCTGCAATCCAAGCATTAAGACAGCTGAATCCCGCAAAGATCGTCCTCGGAGTGCCTGTCGCTCCGCTGACAACGTGTAACCGACTCAAAGCGGAGGTCGACGAACTGGTGTGCGTAAGTACGCCGAAGTATTTCTACGCAATCGGCCAATTCTATGCAGATTTCTCCCAGGTGTCGGATCGGGAGGTTACGGAGTTACTTCAACGAGCCTCACAGCCGGTTGCTCAGAAAGCAGAGGAAGACCCTCCCGCGGCGGAAAAGAGCGGCGCGATGCTTCAAGGTTGGAAATCAAAATTCAGCATTGATCGACGGGAAGTTTCCATTGAGCTTGATGGTGCAAGCTTGGAAGGCTCTCTTGCTGTTCCTGAAGGAGCAAAGGGAATTGTTCTTTTTGCCCACGGAAGCGGCAGCAGCCGCCATAGCCCGAGGAATCAGTACGTGGCACAGGTACTCCAGTCGCAAAAGATCGGGACGTTCTTGTTTGATCTTTTGACTCACAAGGAAGAATCCGTTGATCAGTTTAGCGGCGAGCTTCGTTTCAACATTCCTTTTCTTGCAAAGCGCCTGGTTGGAGCAACGCATTGGACTATGAGCGTTCCGCTTATAAAAGACCTCCTCGTTGGTTATTTTGGAGCCAGCACCGGGGCGGCTGCTGCGCTTGTGGCGGCCGCCGAGTTGCCGGACGTTGTTTCCGCGATCGTGTCCCGTGGGGGCAGGCCAGATCTTGCGGGAAGGGCGCTCACGAAGGTTTGCGCCCCCACGCTTCTGATCGTCGGGGGAGACGATGAACCAGTGATTGCCATGAATCGCGACGCCCTGCAGAAGCTGCAATCTTGCGAGAAGAAGATGATCATCGTGCCGGGTGCTACCCATCTGTTCGAAGAGCCAGGAGCGTTGGAAGAAGTGGCAAACATTGCGGCGGACTGGTTTACGCAGCATTTCGCGTTAGGCGAGAAGGTGCAGGGGCGAGGGGCAACAGCGCAGGCCTCCTAGGATGAGCCGAATTAGTGACTCTTTATCCGCCGAAGTCACCGTGATTGTGTCAGGCCAATTCGGCAAAAAAGGAGAATAGAAATGGCGAAAAAGAAGACAATGAAAAAAACGAAGAAGATAGTCAAGAAGGCTGAAAAGGAAGCGATGGAGAAGTAAAGTCCCGCTGCACCATGGCTACTTGATGGCTCAGAGGTAACCCTTCGTTCGAGTGCGAAGGCTGGGCATCTCCAAAAAGATAAGGCTGAGACAGCAGGGTCCTGTGTTGCTTGAAAATAGCAGCTACGCGGAGTCGTATTGTCCCCAAAAAAAAGACAGCAACCCATCATCGAGAATGTGCGCACGTTTCTAAGTACGCCACACAGCTATCAAGGGTGGCGAGCTTCGAGTAATCCGCTTCGGGAATGTCGACTCCTAGTTTCTTATGCAAAGCTATGACAAAATTCAGGACATCCATCGAGTCGAGATCCAATTGATCGCGAAGCCGGAGATTAGCCTTCAGCTTTGACAAATCAGCTTCTGGAGCAAGCTGGCCAAGAACGCTAAGAACAGCTCCTCGAATCTCGTCTTTTGTCATAGCTTCTCCGGTTCTTGAAGCTTGCGATCAACAGCCGAAAGAAAAAGTCCTCCGCGATGGCCGTCACTCACGCGATGGTCTGCGGAAAGAGAGGCCGTAATCACCGGCCGGGCTACGATCTGTCCCTCGGACACCCACGGGCGTTCGACAAGCTTGCCAAAACCCACGAGCGCGACCTGCGGGGGATAAATGATGCCAAAAACGGCCTCAACCCCTTGCTCTCCAAGATTCGTGACCGTAATCGTCGGATCACTGAGTTCCGAGCTTCGTAGAGAACCGGCTCGCGCTCTCTGTATCAGGTCTCGAAAATTCTTCATAAGCTCGTCAATGTTGAGACGATCCGTGTGGTGCAAAGCGGGAGCGACCAACCCGCCGCCTCTGAGGGAAACCGCCACGCCGACATGAATGTCAGAACACCGCGTTAGAGTGGGACCTGTCCAGGTGGAATTCAGCTCTGGAACTTCACGAAGAGCCAGGGCCACCGCCTTTAGCAGCAACACCCCGTAGACAAGACGGTCTTCGACGGAGCGCTTGAGATTCTCCTGAGTCAACCAGGCCACGGCCCGGCTCATGTCAATGGCGGTGCTGAGATAATAATGCGGAATTTCGCGTTTGGAACGCGCCATCGCCGCGGCGATTACTTGCCGCATCCGCGCAGCGCGATCCAGCGGAACCTCAATTATGGGTTGTGCTCTTTTGGCCTGTGCTGCATGCTGGACGTCTTCCAATGTGATACGACCGTCAGGGCCTGTTCCGGCAATTAAGCTCAAGTCAATTCCCAGATCCGTCGCAAGCTTCTTTGCCGCCGGGGAGATGTGCAGCCGGGTCGGCTTCATTTCGGTTGGGGGTGGCGTTGCACCAGGAGCAACATGCGGGACTTGTGGCAGCGCTGGGACCTGTGGGCCGGGCTGGCCTGCGGAGATGCCTGGTGTAGTTAGTGCCGCAGGCTTGCCTTCTTCCTGAATGATCGCTAACAGCGTTCCGACCGGGACCTTTTCTCCAGGCTGGACGAAGAATTTCTCAATTACGCCACTGGTGAAAACCTCGACTTCAATGTCAGCCTTATCTGTCTCCACGTCCGCGATGATATCGCCTCGCTGGACCCGTTCCCCAAGGCTCTTGCGCCACCGCAAGAGTTTGCCGGCGGTCATGTCGGCTCCGAGTTGAGGCATTACAAACTCAGCCATGGCGAGCCATCATCTGCTGAACTGCGCCGACAATTTCTTCAGCTTTTGGCAGCGCCGCTGTCTCCAGATGCTTAGCATAGGGCATCGGAACCTCAGCACTGCACACGCGCGCTACAGGAGCGTCCAACTGGTCAAAAGCATTTTCCATAATCTGGGCGCTGATCTCAGCAGCAAAGCTTCCCGTGCGCCAGGCCTCATCGACAATAACCGCGCGATGCGTTTTCGCGATCGAGGCAACAATGGTCGCCAGATCCAGGGGACGAAGAGTACGCAGGTCAATCACTTCAGCCCCAATGCCTTCTTGAGCAAGAACATCGGCTGCCTGCGTTGTCTTGCCGAGGGTTCCTCCAAAGGTAATCAGAGTAATGTCCGCTCCCGAGCGACGTATTGCCGCTCGGCTGATGTCTGCTGCGTCTGCAGTCTCGTCGATTTCACCCTCCAACGGGTATAGTGTTGCGTGCTCGAAGATAAAGACGGGATCAGGTTCGTGCAGTGCAGCCAGAAGCATTCCGTATGCATCAGCTACTGTTGCTGGAGTGAGCACTTTAATGCCGGGAATGTGGGCGTACCAGCCTTCCAAGCTATGGGAATGTTGGGCCGCCATCTGGCGCCCTCCGCCAGTGGCGACGCGCACAACGAGAGGCACATTAAATTGCCCACCAGACATGTGACGCAGTGTCGCAGCATTGTTCAGAATCTGGTCCATTGCCAGCATGCTGAAGTTGACGGTCATAATTTCCACAATTGGACGCATACCGCCCAATGCCGCCCCGATTCCAGCGCCGACAAAGGCAGATTCGGAGAGGGGGGTATCGCGAATCCGTTCCGGTCCAAACTCAGCAAGAAGACCGAAACTAACTGCAAAGGCCCCTCCGTAGCGGCCGACATCTTCCCCCATTAGAAAGACGCGCGGGTCGCTTCGCAGCGCTTTGCGGAGAGCCGCCCTCACCGCTTCGCGATAAGTCAATTTGGTCAAGGCTTCACCGCCCCGCAGACGTCTTCGAGCAAATTTTCGACTGGTTCGAACGGGCTCGTTTCTGCAAACCGGACGGCTGCATCGATTTCGTCACCAACCTCTTTCTCGATTCGCGCCAAATCGGCTTCTTTCAAGAGGTCCCACTCTCGGAGGCGAGACTCGAAGAGCAAGATAGGGTCGCGCTTCTTCCATTCCTCAATCTCTTCCTTGGCGCGATATAAATCGGGATCAGCCATCGAATGAGCGCGGAAACGATAGGTCTTCAGCTCCAGAAGAAAGGGGCCGTTTCCTGCTCGCACGAAATCAGCTGCTTGCCTGGCAGCTGCTTCCGCGGCAAGAATATCCATCCCGTCGACGGCATTGGAGGAGATCCCATACGAGCCAGCCTTGAGACTGATGTCGGTTTGTGCCTGATGACGTGCGAGTGCGGTTCCCATGGCATAGAGATTGTTTTCGCAGAGAAAAAGGACAGGCAACTTCCAGAGAGAGGCGAGGTTCAATGATTCATGAAACTCTCCTTCCGCGACGGCTCCGTCTCCAAAAAAGCAGGCTGTTATTCTTTGGCGATTTTGCAGCTTGTCGGCGAGTGCTAAACCTACCGCGATGGGCAGCCCGCCTCCCACGATGGCGTATCCCCCATAAAAGCGGCGGCTTGCATCAAAGAAGTGCATCGAACCACCGTGGCCGTGGCTGCATCCTGTGGCTTTGCCGAACATCTCAGCCATCAGAACTGTCGCTGGCATTCCTCGGGCCAGAGCATGGCCATGCTCGCGATACGTTGCAACGACGGCGTCGTCCGGCGTAAGTGCTTGCATAGATCCAACGCCAGTAGCTTCTTCGCCGATATAGAGATGTAGGAAGCCATGAATTTTTTGCAGGCTGTACATCTCGGCTGCTTTCTCTTCAAATCGGCGGATGCGCAGCATTTCGCGCAAAAGGAAGAGAGCGTGTTCCCGGTTAACGGTCGATTGTTCTGGGATGGTTCGTGTAGCCATCTAAGCTGCTTCCAATGTTGAGATATCCCCTTCAGGAAGGCCAAGCTCGCGTGCCTTGAGCAAACGACGCATGATCTTGCCGCTTCGCGTCCGTGGCAAAGAATCCACAAATTCAATTTCTTTGGGCGCAACAACGGCTCCCAAGCGCGAGCGCGCGAACCCGAGCAGCTCCCGTTGCAGGGCCTCACTTGGTTCAAAACCGTGCCGGAGGACGACAAATGCCTTCACGATCTCCAACGCCACCGGATCCGGCTTGCCAATGACGCCAGCTTCTGCAATCGCCTTGTGCTCCATCAAAGCGCTCTCTACTTCAAACGGGCCAATCAGGTGTCCAGAGCTTTTGATGACGTCGTCCTTGCGACCAACAAACCAGAAATATCCGTCTTTGTCTCGCCTGGCGAGATCCCCGGTCAAATAGAATCCTCCAGCAAAACACTTCTGGTAGCGCTCGGGCTCATTCCAGTAGGTTTGAAACATGGACGGCCAGCCGGGTCGAAGAGCTAATTCGCCTTGAACATCAGCCTCGGAGATTTCTTCAACAGAGCCATCCTCCGTCTTTCGCACGATACTTGCTTCGATTCCCGGCAAAGGCCGGCCCATGGATCCCGGCCGAATGTCCATCGATGCAAAGTTGGCAATCATGATTCCGCCGGTTTCTGTCTGCCACCAGTTGTCATGGAATGGGAGACCAAAAGCCTCCTTGCTCCAAATAACGGCTTCCGGATTTAGAGGCTCACCGACGCTCGACAGGAAACGCAAAGAACGAAGGTTGTACTTACGAACGATGTCCGTTCCCGCCTTCATGAGCATACGGATAGCCGTGGGCGCGGAATACCAAACTGTTATCTTTTGGTCTTGAAGAATGCCATACCAACGGTCAGCGTCGAAGTCTCCTTCGTCAATGATGCTTGTTATTCCGTTTGTCAGTGGAGCGATAATTCCGTAAGAAGTTCCTGTCACCCATCCCGGATCGGCAGTACACCAAAAGATGTCGTCTTCATGAAAATCCAGCGCGAGTTTCCCGGTCATGTGGTGAGCAATGACAGCCCTGTGAAGGTGAACGGCCCCTTTGGGGGTTCCTGTTGTGCCACTGGTGAAATGTAAGAGGGCGATATCGTCGGGGGCCGTTGGCTGGATGGTATACAACTCAGACGAATTTTCCATCAATCGAAGATAGTCGCACGTACCGGGAACATTTGTTATTTGATGTTCATCGCCGATCAGAAGAACGTGTTCGAGGCAAGGCAAGGAAGACCGGATCGCCCTGATCTTTCGTTCGTAGAGAGACTCAGTGGTTACAAGAACCTTTGCGCCGCCGATTGCTAGCCGCGCTCGGATAGGCTCAGGACCGAATGCCGAAAAGAGGGGACAGAAGACAGACCGGTGCTTCAATGTACCCAGAGCTGCGATGTACAATTCCGGCACCCTACCTGCCAATGTGTAAACACGATCTCCCTTCCGCACGTCGAGATTTTTCAAAACGTTTGCGAACCGATTTGTGAGCTCCCCTAGTCTCCGGTAGCTGTAATCCTCGACTTCACCATTCTTGCCAAGCCATCGAAATGCCAGATGATTGCGGAGAACTCCCTGCGCGTGGCGGTCGACAGCTTCATGAGCAATGTTTAGTCCTTGACCTTTAGGTAGACCGTCCAGTTCCTTTTGAGCTTCTTCCCAAGAAAAAACTCGTCGGCTTTGTTCATAGTTGGTGAGGTTGGGAGTGACCGCCCAGTCTTGCGCTGATTTCTCGATCGTATGGGAGGCGACAACTACCTCCTGACTCCCTTCGGTTGCTATCTGGGATAGACCTTGCGAATCCATAGTCTCTGCGCAACGCTGGCAAACACTGACCTGCTAAAATCGGTCGTCACCTGCGCTTGTTAGGTGACAAGAAACGAATTCTCCATCTTCTGGGGTTCCAGCAGTTCCTCTTCAACAAGAATTTCGGGTTCGAGAATAATCCGCGACGTAAGCGATCGTGTGATCAGACAGGTTTTCTCGGCCTTCTCGATCAGGCGGCTCGCTTTCTCACGATCCTTTGCCAGCGCAATTTTTAGCCGGGGGCGCAGATTGACTTGTGTGAAGCGCCAGCCACCTTCGTCCTTTTCGATGGCCCCTTCCAATTGGACGTCAAGTGAAAGAAACTCGAACTTCGAAAAACTTGCAATTCCGGAAAAAGTGCTGACAAAGCAGCCTGCGATTGAAGCAAGAAAAAGGTGCTCCGGCGTCCAGCAGCCAGGCTCGCCTTGAAATTCAGGCGGGGCACTAAAGGCAATGGATGGCTGAACTTCTTCAACGACAACAACGCCGCTCCGAAGCGTAGTGGAAGAAGCGCTCAGGCGATACACATACTGTTTCTCCATGGTCCCTCCAAAGTCTCAGTCTAGGGTAGGAGACGTCCTTCAATCACGAAACAACAATAATCCTTAGCGACCTGATGTCATGCGATTGATGTCACTCTTTGAAGTGACAGAGATCACGATCCCTCAAAAGCGGCGGGCAAGGATGATTCGTATGCTGGGTATCTTCTGCAAAGTGGCGCGTTTCCTCTCTGATCCTTAACCGTCGTCATATTCCCAGTTGACAGGGCCAGCGTGAAATGATCCGCCCAGCGCCTAACTTCGCACTTGGAGTCACATTCCTTAAACTAGCAGGCAGATTCGGGAAGAGTGGCGCGGACTACCTGGTAAACTTCCGGGAATTCCCCTCTCGACCTCAGAGGCACATAGGGGGTAACTCGTCCGAGCGACTAGGTAGCCCGCATTCCACCATCATGCATCTCTTGTGCCAAGCTTGCAGTTGAATCTTGAGAATTTTGAGTGGAGCTAACTTCTAAGTACGGCGGCACATCCCCTGAGAACATGTGCGCGGGGTCCACTACCTCAGGAGACGTAGGGATCGCCAGGTTGGAAGAAACTTTTCCAACTTTGCGCAAGGAAGCTTCGCACGGTACTAGAGGCAAGTTGCCCGGTTTCCCGGTCAATATCCCTGCCAGTTCTTACACATGCGCTGGCACTCAACGCTAGCCTTCCGAGAACCCCGTGCAGACTGCAACTCTTCTCAGAGTTTTGCCGGCAACGATGACCTATGGTTTTACTGCAGGCCTTTCACGTCCTAAGGCGATAGACGATCTTCCTTCTCGCTTCCAGAGAGGCGTCGAAACTCTTCATTCGTGCGTGATGCGAATCACAGTTTGGAAGGGCTTTTATCACAGACGGAACTATAACCCTTCACTAAGGTACAAAGAGGGAAGCGACGCCATGGATGTGACATTAGACAGGGCTTGCGTAGACGTGAAGAACTTACCTGATAACGATCTCGTTGAGTTGTTGTGCGCTACAGAGAGCGAAATAGAAACACACGGCGAGTTTAATGAGTTGAAAGAACTTCTTCTCGACTGCGCGGCGGAGTTGCTGAAGCGGCCCGCACTTCTTAGGTTGGAGATCAAGCAAGGAAGAAGCGCATCATAGACCAGTCTTCGCCTCCGCCTTGGTGAGTCCGCGACCGCCATGAGGTTCCGATTATGTCTCTTCAGGATAAAGCGCAACCCCAAGGCTGACGGAAAGGCCCAGTCCTTAGGCCCCGTCACTCGCGCTTGATTCAGCAATATTTCGTAGCGTGTATGTATGCACTTCTCGCTTGTCCTGCAACTCTTGGTCCTGCTCACCGTAGCCAATGGAACACCGGTGATCGTAAAGGATATTCTGAAGGACCGGTTTGCAACCTTAATTGATGGAGGCGCCAAATTTGTTGATGGGCGCCCAATACTCGGTTCATCGAAGACAGTTCGGGGCATTTTCCTCTCGATCCTGATGACATCGGTGTTTAGTCCCCTTGTTGGTCTGGACTGGGGAATTGGAGCTCTGGTGGCAAGCGCGGCCATGGCTGGAGACTTGTTTTCCAGCTTCCTGAAACGCCGCATGAACCTCCCTCCAGGGAGCAAGGCGACTGGCCTCGATCAGATTCCGGAATCTCTGTTTCCGCTTCTCGCCTGCCGTAGCACCTTGCGATTGACGGCCGTGGAAATTGTTGCGGCGACTGCGATCTTCTTTCTAGGAGAGATGTTTCTTTCCCGTCTGCTCTACCACTTCCGCCTTCGCGATCGACCCTTTTAGCGTCACGCAAGTAGGCCAGGCACCGTCTGGAAGTGCTTCTTGGCATGGCGACGGGCCCGACAGTTTCCAAGCATGCCGATCATAGATATGTGACCGAAATCACTGAGCGTGGGACAAGTTCGTTATGAAATACTTGGCGAACTTTCAGTTGCCAAAATCGCTGGCAACTCGGTTCCAGCCTGCTTCCCAAGCCGGAGAGGGTCGATTTTTCAGAGGCCGCCTTAAACCTAGACTGTGGGAGGAGCACAATGCCTATTGGAGAAATCTGCATCCGTGAAGTTTTCATCTGCAATCGAACCACTAAAGTGCTCGAAGCAGCTCAGTTGATGCGCCGGTACCATGTGGGCGACTTAGTTATAGTTGACGAACAAGACGGAAAACGCATTCCGGTGGGTCTGATTACTGATCGAGATATCGTTACCAGCGTGGTCGCGATGCAACTCGACCCAGGCAAAATTACTGTAGGTGGCTTGATCAGCCGCGAAATTGTTGTCGTCAGGGAAGACCAAGGTGTGTTCGAAACGATAGAGCACATGCGGGCACATGGTGTCCGCCGGTTGCCTGTCGTCGACCAGCAAGGGGCATTGGTCGGCATCATTTCGGTTGATGATGTGATTGAATTGTTGGCCGAAGAACTAGGCAAATTGCCGAAATTAATTTCGAAGGAGCGGGCTCAAGAGGTGGAGAGAAAGCCAAGCGATTCCTCCAATGTCGCCTCGTTTGGGAAGTCGGCCGGACGATAACACAACGTATCGATCACATAGGTAGGACTTTTGGGCCGAGTGGGTTTTCGAGCGGTTCTAACACCCCGAGACTCGGGCTATGGTCGTGGTGCCGATCCGAAATCAGTTGAAAAGAGTCGGTGAACAAACCAACGTGAAACGAGCGTCTATTCGGTTTTATGCGCAATTGAATGATTTTCTGCCGCCGGAAAGGAAGATGCAGACCATCACTTATAGTTTCGAAGTCAGCGGCTCCGTGAAGGACATGATCGAATCCATCGGTGTGCCACACACGGAGGTGGATTTGATCCTCGCAAACGGCGAGTCAGTGGATTTCACTTATCGTGTGCAAGACGGCGACAGGATCAGCATTTACCCGACGTATCAGTCCCTCGATATTTCTTCATTGGCGCATCTGCAACCGCAGCCGCTTTCTGAGTTCTGCTTTGTCGCTGATACGCATTTGGGGCGGCTGGCAGCTTATCTTCGCGTGCTGGGATTTAATACTTTATATCGCAACGACTTTCGGGACGAAGATCTCGTCCGTCTTTCTGGCGAGCAACGGATTCTTTTAACTAGAGACCGCGGGTTGCTTAAGCGCCTGACGGTAACCCGGGCGTACTATGTGAGAACAACAGCCCCCCGCGTGCAGCTTCTTGAGGTGGTTCAACACTTCGGCCTAATCCCATCGATAGTCCCTTTTCGCCGTTGTGTGCACTGCAATACCTTGTTGCGCCCTGCGCAAAAAGAATCGGTTAGCGATCGACTCTTGCCCGAAACTAAAAGACACTACGATGAATTCTATATCTGCCCCGCATGTAATCGAATCTATTGGAAAGGCTCTCATTATCGTCGAATGCTGAGGTTGATTGAGACTATTAACGCGCCGAATTGACTCAGGAGCGAATGTTCGTCAAGCGCGCGACGCACCAAATCAATGCCTCGCCCCCGTAAAATTCAATTCGCGAGCTCTGTCGCAAAAGTGTTTTCGCGCCAGTTGAATGTGGCAGTAAAGGCTCAGTTAGAATAAGTGCGGTTGCGTAACCAATTCAACTTCATCGGACTTGAGGCAGACTTTGGAGGAAACTGAGGAGGACCACCATGCTTGAGATGCAATCGGTTCGCATGGAAGTTCCGGGAGACGCCAACATCGTTGTTGGTCAAGCCCACTTCATCAAAGCCGTGGAGGATCTCTACGAAGCGGTCAGCACCACGGTGCCGCAAGCCAAGTTCGGTTTGGCCTTCAACGAAAGCTCAGGTGCATGTTTAACACGGGCCGAAGGAAATGACCCAGCACTTCGGGATGCAGCCGTGCGCAACGCCCAGGCATTGGCCTGCGGTCACACGTTTGTTCTGGTTTTGCAAAATGCCTACCCGATCAATGTGTTGAATGCGATTCGCAACGTGCCCGAGGTCTGTTCTATATTCTGTGCAACCGCAAATCCAGTCGAAGTCATCATTGCTCAAAGTGAACGTGGCCGAGGCGTTCTTGGGGTCATCGATGGCAGCTCGCCCAAAGGTGTAGAAAACCAATCTGACATAGCCTGGCGTCACGATCTGTTACGCAAGATCGGGTACAAGCGGTAGATGAGGAAGAGAGTATGTTGTATGCTCGCCCCCCTCAAGCCTGTCGCTTGACTGGAGAGCCGGTTGAAAGCTGGCGCAACTGTCGTAAAGGCTGTTTCCCCAATCCGATGCGTTCCGGAGTCTTCATCGGATCCGCACCAGAAGCCCTTGTCCATACTCGTGAACGCACAAGCTTCGAACTACTCTCGCGGCATTTAGCCCGTCACCTTTGAGACTTGCACGCTAAGAGGCTTTCTGCGCTCGTGCCTTGCGCTCGCTGAACAGGGCAATGATCTCGCGATTGAATGCGGGAATGTCAGCCGGCTGACGGCTGCTCACCCAATTGCGATTGCGCACTACTTCTTGATCGACCCAGTTCGCACCGGCGTTGCGGACGTCGTCCTGAATCGTGTGGTAACTGGCCATCGTGCGGCCTTTCGCAAGACCCGCTGAAATCACCAGCCAGGGACCGTGACAAATCATCGCTATCGGCTTGCCTGCCTTGTCGATCTCGCGGACAAAATCCTTCGCCTTGGACTCCGTGCGTAGAGCATCGGCGCTTAAAGCACCTCCAGGCAGCAGCACCGCGTCGAAGTCGGAGGGATCCACGCTGTCCAAGGTCGCATCCACGTGAAACTCTTTTGTCTTCTCGCCGTGTTTACTCGCCTGGATCGTTCCCGCTTTGGGCGCAATCAGGGTCGTTCGAGCGCCGGCATCCTCAAGCGCCTTGCGCGGCTCGACAAGCTCAGTCTCCTGAACGCCGTCGGCCGCTAGAATCGCCACTCGCAAACCTTCCAGAGCCTTCTCTTTCATGATTGCGCCTCCCTTATTTTCCTGGAACTCGCTTACCAAACTTTCCCACCGAACACCCCCGACAAAGGGCCTCCTCCAATGAGACCACACCTCTGCGCGCGCGTAGCGGAGGCGCGACCTGACAGCCGTTGAGTGTACAAGTGGAACCGCCCCAAAAGATCTATTCGAACATGTTGGATCGTTCGCTGCGCATTCCAAGTCCGCTACTGAATATGCTATTTGATTTAACGCCAGGCGAAAGTCAGATGCTCTCCGTATTCTTTTCTCTCAAATTCGCGGAGCCAGCCGCCCATTCCACCTGCTTGCTGCAACTTACGCCCGGCCTCGCCGGATACGACTCCCATCGACACTTTGTACCGTCGCGCTAATTCGGGCAGGATCTCACGAAGTGTGACGGCGTGCCGCTCACGCCCGCAGGCGGGGCATACTGGATCTGCCGTGCGATCAACCCAAAGGCATTCGCCGCAGCGCTTCAGGCTAGCATCCAACCTCTTGACGACCACGAGACTACGAATCCTTCCCTGTTGCAAGCGAGCAAGAGTCTCGTCGATTCCCGCCACGACGCCACGATCATCGCCTAGTAATTTATCAACGAGTGCCATCTCCCGCTCACGTTCGTGCCTCACGACAATCGGCCTAATGCGTCGGTACAGTTCCGCTTTAGAAACCCATCCGAGGTCTTCATTGAGTAGAACAATCTTTTCGCGCAGTGCCACAGGGATCTCCTCCTGAATGGCGGCCACCATTTTGGCTAGACCTAGTACGAAAAGCGATTGCAAGTGTTCCGCATCGCACCAACGTTCAATCTGCTGTGCGATTTGTCGGTAGTAGTGGCGGTATTCTTCATCTCGATGATGTTCGAACACATCGCGGTTCGTTCCCCTAGAGACTCGGACTCCAAAAGCGCGCGCCACGGGCCCCATCTCCTTTTCCTTTGATGGCTCCAGAACAAACTGTTTATCCTCTAGTGTCAGCATCTCTCCCAGCCACCAGAGAAAAAACCGCGCACGTTTCCGGCCCACAAGCACGATTCCGTATGGCTTGTGTTCCTCCAATAACCAAAACAGCTGGGCGAAGTCCGGTGCGCCCCAGTGGATCTCGTTTTCTACTGCCGCCTCCAGGGGCACAAATTCCCAACTCTCCCGCCCGGCGAAGATTACAATTCCCTTTGACTTCGGGGGATGGATGCGAAGATGGGCCTCCGCACGTTCCACTTGTTCTCGAAAGGGTCCACGGTCTTCTGGAGGCAGTCTTTCTTCAATCTGTTTCGCTTGTGACCCGAGGCTAGTCAGATATGCCGGTTCGAGAGCTCGGTTGTCCGAATTCTCGCGGTTCGTATCCAAATAGACTGTCAAAAGAGGTATCTGAAGTTCAGGAAGAGATTCAATAAGGCCAGGTCGAAGCATGAAGATCTCCGTATCCCAGAAAGGAGTGCTGGCATTCCGCGTTAGATACGTGGAGACACGAAGCCTCGCTGTTCATAGACTGAAGGCGCAATCAAAATTGATTCGCCCTTTGCGGCAAATGTCTCGCGCTCAGACTACCAGAGTCAGAATAAAGCGCTGTGATGTGGATCACTTGAACTAAGCAGACTACATTGCCTGCAGAGAATATCGTCGCGTCGAGAATAATGTACAAGCGGGACGCATCACGACGCAGTTCGCATCCGGTGCGGTGACTTTGTCCGTCTGGCCTATCTGCAGTTATTTAGGTGATGAGCGCAGGAACCGTGGTTCTGCAGTGAATCGTGCCGTGGTGTTGCTGCGCCGCTTCTACGCAGCGATGAAGCCATGGACCATTTAGAGCACTCGGCGCATCCCCTGGTTGGCTTCCCGTCGATCCAAGCCGTGCCGCGCAAGCTTCCAGTCACACTTTGTTCCGAGCAGGTTCGCCGTTTCTTGGCTGAACCGCCGCTTGTAACCAGGTGACTGCGTTTGCCTAAGACATGGATAACACTTTTGGGCCGAAGGGATTTTCGAGTGATTCGAGCATTCACGTCTCCAGACCGAAATAACCCAGATCATAATTTATAAAGCTCACCAGCCAGATTTTGTCGTGAACTTTCTTTGATGCCAACCGTCTGGCCGGCAAAGAGCTTGCTGAAATTAATTTTTTTGTGACCCAGACAGATGCGGCCGCAACGAGCGACCACAACGGTTTCGTGGAAGGGATAGTCGATGCATAGAATTGACGCTGCAGGCTTGTTCCTCTTCCTGCCGATGCTTGACTTGAGGAAGGTATGACGATAACGTGTTCGTGTTCGATATTCCGTTGCTCTAGTTCACCCAGCCAACGGAGCCACGAGGAGCTCACAGACAGCGTTGCGTTGCACGTCCGTTGCTTTTCGACTCTAAGGTCCCCAAGAATTTAGGCTCTCAGCATCAGTGCCGGCGAACAAGAGTGCGCGGCAAGGAGAAAGACTCATGCGCATACTGCGCTGGTTCCCTGCCCTAATGCTCCTCCTTTGTGCCGTCTGTTGCCTCCGGGTCGCACCGGCACACGCGCAAACCTCCGGGCCCAGCGTGAATATGGTGTCCGGCACCGGCTGGACCAACGGCGACCCTTTCCTGCAACGGCAGAATGAACCTTCGCTCGCCGTGTCCACACGGAATACACTCCATCTCTTTGGTGGCGCCAACGACTACCGCTCTGTCGACATCGCAGGGCTAGCGGGACAGAGTGAACGCGCGGACGCCTGGCTGGGCGTTTTCAAGTCTTTCGACGGCGGACAAATGTGGCAGAGCACGCTGCTCCCTGGCTTCCCCTTGGACAGTTCTCCGGCGGGCTTGGCCTCGCCGATTCATGGATTTCAAGCTGCCGCAGACCCCACGGTTCGCGCAGGCACAAACGGCCTGTTTTATTACAGCGGAATTGCGTTCAACCGCGGCACGAACGCACCGGGCGTCGTGTTTGTTGCGCGCTTCATCGACAACGACAACAAAGAAAATGGCGACCCCACGCACACCAACGGCAGTTTAACGAACCTCGCCCCTACCGATCCCATTCAATACATCAGCACGACGATTGTGGACGGCGGCAACTCCGGACAATTCCTGGACAAGCCATGGATTGCCACCGACGTCCCACGCGGAACAGCGACGTGCAGCGTGCCCTTTACGAAGCCGGATGGAACGCAAGGAACGCAGACTATTCCTGCGGGCCAGGTCTATCTTGCCTATACGTCCTTCAATGGAAACCTGCAGGATACCAAGATCATGTTCGCAAGCTCGCGGGACTGCGGAGCCACCTGGAGCAAGCCAGCAAAGCTGAGCGAAAGCAATTCCGTAAATCAAGGAACCATCCTCGTCGTGGATCCGAGCAGCGCGAACAATGCTGCGGCGACAATTTATGTCGCATGGCGAAGGTTTGCGACGAGTTCACAACCCGACGCGCTGATGATTGCCAAATCCACTGATGGCGGCAACACATTCTCCAAAGCTGTCCAGGCAGTGACGTTTCCGACGACGTGCAGCACAACCGCTCCTACTGCGGCGGGATGCCAGTTCGACCAGGGAACCACAGCCGCATCGTTCCGCACCTCGGCGTTCCCCGCGCTCACCGTGGATGACACCGGCCGCGTCTATTTAGCCTGGTCGCAGCGTCAAATTTCGGGCGATGCGCGCATCATGATGCAAGTGTCTGCCGATGGCTTGAATTGGTCCTCTTCACCGTTGTTGGTGGACAACGGACCGGTTTTGGACGACTACGGCAATCCGTTCAGCAACCTTTCCGGGCACGGACACCAGCTCATGCCTTCCTTGAATTTCAGCGCGGGAAAACTGTCGCTGGTCTATTTTGATTTCCGGGAGGATCACACTTCAGGGTTCTTCACGGAGAATCCGGACCTAATCAGCTACACCGAAGCCCGGCAATTCGAAGGCGAGCTCATTGGCAATCCGGGCTCAAGCCTGGTTTTCAATCCTTATGTGAGCGATGCTGCGCCGCCGCTAACGACGAGGCGCCACACCGTCGACGTGCAGGGCGCACAGGCGTCCCCGCTTGCCTCCGGTTCGCTGGGAGTGCCGAGTTTTGCGCCGTTTCGGATTTCCCGCTACCTTTTTGGGATCAACCCCTTTGACAACTTGAATCAGGCCGAGCAATTGCAGGTTGACGCCCCAGATCTGCCTATGTTCGAACGAGGAACGGTACCCTTCTTCGGGGATTACATTGACATTGCTGCCGCGCCGCCGTTCCTCTTTCAAGGCGGGAAATGGGTCTTCAATACGAATTCCGCGAACTTGCCGGTATTTCACGCAGTCTGGACCGACAATCGCGACGTCGTGCCGCCTTCCGATGGTAACTGGACACACTACGTGCCTCCCTTTTCAGCGTCCAATCCCGCGGGAAGCACAAATACCAGCATCTTTGACCCGACACAGACAGTGACAGCTTGCAAGATTGGCGTGAACGATGGTTTCGTTGCTTCGAGGAATCAAAACATTTACACGTCGATTGTGGCTTCGGGGCTGGTGGTTGGCTCGCTCGGCAACGCGAAGCCACTGGGCTTTCTGCCGAGCAATCCGGCGCAGCTTTTGCAGCGCGCATTCACGGTAATTTTGCGGAATACCACGACGTCGCTGCGCAGCTTCCGCATTTCCATTGCGAACCAGCCGGCTCTTGCAAACGGGCAGCCGGATCCCCAAGGCCAGGCATCGCTGTTGCAATTCAGCTTGCAGACGTCGCTCGACGTCACCATCGCGCCGCAATCGAGCATCGCGCGCGCCGTGTTTATCCAGTCGGCGAATCCCGCCGCCACCGTTACGGTGAATGCGCAAGAGATTACCGCTCCGAATGGGGCATTGGTGCTCGGAGGCCTTTCGGGTTTCGTGGTGTTTAATCCCGATCCGAACGCTCCGCAGATTCTCAATCCCGATAGTTTCGGTTTCGCAAATCCCACAATTCTCTCTGCGGAAACGCACAATCCGGGTATCGCGAATCCGGGCATCGCTAATCCCGGAATCGCCAACCCTGGAATTGCTAATCCTGGCATTGCCAATCCGGGTATCGCGAATCCGGGCATCGCCAATCCGGGTATCGCGAATCCCGCTGTCGTGACTTCCTTGAATCCAGGTATCGCCAATCCAGGCATCGCCAACCCGACAATTGCCGACACAACGATCGCCAATCCGGGCATCGCAAATCAATCGGTCACCGATGCCACCTACCAAGTGACCAACGCGGGCAATACGACCACCTCTTACGCCGTGAAGCTATTCCAGAAAGCGCCGCTCCCCGCAGGCGTCAATCTGCAGTTGATCCTGACCAAGCAATATCTTCTGCCGGTCGCGCAAGGCTGCAACCTGCTGCAGCAAATTCAAAATATCGTCGTCGCGAATATTCCTAACCCCGTGTTCACGCCGGCTGGGAGCTTGGGCGATCCGGATCTTACAGACCCGGCCGTAACGAACGCGACGCTGTCGCTGAAACCCGGTGAACTCGGACAAATTGTCATTCGTGCAAACGTCTCGGACGCCAACGTGATGCAAAATCTTCTCACGACCACGTTCACACCGGTGGTGGTTGCTCATCCGGCGAACACCGGCCTGGCCACTCCGTCGGCAACGCTGACCATTCTTTCGTCCACGCTACCGGACGGCGTGGTCAGCAATACTTACAGCGGGCCTGTGAACGTTTTTGGGGGCTTCGGTCCGTTGACGGTCTCGATCTCCAGCGGTTCGCTGCCGCCGGGATTGAGTATTGATCCCGCCACAGGAGCGATTTCAGGAGCTCCAACGGTCGCGGGAGACTTCACCTTCACCGTGCAGGTCACAGATTCTTTCACGCCGCCTGCGGCGGCAACACAAACCTACAACCTACATGTTGCCAGCCCGCTGTTGATCACACCGCCTGGCGGAGCGGATGGCGTTGTGAATGTTCCTTATGCGCTGAGTCTGACGGCAACGGGTGGAACGGGCAATCAAACATGGACGCTTGCTTCGGGTTCGTTGCCCATGGGCTTAAGCCTGAGCACTGCAGGAATAATCAGTGGAACACCAACGCACATCAATCTCACGGGGAACACCCTGACAGTGCAGGTTAGGGATTCCGGGAGTCCAGCGCAAAGCGCCACTGCGACCATTACCATTCGCATCGCCTCTGCGCTTGCGATCACGACTTCTCCAGGCTCTCTGCCCGATGCGATTATCGGAGTTCCTTATAGCTTCACGTTCCAATCGAACGGCGGCATCACTCCGATCACTTGGACGCTCGCGAGCGGTCAACTGCCTGCTGGTTTATCTCTCAATTCGAATGGAGCTTTAAGCGGAACGCCAACCGCTACCGGCAGCTTCACTTTCACGGTCCAGGCGGGCGACGCGAGTTTGCCCTCACAGACGATCACTATCAACGTAGCCATCAAGAGCACACTTTTGCTGGTCATCACCTCCGCGGGAGGTGTGTTGCCGGATGCGATTGTGGGCCTGCCCTACAGCATTTCTCTGCAAGCGACAGGGGGCACCGCGCCATTTATCTGGACGCTCGCCAGTGGGCAACTCCCCGCGGGGCTGACGCTCAGCACAGGCGGAGTCATCAGTGGCACGCCGGCGATTGCGAATCCCTCTCCCACTGCTTTCACGGTTCAGGTGCAGGATAGCGGTTCACCGTCGCAAGCCAAGTCGCTCATTCTCTCAATTCGCGCACCCGCGCCCCTGGTCATCATTCCGGCGAGCGGCGCTCTTCCAGACGCTTTGGCCAATGTTGCCTCCAACACGGCACTAAGCACTACCGGCGGAATTGGCCCGGTCACATGGTCACTGACGAGTGGTTCGTTGCCTCCTGGTATGACTCTCAGTGCCGCAGGAGTGATCGGCGGTACCTCTAGCGCTGTCGGCAACTATGCGTTCACGATTCAGGCCGTGGATTCCGGCGCGCCGCAACAGAAGGCGACGGCTTCGTACACGCTCGCGGTAGCCTCGAGCTTCACTGTTTCTTTCGCCGTTCAGCCAAGCAACACTCAATCGCAAGCGCAAATCACACCTTCCGTGAAGGTGCTGGTGGTCGACAACTTCGGCAATGCCGTCCGCGGCGCCGTCGTGCAAATGACCATCGCTGTAAACCCTGGAGGTGCGGCGCTGACCGGACAGACAATTCAAACCACCGGGCAAGGTGGAATCGCGGTTTTTGGCGGGTTGGGAATCTCTGGCAAAGGAAATGGATACAAGCTCAAAGCTACAGTCATAAGTCCTGCGAATGGCGCAGGGGCATTTGCAATTTCCGCGCCGTTCAACGTCTTTTGAGCATCTCCGAATTTCCCGGTGTTATGAGCAGCGGCAAGACTTCGCGCGATTGCGGCGCGCGGGCAGATAAACTAGGGCGCGAGAGCTTCTGACGTGAATGGAGTCGCAGACATAGATATTCAGTGCGCCGCAACTCTTCGTTCGGCATCCTTCACTAGGCCAGCCTCATCGCCTTTGTCTTTGATCGCCAGAAAGGCTTTGTAGGATTCGACGGCCGCCGAACTCTTCAACCCTTCCTGAGCGCGGCCCAGGTAATAATAGACTGGTGGAAGCTCGCGAAAGGTCGGTACGTCATCCAGAAAAATGGCGCTGGCCTCTCCGCGTCGTTTCAAACATTCCTCCAGTTCCGAGTCTGCTTCTGTGTAGGCGCCACGTTCAATATAGGCACGCGCCAAATCCAGGTGGCCAATCCACGTGTCAGCGGCCTTTTGTGCCTCCTCGAATAGCTCAACGGCCCGTCGTGCGTCTCCATGTCTGAGCGACATCTCACCTTGAAGAATCTTTGCATAAGCTTGATCGTCGGGTTCCAGGTGCGAAGCAAGTTGTGTGGCAAGCGCTTGTGCTGCGGCGACTTGCCCCGCTTCGACGTAAATGCGGCCCGCGGAGAACTGAACAACCCCATTGCTGTCGTGCGCGAGGGCAGATTTGGCATCGGCTGCCGCCTCAGAAGTCATTCCCGCCGAGAGCTTTGCCTCCGCGAGAAGCATCAGACGCGCCGCCAGAGCTGAGTCGTCGGTTTTTCCAGAAGTAGGGACGGATCCTTGTTGCAGGAGCGCAATCGCCGCCTTGGGAAGTCCCTGATACAACAGCAGGTCTGCGCGCCCCATTGTTGCCATTTGCGCGCCACGCGGGCTGATCGACTCCATCTTTTTGTAGGTTTGTTCAGCTTCAACCAAGTGGCCCATGCCAACTTGAGCCATTGCCAAGGTACCGTAAGCACTCACGGACGACGCATTTTGCGCGATGACATTCTGCGCTTGCTCGGCAGCCGTTGCAAAATCCCCGGCGTACATCGCATAGAGCGCGAGATTGTTGAGTTGCATCAGAGCTCGAGGGAGGAGCGTCACTGCCTGGTGCCCTTCCTCCAATGCCTTTGGCATGTCGCGGAGATAGAGATAGGCGATCGCGAGATTTGAATATGCGGCACCGTCGGACGGGAATTGTCGAACCAGAGCCGAATATTCGGCGATGGCCTTGCGGGGTTCCCGGTTCGCAAGGTAGTACCCGCCGCGTGTTCGATATTTCTCGCGATCGCTCATGCGATCAATGTGTGCCAGAGCAAGTTGGTAGTACTTCTCAGCATCTTTTCGGCGGCCCATGTTGGCGCTCGTGGAGGCGAGCCCCGCGTAGGCGCGGCCAAGATTGGGATCCAATTGCACAGCTTGTTCGTACAGAGGGATAGCTTCTTCCCACTTGCCTGCCCATTGCAGATCCTGAGCTAGAGCATAAGCGTGAGCTGCTTCGAGCGAGCTGGTCGTGAAGGTTCCCGCTGCGGTTACCTGTGCGGACTCCGGTGTCGTGTCGCCGAGCGCGTGCCGCGTCTCCGCGGCAATCTTGCCGACGGCGCCCAGCACGCTCTTCTTGTCGTCTGCATTCTCATCCACCTCGATGAGAATCTTTCCCGTGGCGGCTTCAAGAGTTCTCGCTCGGACTTTATAACCACTTCCTCTTTTCTCGATGAGGCCCGCTACCACGAAATTGATTCCTTCGCGAACGCCCACGAGCCGCGCGGTCGTTTCTTCGAGCGAGGAAGCGCCAGGCTGAAGTTGCGCGGCAATTTTCTTCGCTTGGTTGCGGTTGAATGAGCTGATGAAGGACGCGTCTTCGAGCGCAACGCTGAGGGGAGGCTCGAGCGTTTCATCGAAGATGCTGTCCCCCGTTGTGTTGGCAAAATCCGCAACGAGAACGGAAACTGGCGCGTGCACCGGAGCCGGCTTGTCAGGTCCTTTCAACCGGAACGCCACCACCGCGACGAGGAGTAAGCCCCCCAAAGCGACAGAGGCCCATTTCCAGTAGTGGCTAGTCCGCGCAGCGGGAAGAAAAATCGTGGAGCTCTCTGCGGAAGGCCCCAGCCAGATTTCCAGTTGGTGCGCCATTTCTCGGGCGCTCGCAAACCGCTTCTCGGGCTCGATCGCTAAAGCCTTTACAACAATCTCATTGAGCGCGGGAGGCAGGCCCGGTTCGAGTTTCAAAGGAGGCGTTACCGGTTCCTGCATTCGCTTCCATAATGTCGCGAGCGGCGTATCCGACGGATACGGCCCTTTCCCTGTCAAAATTTCGTAGAAGATGACTCCGAGCGAAAAAATGTCCGACCGTTGATCGAGCGTTTCTCCGCGCGCTTGTTCCGGAGACATGTACTCTGGTGTTCCAATCAGCGCGCCAGTTTGCGTCATTCCGAGTACGCGGGCGGAGCGGGCGATGCCAAAATCCATCACATAGACCCGGCCCTTTTTGTCCAACATGATGTTTTGGGGTTTTAAATCGCGGTGAATCACGTGTTCTGCATGCGCCGCTTCTAAGGCGCGGCAAATCTGCAGCATGATTTTTGCCGCTTCGGCGGGAGGCAGCTTGCCCCGCTCTCGAAGCAGAGCGCGGAGGTCTTGACCCTCCACGAAATCCATGGTGATGAATTTGATCCCGTTGGACTGCCCCAGGTCGAAGATGCGAATGACATTTTTGTGTGTGACCTGGCGCGCGAGAATCAATTCCTGCTTGAAGCGCCGCAGCATTTCGGGATTCCGCGCGAGTTCTGGCCGAATGAGCTTTAGCGCAACAAAGCGGTCCAACTCTTTGTCTCGCGCCTTATAAACCGCTCCCATGCCTCCGCGCCCGAGCAGTTGCAGAATTTCGTAGCGCCCCGCGAGGAGAATCCCAGGTGTCAATTCGCCGGATGTGGCCTGCGAAGTGGAAAGAGATGCACTGGATGCGCTGGCAACACTCCAATCTTCGAGCGTTCCCGCGTCGTTCAGCGTCTCTTGGGAGTCAAGCTGGGGTAGAGGCGTGTGACACTTTGCACACACAGACGCACTGCGAGAGTTTTGCGCCGCACAAACCGGGCATTCCATGAGACGGTGGCTAGTCTCCGAACTGTTCTCATTATGACCCTTGGAGCATCAAAAGCAAGCCGGTTGCTCGTGGTTCCAGTTGAAGCACGGGGCTTCGGCACTCACCGCGCCCTCAAGTTATACTGGTAGTGATGAATCCAGTAGGAACTGGACTACAGAGCGAGTCCCTGCGCGTTGAGCCTCGTCTGCGGCGTGCCATTCTCTCCATTGATTACGGAAGAGAGAGGATGGGCCTGGCAATTGCGGACGTGGACGTCAAAATAGCGCAGCCGCTCAGCACCATGCAACGAATCAACCGCAACGAAGATATGCGGCGGCTCCGGGAACTTGTGCGCGAGCATGGGGTAAAGCAGATTGTCGTGGGACTGCCCCTCAAGCTCGATGGCACGCGCGGCGAAATGGCCGAAGAAGCCGAGCGTTTTGCTCGGCGCGTTCGGAAGCAGCTCGGCTTGCCCGTGGAAATGGTCGATGAGCGCCTGACAAGTTGGGAAGCGGAACGCCTGCTCGAAGAAACGCAGGGAAGGTTTTTCCACGCCGAAAAATCGGGCAGTGCCAAGAAACACAAGAAGACGCCGGAAAGAGTGACCGTAGATGCCGTGGCTGCCGCCGTCATTTTGAAGCAATACCTCGAGCGGCAGGGGCAACCGGCGGAGTAGCGTTGAGATCGAATCAGCGGTACAGGTGAGGCGGGATGAAATATCTCCGGTACCTATTTCTTTTGATGGTGCTGGCCGCGGCAGGCTACGCGGCGTGGATGTGGTACAGCATCACGCAACCATACCAAGATTTTCCGAAGGAGGGAGTGTTTGTTGACGTTCCCCACGGAGCATCGCCGCGGTTTGTCGGCTATCTGCTGAAACACAACGGCGTGATTCGCAGCAAGCTGGCCTTCGAAATCTATGCGCGGCGTCATCCGAAGCGCACGTTGCAGGCCGGCGAGTATTTGTTCGACCACCCGATGACCGGGCGCGATGTCTTCTGGAAGATTGCTAACGGCCAAATTTTCGAGCAGCCTTTCACCGTACGCGAAGGCGAAACCATGTTTGACATCGCGCACGACCTCGAAGCCGGCAAGTTCATGCCGGCCGCCGATTTCATCTTCGCTGCCAGCGACCCCTCACTGCTTCGCGATTTTGCGCCCGAGGCTCGGACCCTGGAAGGATTCCTCTTCCCTGCCACCTACGAACTTCCACGCCATCCTTCCGCAAGCCAACTGACGGCAGAAATGGTGCGCAAATTCAGAGAAGAGTGGAAGCGCATTGCCGCTGTTGATCCAGACGGCCGAGTGGCTTCGATCGCACAAACCGCCGCAAAATCGCCAACCGGTGCAAAAGAGCAAGTTACTCCGAACATGGAAAATCCTTCCGCGCGGCTGCGCGTAGTCACCCTTGCTTCCCTCGTCGAACGCGAAACTCCCAAAGCGGAAGAGCGGCCCATGGTGGCCAGCGTTTTCAATAACCGTCTGGGCAAGCGAATGCGGCTGCAATGCGATCCGACAGTGATCTACGGCCTGGAACGGATGGGGCAGTACAAAGGCAAGCTCACGGGAGAAGATTTGACCTTCGATTCGCCTTACAATACCTACGAACATTATGGGCTCCCGCCAGGGCCGATCGGCAATCCAGGGGAGATATCCCTGCGGGCGGCGCTGCATCCGGCGGACACTAATTTTCTTTACTTCGTTGCGAATACCCAGGGCGGCCATTTCTTCAGCTCCACGCTGGCGGAGCACAATAGAAATGTGCTGAAGTACCGGCGGCTTCTAGCAGGACTTCCCGCGGATCCGCCGCCACCGCCGCCAAGTCCGAAGAAGCGACACACGAAACCGGCGGCCCATCAACAAAAGCAACAGCACAGAGGCAATGCTCGATGACCCAGGGACTCAAGAACAAGAAAGCGCTCATCCTGGAAACGGCGCGAGAGATCAATGCCCCGAAATGGACGCCTGCGGAGATCGAACAATTGCGCCTGCGGCTCCTGGCGGAACACGGCGAAGCGGGCAAAACCGGCTCGGAATATATCGCGGATGTTCTGAAGGATGCCGGGCACAAAGTATTACTGTCGATGCAAGAAGAGGCTGAGGAGCAGTACGAAGAAGAATTCGAAGACCTGCTTCACTTCAAAACGCTGGGGGATGCAGAAGTCAGCATCATGCGGCTGGATGAACTGATGCGCAAGTTTCGTGCGCACGGCGAAAAGGCCGCGGTCGAACGCGTGCTGGAAGTCGCCAGGCTGGGAAAGCGCCGCGCAGAAATGATTGCGCGCAACCATAAAGTCGAGCCGCAAAAGCGCGAGGAAAAACTCGAGATTGCCAGTTGGTTCCGCATTTGGCTGGAAACTCCGGATTCCTTCTTCGATTGGCTGGATGTGCGCAAGCAGTCGCCGGAATTTCAACAGAAGTTTCCGCACGTAGAGGACGAAGAATGAGCACTCCTGGAGTTCCTGCCATGGGGAGTGGCGCGCTCGAATTGCCGCCGTTCTCTCTGGATGTGCAGGCCTTGGACCTCGGCAACGAAGTAAAGGCCGTCGGTCTGGAACTGGCGGAAACCGAAAGCCGCGAGCCCGTGCGAGGGCAGGAAGGCGCCGAGATCTGGGCGGAGATTTTCCCTGCACTCGCAGGTAAAGATCCGTACGCTGTGGATTTCTTCAGCCATCTCGATCGCGTACGGGAATTTTGCAAAGCGCGCAAAATCACATGGCGCGAAGCGGCGGAGCGCTGTGTGGTGATTTCCTCGCCAAGCGTCGAGGAGTTGCGGCAACTCCTCGAGCGCTTTGAGGGCGAAACCTTTGGAATCCGTGCAGGAAGCGCCGCGCAAGCCGCCGATGCCGCGCTCGAAGGCGATCTTTCCAAGCGCGGCTTGGACGCCTATCAGCAGGCCTATACGCATTATACGTTTTGCGCGATCTGCGAGCCGCAAGATGGATGGATAACGATTTTGAGCGAAGCACTTTGGCCCAGCGAGATCATCCGGCGTTTACGCCCCGCGATCCAGAGATTTGACGTTCATATTGCGCGGCCGAATTGAGAGCGATCTCCACGCGGCGCCGCTTCGATTGACGGGCATCCAAGTGGTTGTTAGATTGCTTCATTTGTGTGCAGGAGAGCGAAACTCCTTGATACAACGTGTGCCAACCTGCCTGATCCTGACGACACTGGCGGCCATTTGCTGCAGCTGCCATGGCCCTGTCGTCACTGGACATACGCAAATTCCCGCCGCCGAACGGCCCGTGGCCAAAGACGCCACGCGCGTGGAGTTGCTCGATGCCTACAATGCGATCGCCCGGAGCACGAAAACATTGAACGCCACCGTTGAACTTAAGCCCACCGCGGGTTCGCGATACAGCGGCGTCATCGACGAATATCACGAAGTGAAGGCTTTCCTGCTCGCGGCGCGACCCGCGGAAATCCGCATGATCGGGCAGGCGCCTGTGATCGGGAAAACGGTATTCGATATGGCGAGCGATGGTGATACGTTTCGCGTTTCGATTCCTACGAAAAACAAATTTCTTGTCGGTTCAGTTGTAATGGAAAAGCCCAGCGCGAAACCCATCGAAAATCTGCGCCCGCAGCATTTACTGGACGCGCTTCTCTGGCCGGAAATTCGCAAGGAAGAAGCCGTCACCATGCGGGAATTCAACAACGAAAAAGGACGCTACTACATTTTGACGGTTTTGCGCGGCGGCTACCAACTGGAAGTCTTGCGCGAAATCTGGTTCGACCGTTCGAATCTCCAGGTAGCGCGCATGGAGACTTTTGGCCCCAAGGGGGTACTCATTTCGGACGCATCCTTCTCCGACTGGGAGCCCGTGGACAACGCCGCAGCGGCTCAAACCAGCACACCGCCGCCCACACCCACTGCTGCGACTGCGCCCTCACCGGCCATAACTTCCTTTCCGCGATCCATCCACATCGAGCGGCCCCACGACGATTACACGCTGGATATGCAAGTCACGAAAATTACCGTGAACGAAGAAATCCCACCCGACCGCTTCAAACTCGACCAGCCCCCGGGTTCGGAATTGGTGCATGTCGGCGAAGCCGCGGACAACAAGCCGCCCATGGAGAATAAGCCGCAATGATGGGCGAACTCATCTTTCGAAACCTTTTGCATCGTCCGATGCGCACGCTCATCGGAGCAATGGGTGTCGCCGTGGAAGTTGCGTTGGTAATTCTTATCGTCGGGCTGACTAGCGGCCTGCTTACAGAAACGGCCAAAAGAATCGAAGGCATCGGCGCGGATATCATGCTGCAACCCCCCGCTGCGTCCATCATCATTAATTTCAGCGGCTCGCCCATGCCTATCAAAATCGGCGAAAAAGTTGCCGAACTCAAATATGTGAGAGCCGTCGCGCCGGCGTTGCTTCAATTCAATTCGAACGGCGCGGTGGAAACCATTTGGGGCATCGATAAAGACAGTTTCCGTGACGTTTCCGGCGGATTCGTTTTTCTTGCAGGTCATGACCTGGAAGGCCCCGATGATTTGCTAGTCGACGACTGGGCTGCCAAAGCCAAGAGCTTGAAGGTCGGCGACACCTACAATGTCCTAAATCACGACTGGCACGTCGTCGGAATCGTCGAGCACGGCAAAGGTGCGCGCGTCTTCGTTCCGCTCCCCACTTTGCAGAACCTTGTCGGCGCCCATGACAAAGCCTCCATTTTCCTCGTGAAATGCACACGCTCGGAGCACACCGACGCCGTGATGGAAGAAATGCGTCACCTCTTACCCAGCTACACCGTACGCCCCTTGAAAGATTTCCTGTCCTTGATGACGGCCACAAATATTCCCGGACTGCAGTCGTTCATCAGCGCGATGATCGCCTTAGCGGTCTGCATTGGATTGCTGGTCATTTTTCTGACCATGTACACCACCGTCCTTGAGCGCACGCGCGACATCGGCGTGCTGAAATCGCTCGGCGCCAATCATTGGTTCGTCATCCGTTCGCTGCTTTCGGAATCGGCGGCGCTTTGCGCGCTGGGAGTTGGCGCGGGCGTCGGGTTGAGCTATCTCGTGCGCGCGGGATTCCTCTGGAAATTTCCGACGCTGTCCATCCTGATTACGCCGGACTGGATCTTCCGTGCGGGATTAATTGCGTTGGCGGGCGCCATGCTCGGCGCAAGCTACCCGGCATGGATGGCCAGCCGGAAAGATGCGGTCGAAGCGTTGTCTTATGATTAAAGTCAACGTAGAAAACGCAGGGCCTTGCGGTTCGCAAAACAAACCGAGAACGCCAAAGCAAAGAAAGGACCGCGCAACGCGCGGCACGGCTAGGCACGGATGGCAATCGCAGCTACAATAACGGCACCTGCGGAAAGTTTGATCCTCCAGGGAAAAAAGAGCGTGGAGCCGATACTCAGGACCGAAAATTTATGGAAGCTCTACAAGGCGGGCAAAGTAGAAGTGCCTGCCTTGCGCGGCGTGAATTTCGAGGTCCTGCCCGGAGAATCTGTTGCCGTGATGGGGCCGTCGGGGTGCGGCAAGTCATCACTTCTTTACGTGATCGGCGGCCTAGCGCAAGCAACGCGCGGCAAAGTCCTGGTAGACGGCAACGATCTCACGGCACTTAGCGATGGGGAACGTACAAAGCTCCGCCGCCACAAAATCGGCTTCGTCTTCCAGCGGTTCAATCTGCTTCCCACGCTAACTGCCAAAGGCAACATCGCCATCGCGCAGTTCATTCACGGCGACGGTTTCGACCCGCACCGCTTCGAAGTAGTCACGCAAATGCTCGGCCTCGGGGGACGCCTGCATCACAAGCCTTCCGAACTTTCCGGCGGCGAGCAGCAACGCGTGGCCATTGCGCGTGCCATCATCAATGAGCCGAAAATTCTCCTTGCCGACGAACCCACCGGCAACCTTGATTCCAAGAATTCCGAAATCGTGCTACAGATGCTCCGGCAATTGAACAAAGAGCTCGGCCAAACCGTGGTGATGATCACGCACAATCCGGAAGCAACCACGTACTTTGATCGCGTGGTGCATATGCGCGATGGCGTCATCGTCGACGGTGTGCCGGCGGACTGACATGGCAAGCCTCGGGCGGGTCTTCTCGAAAACGTTTTTCTGGTCGTACGAGCGCGGCGCGTGGCAATACGACATCGCCGTGATCCTTATTTTGGTGTTCGTGTTGCTCACGCCGCGGCATTGGTTCCACGATCAGCCGCAAGGCGGCGGTCCCGCTGCACCCGGCCAGGTGCAGCTCCTCTCGGAAGAGGGGAACCGGCAAACCTATCGCGTGGATGCGCGGCTCCTGGCGCCTCCAAAGTTTGCCCTGCAGAACGATCTGCACACCGCTTTGCAGCAGGCGCTGCCGGAATTGCACAAAGGCAACTTCTCCATTTCCAAAATCGAGCCGCTGCGCGACGAACAGGGCCTGGTCATCGCCTATCAGGTGGAGATTCGGCATTAGCACGGCTTCTTGCAAAGTTTTTCCATGGGGACGGGATCAAACCGTACTCGTGTGGATTCATGAAAAGGACCTGTGGCAGGGCTGCGCAAAGCAACGACATGTCATCCCGAACCCGGTCGCTCCGTTTGCGAACGGCGGTGAGGGGTCTGCTTTTCGGACTTTTTGAGCGCGCCACCCGGCTGTAGAAACGACGCTGCCGGTTCGCGCATCTCTTTATCTATGTTAGGATTTCGAGACCCTTTATGAGGCACACAGCATTGCGTTCCTTGAGGATTCGCTGGAGTCCTTCCCTGCTCTCTTTTGCGCTGGCGGCGTTTTGCTGCCTCGCGGGAGAGTACCCGGCGTCCTTTGCCACAGCGAAGAGCGCCAAGACCAGCGCACCACAAACCAAGTGGACCATTGAAGGCGTCCTCGGCATGATGGACAAGGCCGCGCAGGACTTCCACACGCTCACGGCCGATCTCGAGCACATTAAGTACACTGCCGTGGTGAAAGATACCTCCACCGAAACCGGCCACATCGTAGTGCGGCGCGACGAGAAGATGCGCATTGACATCACCAAACCGGATCCGCGCACGATTCTGCGCACCGGCGATAACCTGTTTATCTTTAATCCGAAAATCAATCGCGTCGAAGAATACAATCTGGGCAAAAACCGCCAATTGGTCGATCAATACGTGCTGCTGGGCTTCGGCACTAAGGGTGAAAGCCTCAAGAAGAGCTACCTGGTTTCCGTGATTGGTGAGGAAGATCTTGACAATAAGAAGACCGTGGTCCTGGAGCTGACGCCCAGGTCCGAAGAAGTTCGCAACCAGATCAGCAAGATTCAGATGTGGATCGATGAAGCTTCCTGGCTGCCCGTGCAGCAGAAGTTTTTTGAGGCCGGCTCGGGCGACTACTTCCTGTTTCACTACACCAACGAGATGAAGAACCTCAAGATCAGCGATAGCCCCTTCAAGCAGGACTGGCCGAAAAGCGCCACCCGCGTCAAACCCCGCGGCTAGGCACCTTAGCCTTCGTCAGACCTCCCCTTTGATTCTGACCGAAGTGCTGGGCGCACCAGGCGCTCCCTTGTGCTCCTGCATTCAGTCCTCATTCTTTTTCCTCAACTCGACCCTATCCGGCCGAGCGTTCGGAGGCGAGGAGCCGCTCTTTGCGCGAGAGGCCCCAGCGGTAGCCGGCGAGCGCGCCGTCCTGGCGAACCACGCGATGGCACGGCACGAC
>JAWOLO010000273.1:0-4941 GCA_033853375.1 Terriglobia bacterium
GAAAGCAGATCCCTCACCCCGCAAAAACCGCGGGGATTCGGGATGACAGATTTTGGGCGAAGCCCTTATCAGGACAACATGTCAACAGAGCCGTCTAGAATCATCTAATATAGCGACATGTCCGATCTACCGATGAACCCGAAGCCGCCCGGCGCAAGCCTGCCGATTTTGTCGGGGCCGCCAAAAGCGAAAGACCCGGTGTGCGGGATGTCGGTCGATCCGGCCAAGGCTGCCGGCAAAATCGAGCACGACGGCAAGGCTTACTATTTCTGCTCGAAGCGGTGTGCGGAGAGGTTTGCGCAGGATCCCGAGAAGTTTCTCACGGCTCCAGGCACAGCGGGAATGGAGCATGGACACGGACATGGGCACACCCACGCGCAGGCCGCTGCTCCGGCGCACGCTCCCCTTCATGTCGGGCACGAGCACATGCATCATGCGGCAGCCGCACCGACACCGGCTGCCGCTCCCGTTCCAGCGAGTGCTCAAGGCGTGCGGTACACGTGCCCGATGCATCCGGAAATTGTGCAAATAGGTCCGGGCACGTGCCCAATCTGCGGCATGGCGCTGGAGCCGATGGATGTTTTTGCAGAAGTTGAGGCCGACCCGGAGTACGACTCGATGCGGCGGCGGTTTTGGGTGAGTGCGGCGCTGTCGTTGCCTGTGCTGGTCCTGTCGATGTTTGGCGACGCGCTGGGTTTGCGGCTGTCGCACAGTGTTCGCAACGTCATCGAATTTATCCTGGCGACGCCCGTGGTGCTCTGGGGGGGCTGGCCATTTTTCGAGCGCTTCTGGGCCTCGCTCGTGAACCGCAGCCCGAACATGTTCACGCTGATCGGCATGGGAACGGGCGTTGCGTATCTCGACAGCGTCGTCGCGACATTTTTCCCGCAAGTCTTTCCTGCTTCTTTCCGAAGCATGGAAGGCGCGGCGCCGGTTTATTTCGAAGCAGCCGCGGTGATTACGACGCTCGTGCTGCTCGGCCAGGTTTTGGAATTGCGTGCGCGTCAGCGCACCAGCTGGGCGATTCGCGCGCTTCTGAATCTTGCGCCACAGCAGGCGCATCTCGTTTCGCCCGGCGGCAGTGAAAAAGACTTGCCGCTGGACCAAGTCAAACACGGCGATCGCATGCGCGTGCGTCCGGGAGAGCGCGTTCCTGTGGACGGCGTGATTCGCGAAGGCGCGAGCGCGGTGGATGAATCGATGGTCACCGGTGAACCGATGCCGGTTGAGAAGAAGAGCGGCGACAGCGTCACCGGCGGCACGCTAAACACCAGCGGCAGCTTCGTGATGGAAGCGGAGCGCGTGGGCAGCGAAACCGTGCTGGCGCAAATCGTGAAGCTCGTCGGCGAAGCGCAACGCAGCCGCGCGCCGATGCAGCGTCTTGCCGACCGCGTGGCTTCGTATTTTGTTCCTGCCGTAGTTGCGGCGGCGGTTCTGTCCTTTGCGGGCTGGATGTTTTTTGGTCCCGAGCCGCGCTTTGCGCATGCCCTTGTCGCGGCGGTATCGGTGCTGATTATTGCGTGCCCGTGCGCGCTTGGTCTGGCGACGCCGATGTCCATCATGGTCGCCGTGGGCCGCGGCGCGCATGCCGGCGTGCTCGTCCGGAACGCGGAAGCGCTTGAGACGCTTGCCCGAGTCGACACGCTCGTAGTCGACAAGACGGGGACGCTGACCGAAGGCAGGCCACTGGTGAGCGCTGTGAGCATTTTTGAGGGAGGCGGATTTACAAAGGAAAAATTGCTTGCGCTGGCTGCGAGTATCGAAAACCCCAGCGAGCATCCGCTGGCGCGCGCCATCGTTAGAGCTGCGAAGGAGAAGGGCATCAGTCTGGCCGAAGTGACTGAGTTTCGGGCAACCTCGGGTGGCGGCGTAGAAGGACGAGTGGGGGGAGACAAAGTCATCGTTGGAACCGAGATGTTCCTGAAGGAAAAAGGAATTCCTGTCGCAGGGGCTGAGGGACTCTACGAAGCCTTCGGTCTTGAGGGGGCTTTTACAGCGACGATTGTTCTTGTCGCGGTGAACGAAAAGCTTGCGGGCGCGATTGCACTGGCGGATTTGATGAAAGAATCGACGCCGCAAGCCATTAGCGCGCTGCAAAAAGAAGGGTTGCGTATTGTGGTTCTCACCGGCGACCGTAAGCAATCTGCGAAGATGGTTGCGGAAAAATTGGGAATTGCGGACGTGCAAGGGGAAATTCTGCCGGAGGGAAAGGGCGAGGTCGTTAAGCGCCTCAAAGACGAAGGCCGCGTGGTAGCGATGGCGGGCGATGGCATCAACGATGCTCCTGCGCTGGCTGCGGCGGATGTGGGCATCGCCATGGGAACGGGCACGGATGTCGCGATGGAAAACGCGGGCATCACGCTGCTCAAAGGCGATTTGCGCGGAATCGTTCGCGCGCGCAAGCTGAGCCGCGCGACGATTCGCAACATCAAGCAGAATCTTGCCTGGGCTTTTCTTTACAATGTGATCGGCATTCCTGTTGCCGCCGGCGTCTTTTATCCCTTTCTAGGCTGGCTGCTTAGCCCTATGCTGGCCAGCGCCGCGATGAGTTTCAGTTCGGTTTCTGTGATTGCCAACGCACTGCGCCTGCGCAAGGCTAGTCTGTAATATTTGGCCGTGCTTGATTCCACCAAGGCATTCGCCTATACGAGAAAATCAAGTCAAAAAATTCGCAGATTCCACTCCTGACTTATAGCGTTTCCTATCGTCTAATTCACCGAAACAAGGGAACTTTTCGCGAAGTCTTTCGTACTTGATTACGAGAGACGAAAGCCCTGTATCAGCGCATAAATCCTAGCGGGCAAATTGCAGCGGGGGTCTGGTATGTCAAGCAATGGTAATGGGTTAGCGAACGGCCTAAACGGCAAACATGGCAAGAAACGCCGCCGGCGGATCCTGTGGTCGGCGGTAATCGTACTCCTCTTAGGCGGTGGCGCTTACGGAGTGAAGGCGGCGCTCAGCCCGAATCACACCATTGATCCCTCCAAACTGGCTTCTGTGGAGCGCGGCGACTTGGCGCGCGTCGTTGTGGCCACTGGAAAGATTGAGCCGCTTTCTAAAGTCGAGGTGAAATCCAAGGCCAGCGGTATCGTGAAGAAGCTGTATGCGGACTACGGAGACCGTGTAAAGCAAGGTCAGATTCTAGCGGATCTTGACAAGGTGCAACTCGAAGCGGCGGTGCGCGCCTCGAGCGCGAATCTGCAGGCTGCGGAAGCGGCGCTGCAATCCGCGAAGGCCACGCTCGAACGCAACAAGGTGGACGCCGAAGGCCCCGACGTGCCTTTTTTGAAGCTCAATATGGAGCGCGCCGAGCAAATGTACAAAGACGGCGTGATGTCCAAGAGCTTGGTGGAGGACGCGGAGAAGAATTATCAGCTCGCGCTGAACAAACAAGTCAGCGCGCAGCGCAACCTGCTGGTCTCGCAGGCAGAAATTGCCAAGAGCGAAGCGCAAGTCGCGCAGGCCAAGGCTTCGCTAGAAAACGCGCAGGAAGATCTGCGCAACTCCACGATTGTCAGCCCAATTGACGGGTTGGTGCTTTCGCGGGATGTGAACGTCGGGGACGCGGTGAGCTCCATCCTCGTGCTCGGTTCGCAAGCCACGTTAATCATGACGCTCGGCGACGTGAGCGAAGTTTACGTGCAGGGCAAAGTTGACGAGGCGGACATCGGCAAAGTGTACTTAGACCAGCCGGCGCGTATCGTGGTCGAATCCTTTAAAGACAAGAAATTTACCGGCAAGGTGACGAAGATTTCACCGCTCGGGAAAGAAAAAGACAACGTGACGACGTTCGAAGTGCGCGTGTCGATTTCGAATCCAGGCGGTGAACTCAAGGCCAACATGAGCGCGAACGCCGAAATTCTTCTCGAAGAGAAAAAGAACGTGCTCATGATTCCAGAAGCGGCGTTGATCTACGACAAAGACCGCAAAGCTTCGGTTGAAATCCCCGACGCCAAGGGAGAAAACGGCAAGAAGAAACTCAGTGTGAAACTCGGCATCTCAAACGGCGTGAAGACGGAAATCCTCGAAGGCCTCAACGAAAAACAGCAAGTGATTCTGCAATAGTTCGATTGGCGGAGCGCCATGAATTTCACCGATTTATTGCGGGATACGGTGGCGACGCTCTGGGCGCACAAGCGCCGTACGCTGCTGACGATGTTTGGGATCGCCTGGGGAATCATTTCCATCACCATCATGGTGGCTGCCGGCGAAGGCCTGGGCGACGGAATCCAGAAAAATCAGGAAACGTTTGGTAAGGACGTGATGATCGTTTTTGCCGGACGCACCAGCATGCAGGCGGGCGGCATGCGCTCGGGACGGCTCATTCGCTGGCTGGAAGATGATTACATCCAGGTGGCCAAGGAAGCTCCGGCGTGCAAATACGTAATGCCTGAACTCGGCAACGACGTGCAGGTGCGGAGTCTATTTAACAGCGGCACAATTCAAACCGTCGGCGCACTCCCACCATTCTCTGAAATTCGCAGTGTGACTCCTGCGCAAGGACGCTTCTATAACGACGAAGACAACGCCGAGGCGCGCAACGTGGCATTTCTTGGCAGCGACGCGAAGAAGCAGCTTTTTGCGGAACGCGATGCTCTTGGACAAACGATCTGGATGAACGGAATTCCGTACGTTGTCATTGGAGTGATGAAGTCCAAGGAACAAAACTCCAGCTACGATGGATTCGACACACGCAAGATTTTCATCCCCTTTAATTCGATGCGGCGCGATTTTCCCAACAAGCCTCCGGCCGTGGAGCACAGCGTTGATCGTTTGCTGGTGGCTCCGTGGTCGCTCGAAACGCACATGGACTGCGTGCATCAGATTCGCCGCACGCTTGGCCGCCTGCACAATTTCGATCCGCGCGACGAGGAGGCCGCCGGCATCTGGGATACGGTGAAGAATGCGCAGGCCAATCGCATGATTATCGTGGGCATGGAA
>JAWOLO010000274.1:0-6420 GCA_033853375.1 Terriglobia bacterium
ACCTGACGCTGCAAATCTTCCTGGACTTGCCGCAACCGCGTGAGCATCTGCTGGAGAGCGCCGACTTCCATGGTATTCACCCCTGCAGTCTTCAGTTCACAGGCCGCTTCACTTCGGAAATTTTTCCGCCGAAGCGTTGCAGCATGGACTTGACCATCGGGTCGCGTTCAAACTGCGCGCGCAATTCCTGCGTGTTTGCAACTTGCGGCGCGGCATTCCCCGCAACCGTTTCAATCCTAGCACACACGCGAACCGACTTCCCTAGTACTTTGCTCGAAGCGGCACGCACCTTTTCGAGCGAGTCGCGTCCTTCGATCATTTCCGCGAACGGACGTTTCTCCGTCGCGAAATAAATTCGCAATTCGGCGCCGTCGAGTTCCCAGCGATGGCCGTGCTCGACGAGTTCGCCGAGAAATTTTTGTTGCGCTTGAATCGCAGCGCGAATTTCAAGCACTTGTGCTTCGCTCAAGCCTTGCGCGGCGACTGCCGCAGTTTCTTTCGCGACTTCTTTGGCGACCGGTGCGCTCGGTTCCGGTGCAGCTTCTCGCAATGGTTCGGAAGTTGCGCGTTGCGGCGGAGGAGTAAAACTTGGAGTCGCGGCTTTTGGCGAGAACTCAGGCTGCTTTGGGGCTGGCATGGATTCGCGCGGCGGAATAAATTCTCGCGACGGAACCGCTGGCGCTGTGGCTGGCGAAGGCGAAAAGGCTCCCGCGGCTGCTGCGCTGGCCATTTCCTTTTTTGCGGGAATCGCAGGCGCGGAGAACGAGCTACGTCCAGGTGCACTTGCCGCGACTGCGGATGAACCGCCACGAAGGTCCGCGAGCAATTCTTCGAGCGGCGCCAAACGGCCAGCATTGATCAGCCGCAACAATCCCATTTCGAGGTGCACACGCGGATCGGGCTTGCGGCGCAAGTCGTCATCGGTCTGCAGCAAAATTTGGAAGAAGCGCGTTAAGTCTTCTTCGCTGAAGAGCGCCGCAGCTTTCGCGATTGCGGGACGTTGATCCGGCGTCGCGACAATCAAATCGGAATCCGCGCCGCTGACTCGCGCAATCAAAAGATTGCGCATATGCCGCACAGCTTCGCGGCAGAAGTGCTGCAGGTTGCGACCTTCTTTTTGAAACGTGTGAACGAGGCCAAGCGCGCGTTCCGCGGAACCGGTCGCAATCGCATCGACCAATTCGTTCAGCGCGTCTTCCGGCACCACGCCAAAAAGTTCTCGCGCGGCTTTGTCTTCGATAGTGTCGCCGCAGTAGGCACGCGCCTGTTCGAGGAAGGAAAGGGAATCACGCATGCTGCCTTCGGCCATGCGAGCGATCACGCTGACGGCGCCGTCGTCGATCTTCAGATTTTCTTTTTCGGCGATGTCGCGAATGCGACCGGCAATTTCGTTGAAGGTGAGCGCGCGGAAATGGAAATGCTGCGACCGCGAGCGAATCGTGTCGACGAGGTCTTCCGGCTGGGTGGTTGCCATTACGAAGATGACGCGATCGGGCGGCTCTTCGAGAGTCTTGAGCAACGCGTTCGACGCTTCATCCGTCAGCATATGCGTTTCGTCGAGGATGACGACTTTCGTGCGAGCGGCTGCGGGGGCGTAGCGCACCATGTCGCGCAATTCGCGAATCTGGTCGATGCCGCGGTTCGACGCCGCGTCAATCTCGATGACGTCGAGCGAAGCGCCGGAAGCAATTTCTTTGCACGAATCGCATTCGCCGCAAGGATCGGGCGTCGGGCCTTTCACGCAGTTCAATGCCTTCGCGAGAATGCGCGCGGCCGTCGTTTTGCCTACGCCGCGTGCGCCGGAAAAAATGTACGCGTGCGCTACGCGATTGTTTTTGATCGCATTAGCCAGAGTGCCGGTCACATGTTCCTGACCGACAAGATCCCGAAATGTTTGCGGACGATATTTCCGTGCGATGACTTGATAGGTCATAGGTGGAGAGTGTGCAATTGCCGGGGACGGCTGACAAGAGCAGACTGAAAATTTTTCAGTGCGAGGAACCTCGGGTGATCTGCGGCACCCGAGGCGTTCCCGGTACCGTTGCTCCCTTCCGGGCCTGGCGGGGTTCGCGGGACCTCGTTGCACAGAGCCCGAAGTTCCACGCTCCGGCAGACGCGTCTTCTGGCGCGTCCGCAGAAAAAATTCTAACATACTCAGGACTTCGGCTTTGCCGCTGACGCATCCGGCGGCTCCACTTCCGACGGATTCACCCAGTTCACTTTGAACGGCCCCGCTCCATGCACTTGCACGATCGTCTCGCCTTTGCACATCCCAAAATGCCGCATCTCTTTCGGCACGGTAGTAAAGTTACCGACGTTCATGGTGTGCAACTTGCTTTCGTCGAAAGACTCGCCCATACCCACAAGAAACGTTCCCTTGAGCACTGTCACGTTTTCATCGGTCGGATGCCAATGCGCGGGAATCTTGGCGCCATCGGTACAACGGATACGCAGAACGAATGGCTCGCCTTCTGCATTCATGTCTCCCGCTACAGGCGCTAAATCGCATCCCTTCATGATCGGCGTCCACTTCAAATCGCCAAAGTGCACGATCTTGTGCGCCTCCATGTTTTCTCTTTTCTCTTGGCCTAAAGCCGCGGTCGAGAGCGCAGCGATCGCGATAAAGACGGCAAGGTATCTCCCCGTTTGAGTCTTCCTCATGGAATTCCTCCGTTTGATTAAGTTAGGCCCGATTTGGGCGCCCCGATTGGCCAGAACATACTCCTAGCCAGTGCCCGCGGCAAGCCTCGTCCGCGGCTCCTCATCGCTGAAGTAACTTCGCCAACCCTGGCGCATGGTTGTCTTAGCGACAAGAAACTATTCGCGGCGGGCAATTCTTGCCATAAACACGAATGCGCCGCGTAAGAAATTTCCTTACGCGGCGCAAAGTTTTTTCTTGCCTGTTCGCTAGTTCTTTGGAAAATCCGGGTCGGCCTTCACTTCATTGATTTGCTTGGTATGCCGCTCACTGTGCGCCGCGATGAACAGCACGAACTCATACGCATCGAGCTTTCCCAGCGGGCTGTCCATTACATGATCGCGCAGCCCGCCTGTGCTCTTCAGGAAATCTTCCGTCTGCGTGCGGCTCTCTATGAAATGCTTGACCGAACTTTCCGGCGAACCAAAACGATTGCTGGGCACCAGCGGCTCCGGCGCCTGCGCCTTGTGCGAGCGGTCGGGCACCATAATCAGAACCGCTTCGTCCGTCTTCTTGACGTCCCGCCCAGGCTCTCCCGCCGGGCCGGTCATCACTTTTTCCTTGGTCGTTTGCAGAAGAAGATCCTCTGCCGCCGCGATATGCTCCATTACTTGCGCCACCGACCAGCGGTCCGGCGCAGGCTTGAAATTCCACTGCGCTTCGGAAAGCCCCTTCGTCGCTTCCAGAACATTTTTCTTTGTCGATTCCAGGTATTGCAGCGCGCGGCCCTTCTCCTCCTGCGTGACTTCCTGAGCGGACGCCGCTACTGCCCCGGTCAGCAGAAGCAATGCGGCTACGAATGTCCCTGAAAGGGATTTCTTCCTCATTTTCGGAATTCTCCTTTGCTTGGCTTCGGTCGGCGAAACGGGGGAGCAAAAGAATATCACATCTCGGCGATTCGACCTTTGCGTTCGAATCGAGGGTGGCGCATCATGAGTTGCTGCCGAATCGAGCGGCCTGTAGGAAGGCCCGGAAAAGGAATGAGCGCCGCGCTCCGGGTGTGGGTACCGTGACGCGGCGCCCTCAGGGGGTTCTGGCAGGCTGACCGTGGACAGCTCGCGGAACTACCGGTGGTAGGAATCTCTTCGCGAACGCAAGGCGCAATGCCGCGCCGCCTCGCTTCCATCTCCTTGCAATCTTTGGCTCATTCTCGGCGCAGCGTTTCCAGAGAAATTGGGAATCATCCAATCCGGCTGCGCCGATCCTTTCGATTGCTGGCGACAAGAAATGCAGGGGGCTTGCCAAAGCATGACGCAAGTAATTCATTTGTTTTCAGCTAGGTAGAATTTGACCAGAGCTCCCGTTCTGCTTCAGGCAGGAAAACTGTATGGGATTGAAACAATACCTCAAAGAATGGACAGAAAAACAAGGCTTGCCTTTGAATCAGCTCGAAATGGTTCGTTCGCGTTCCTTCGCAGGGGGCAGGTCGCACGAATCACAGTTCGCTTACAAGGGACGAGTCAGGACTTAGCTCAACCCGATTTCGCCTTGCCCGTGTCATAGCCATCGCGCTTCAAATAGCGATACAAGCTCGTGCGGCCGATTCCCAGAATCTGCGCGGCTCGCAAGCGGTTTCCCTGGCACATTTCGAGCACCCGCTGGATGTGCATCTTGCGCACTTCTTCGAGCGAGAGCGGCCTCCAATCGTCTCCGCCCGCAGATCGCGGCCCGCGGTGCTGCAAATGCTCCGGCAAATCCGCCAGGTCCACAAAATCGCCCGTCGCGGTGATGCATGCGCTGGAAATGACATTCTCCAGTTCGCGCACGTTTCCCGGCCAGGGATGCTGCAGCAACACCGTCTGCGCGCGCCGCGTCAGCCCGGCGATATCTTTTCCATACGCGGCGTTGTACTTGTGCAGGAAAAACTGCACCAGCAAAGGAATATCTTCCAGTCGCTCCGCGAGCGAAGGAATTCGAATCTGGATCGAACTCAACCGGTAAAACAAATCTTCCCGGAAGCGCCCCGCGAGCACTTCCGCGCGCAAATCCCGGTTTGTCGCCGCGATCAGCCGCACGTTGACTTGCCGCACCTCGGGCGAACCCACGCGCTGAATCTCGCGGTTTTGAATCACCCGCAAAAGTTTGGCCTGCATGCCCAGCGACATTTCTCCCACTTCATCGAGAAAAACCGTTCCGCCATTGGCGTATTCGAACAGCCCCGGACGGGTGTCGGTCGCGCCGGTGAAAGCTCCGCGCATGTGTCCGAAAAGCTGGCTCTCCAGCAGCGTGTCCACCAGGGCGGAACAGTTGCACACTGCCAGCTTCTGCTGATTCACCGGGCTCAACTGGTGTATCGCCCGCGCCACCAGCTCCTTGCCGGATCCTGTCGCGCCCACTAACAGAACATTTGTATAGTGCCGCGCCACCTTGCGCGCAAAGTCGAAGACTTCCAGCATCGCCGGGCTTTTTCCCACGATGCCGTGGAATTCCAGGTCCTTCAGCAACTGCTCTTCGAGCACGCGAACGCGCCGCCGCTGATCGTAAAGTTTCGCCGCGTCGTCCAGCGTTTTTTTCAGGCGCGCCCGGTCAATGGGCTTGGGCAGGAAGTCCGTTGCTCCGCGCCGGATAGCTTCCAGCGCCGAGTCCAGCGTGTAATCCCCAGTCATCAGCAAGATGTGTACGCCGGGATCGCTCTGCAGGGCTTGGTTCAGAAACTCGTAACCGTCCATCCCCGGCATGTGCACATCTACCAAAGCCAGCCGACATCGGCCTCGCTTGATGAGCTTGATGGCTTCTTCGGGATCGGCTGTAGGGATCGCCTCATATCCCAGGCTTCCCACGAGCGCCGTCAGCATTTCCAACTGCCCGGGGTCATCGTCGAGAATGCACGGAGTTAAGGATGTCTTGGAAGCAACCACTTCCGCCGTCTTCGTTAATTCCAATGCCACAGTGCCCAACCTTGGGGCACTCTTTGTGCCATTTCCCCACGTCTCTCCGCAGTGCCTCGCTCGCCTGCGTTAGAAGGGATCCTCAGGCCTGTTGCTGTTCGGCAATTAGAAGATAATGTGCCGCTTATCTCGATGGTGCAAAGACGTTCCGGGCACTAGCAGAACCTCAGAGGCTTGCTTCATTTCGGTGCAGAAATGATTTTTCGCTTCCCAATTTGGCACAAGCCTCGCGTCTTAAGACGGTGCAAGAGTCTAAGCACAAAAATGGGGTCGGACCTAGCCTGTCTGCCACGGGCAGGATCCGACATTTAAGGTCACCAATATCATCTATCATCGCGGCTCTGTAGCTCCTGGGCTTCAGCCCAGGGCCCGCAGCGCCTCTGTGGAACTGGTTTTGCCGTTTCCGCACGGAAACGGATCCTGCCTCGAAATATTCGCGGGAGGATGCCGGAGAATCAGGAACCGCACTTTGCTCTTATCGCCCTTCTACGGGAACGCAACGCGGGACCACACGCGTCAGACGATACTGCTGCGGCTTATCGAAAGCGTCGGACAAAGTTTCCGCTTCATACGCAACCGGAAAAGCGCGGTCGCCATCAGTGGGTTGCAGCAGCCGTACAAAAATCATCGCTCCCGGAGGAAGCCGGCGCGTGAGCGCCAGTTGCTTCCCGGTTTCTTCACTCCAGCAGAGTTCCGACCGCTCGACAAAGAAAGTGTGTGAGTTGTCCCAGCCCGAGACTTCCACGCTGTAAGTGGTGGCAAGGGGCTGGCGTTCGATCGCAGCCATGCGCGACCTCCGCTCGTAGGAATTGCACAAAGCGGGCCACGCGCGCG
>JAWOLO010000275.1:0-6093 GCA_033853375.1 Terriglobia bacterium
GAATTCGGCGCGGTGTTTTTCGCGGACGTCGGGACTGAGCAAGAACCAACCTTCGGCAATGTCGCGGACTCGTTCTAGTTTCCGCTGCATTTCGGCATGTTTCGCTTCCATCATTTCCGCGTTGGCATCGGGCGGAACATAAATCGGGGGAGCAAACAAAATCACCGCGCGCGCAAAAGGCAGGGGCAGCAGAAAGTGGTCCCAAGTCTTGGTGAAAGTTTTTCCGCGGTCGACACCGATATGAAACACGATGATCGGACATCCGGTCTTGCGAGCGAGCATCACCGGCCCCGGCTTTGCCACATAACGCGGCCCGCGCGGCCCGTCGATGGTGAACGCGCAATCGACGCCCTCTTCGAGCCGCCTGGCCATCACTGCCAGTCCCCGCAGCCCGCCGCGCGACGTACTCCCTTGTGCGGTGCCAAAACCCAGCCACTCGATTACCTTGCGCGTCCACTGTCCGTCAAATGCAGTGGTGTTCATCACCACCACGCCGTGATGCCGGTGCCACCACACAATCGGAAGGATGATGCGATGCCAGAACGCCCAGATGACGCGCTTGCCGGAAGCGTGCACTTTTTCCGCGTGCTGCCAGCCGAGCACTTCGTAGCGTAACGTGGGGCCGAGCGTTCGAATGACACTGTACACCGCGGCCGCAATGAACGGAATCTGAATGCGGCGCGTCCAGGGCAACGACGGAAGCCTTGTGTCATAATGCAGATTGACCTGCTCTTGCTCCGGCTGCTTCGCGGTCTCCAGGATTGTGTTGGGCTGTGGCATGTAGCTTTGGTTGGCGGCCCAGCCATCATGCGAAGGTGCGTCGGCCGTCCCCGCCGACGTATAGTATAGGCGAGAGCTCTGCGTTTGTGCCGGGAGTACGACGGAGTGCCGCTTCCCTCCATTTTAACGAACCTGATGCGCCGAGCCGTTTGGCTGCTCGCAAGCGTGGTGGTTTTGGCGGGCGCAGGCATTCTGACCGAATTGACGGCGCGCTCGGATGAGCCGGTTTCCGATTCCGTTGGAACCATTGACGGTGCAGCTGTCGCCGTGACCGGTCCAATGCGCGTCGAATTGGTTCACGGCTTTCCACGAACCGTCCTGCGAAGCGGCAGCGATGTACTGGTCAAATCCGGAACCGCACGCCTCGATCTCGTCGAAGGCGGGTCCATCAGCATTTGCGGCCCGGCGCATTTCTCGGTCCTGAAAGTCGGTAATCAGGTCACGGTTGCTTTGGATTCCGGCACGATTCACCTTTCCATCGAGCATGGGCCCGCGGTGACCATATATACCCCGCTGCTTCAAATTCAGCCCATCGCGATTGGCGACGGGCCCCAAGATGCGTTGGTCGGTTTCGATGCCACCGGAGCAATGTGTGTGCGCGCGTACCGCGGCGCGGTGCGGCTGGAGCAACAGCTCACCAGCCAAAATATCGTCGTTCCTCAGTCGTCCGACGTTCTGCTCGTCAACGGGCAACTGGACGGACTGCGCGGAGGCGGTGACCGCTGCTCGTGCGATCCGCAGCTCACGAAATATACGCCCCCTCCGCGGCTGGAGATTGTTCCTCCCACCAAAACTACCGAGGAAGCCAACGCAAGGCCCCTGGGATCCGGAGACGTTATTTCCCCTTTGCCGTTGGATAAACCAACCGAAAAGGAAGGACCGGTCTATCAATTTTTCGTTCCCCCGCTGATTTACAACGCGAACGCTGAAGTTCAACCGGAAGTGGACACAAGCAAGATCGTGGTGGTGCGGCGCGTGCGCGTGCGGCCCACGCTTATTTTCGAGGGGCGCGTGGAAGGGGATCTGCCTGTTCCCACGCCATCTGCTTCTGCTGCTCCAACGGAGCCAGTACCCGCCCATCAGGCCCAGGCAAAATCCCCGAGACCTGCGGCGCAGACGCAGGCCAATGATTCCGTAGTAGACCGTGTGGTTCACTTCGTGAAGAAACTTTGGTCGAGGGGAATCAGTTAAACCACCAAACAGTCTTCAGCGCTTGCTTGTAGAACGAGAGCGGCCCTTCGGTGCATCAACCTTGGCAGAAAAGGAACGGTTGTTTGCTCCTAAAGATGACGACGCTTCGCCGGATCGTCACATGCCTTCGTAGTTGGGACCGCCACCGCCTTCGGGAACGACCCAATCGATGATTTGATAGGGATCGGCGATGTCGCAGGTTTTGCAGTGCACGCAATTCGAAGCGTTGATTTTCAGTTTCGGCAGTCCGCCGGATTCCTTCACCATTTCATAGACCGCCGCGGGACAAAAATACTGGCAGGGATTACCGTATTCGACCACGCATTTCGTGGAGCAGATATTCGTGTCGGCGACGTGAAGATGGCAAGGCTGATCTTCTTCGTGGCGCGTGCCCGAGTGATAGACGTCCGTGAGGCGATCGAACGTAAGCTTGCCGTCACCTTTAAAGCGTTCGGGCGCGGGCCGGCCACCTATTTTTTGGTACGCTTCGTGGTCTGCGTGCGCGCGCATGGGATCGATCAGGCCGCGGCCGCCGGTGATTTGCTGAAATGCAGTGTGAAAAAACCCACGAAGCATTCCGTGTGAGAAGGATTGGTGGAAATTGCGCACCTGCCAGAGTTCTTTCTTGATGTAACTTTGCTCGACCTTTCTCGGGAACGCGCTCAGCGTTTTTGAAGAAGTGTCTCCGGATTTGAGCGCCTCGAAAATCGTTTCTGCCGCCAGCATGCCGCTTTTCATTGCCAGATGAATGCCCTTGAGGCGCTGCGAATCGAGGAAACTGCCCGAATCGCCGATAATGAGCCCGCCGTCCACGTAAGTGCGGGGCATAGCGTACCAGCCGCCGTACGGCAGAGACTTCGCGCCATAGCGAACGAGCTTGCCGCCGTCGAGAAGCTTCTTGAGAAAAGGATGCGTCTTCCAGGTTTGAAATGCGGCGTGGGGATCGAATTGCGGGTCGGCGTATTCGAGAGCAATGACGAGGCCGACCGAGACGCGGTTATTCGAAAGGCCATAAATCCAGCCGCCGCCGTACATGCTCGTAGGCACGGGCCAGCCAAGTGTGTGCGCGACGTAACCGGGCTGAATGCGCCCGGGCTGGATGTCCCAAAGCTCCTTGATGCCGATGCCGTAGCTTTGTGGATTGATATTGTCGAGTTTTTTCGCAGCGACAAGTTTTTTCGTGAGCGAGCCGCGCGTTCCTTCGGCAAGCACGGTGACTTTGGCGCGCAACTCATAGCCGGGCGTGAAGTTGTCCTTGGGCTTGCCGTTTTTGTCGACGCCCTTGTCTTCGGTAATGACCCCCGCGATGCCGTCACCTTCATAAATCAATTCCGCGCCACCAAATTCTTTGAAAACGTTAACGCCAGCAGCTTCCACCAGACCGCCGAGCCATTTTGTGATTTTGCTAAGGGAAATGACGTAGTTGCCCTTGTTTTGAAACGGGGGCGGAGTGATCGGAAAACGGAAGGAGGAATTTTTCGTGAAGAGCAGCGCGGCGGAATCGGTGACGGATGTATCGAGCGGCGCGGATTTCTGAAAATCAGGAACCAGCTCAGCAAGCGCTTTCGGATTCATGATGGCGCCGGAGAGCTGATGCGCGCCGACTTCGCGGCCCTTTTCAAGGACGTAAATGTTTTCGGCGGAAAGCTCGGGCTTCTTGCCAGAAGCGTTGTGCTTCTTGATCAGATTCGCCAAATGCAGAGCACACGCAAGCCCAGCCGGGCCTGCGCCCACGATCAGGACGTCAGCTTCCAGTTGTTCGCGCTCAATAGTCATCGGTATCTATTATCAGATTTTAGCAAAATCTATCCGCGACCTTTTCTCAGCGAAGCTTTTGGAATTGCTCTAAAGTAATCCCAAGCGGTCCAAGAATTTTGAAGAAAAGAGGCGGGCCGATTTCCTTGCCGCCATGAACAGGAATTGTGAGAAGCCGGCCGTCCGCGTGCTCCCAATGTTGGTGGCTTCCCGAAGTTCGCTTGAGAAGGATCCGAGGGAGGTTGCTACCTTCTGGAAGTCTCGCGCCTTGGCGCTAGGCATTTATAATCTCAGTGGTGTCTGCCGGAACCGGGATGCCTTTTTCGCGATAAGTCTCCGAAATCATCTCAAAGACGTTTGCGAGTTCGGTGAGCGCGGCCTCGCGAGTTTCCATCAGAGCGTAGCAGCTCGGGATTGCAGGGATTTCAGCGACCCACCCCGAGCCGTCATCTTGGCGATAGAGAATGATTTTGTAGTCTTCGAACTTCATTGGTTTAGTACCTAGTATACGCCCGGAAACGGGTGGCCCGGATAAATTCTCTCGCTGGCGATACTCCATCAGTTTCCGGTCGGGATGATTCCTGCGTTCTCCACCATGAGCATCACAGTTCTTTGCAGAGCTCGCGTGCGGTGCAGGACGCCTTTGGGGACGACCGTACCTTGCCGCGGCCCCAGTTCCATGGTGCGGCCTTCGAGATCGATCAGCAGTTTCCCTTCCACGACGTAGAAAAACTCGTCATCGTCATCGTGCTTGTGCCAATGATATTCGCCTTGCACAACGCCGAGACGAACGACTGAGCCGTTCACCTGGCATAGAGTCTGGTTGTACCACTTGTAGGTACACGCATCGGCCAGCGCGCGTTCATCGACGATTTCCAAAGGCTGGTGAAGGATGTTAAGTCTTGTCTCGTAAGGAAAGCTTTCGACATTGGCCATTGGGTTCCTCCGTGCAAACCAATCGTTTGCTATTAAGTCCGTTAAACCGTACGGAAGGAAGAACCAATTTGTCATATCACGCGCTACCGTGTTGGGGAAAAAGCAGCTCCGCGTTTATGGTTAGAGTTTACTTGGCACTTTGCAAGGCTTCGGTGAGCGCGGGCATGATTTCGAAAATGTCGCCGACGACGCCGTAATCGGCAATTTCGAAAATGGGTGCGTTCGAATCCTTATTAATGGCAACGATGGTGCGCGCGCCCTTCATTCCGACAACGTGCTGAATCGCTCCGCTGATCCCGAGCGCGAGATAAAGTTTTGGCGCGACCGTTTGCCCGGAACTGCCAATCTGGCGCTCCATGGGGAGCCAGCCTTCATCACAGATGGGACGTGAAGCGGCGATTTCTGCGCCGAGGGCTTTCGCAAGGGTTTCCGCTTGAGGAATATTTTCCGGAGCTTTGATGCCGCGGCCAACGGCGACGATGAGTGGCGCTTGGGTGAGGTCGACGGCGGACTTTGCTTCCTTGAACAACTCCATCGGCTTCGTGCGAATTTGCGCCGCGCTCAGCGTAACGCTCACAGCGTGCACGGGAGCTTTGCCGGTTGGATGCGCGGCAAGCAAATCTGCGCGAAAAGCCCCGGATTGGAACGAAGCAAACCACGGCGCTGCGCCGGTGAAAGTGACGTCGGCTGCGGTCTTGCCCTGGAACATTTGGCGCACAAAAACAAGTTTCCCGTCTTCATTGCGGTAGCCAATGCAGTCGCCAATCATGCCTTTGCCGAGCATCGCAGCGAGCTTGGGGGCAAAGTCGCGAACCTGGTAAGTATGAGGAAACAGAATCAGGTCGGACTTGGCAGATTCGATCACCTGCTTGAGAGCGACGCAGAAGCCATCGGGCGTGTAGGCTTCGAGCAAGTCGTGCTCGACGCGCAGAACCTCGGAGACGTTTTTTGACGCGACTTCGTTCGCGAGGGCAGAAACGCCTTTGCCGATCACGAGCGCGCTAACCGTACTCGAAGTGTCTTTGCCAATTTGCTGCGCGGCCGCCAGCGTTTCAAAACTCGCGTTGTTCCACTTCCCCTGACGTTGTTCGGTGATGACGAGGATTTTCATGGCTAAATCACCCGCGCTTCAAACTTGAGTTTTTCGACCAGCTTCGTTGCCACTTCTTTCGGTGTGCCCGTCAAGAATTCTGTCTTTTTTGTTTTTGTCGGCACGTAGATTTTTTCGATCTTCTGCGTAGGCTCATGAGCAACGCCCAGCGATTCCCGCGTAATGGTGGCGATTTCCTTTTTCTTTGCAGCCATGATGCCCTTCAACGTAGCGTAGCGCACTTTGTTGATGCCGGACTGAATCGATAGTACGGCCGGCAGCGGGCACTCCATCCATTGGAACCAGCCCGCTTCCAGCTCGCGCTTCAGCTTCATCTTTCC
>JAWOLO010000276.1:0-10123 GCA_033853375.1 Terriglobia bacterium
AATCCCGACGCCTGGGAGCTGATCCGCGGCAAGACTGGGCGCATTATGGGCGCGCTGATTGGCCTGCTGGCAACATTGAAGGGACTGCCAAGCAGTTATCAGCGCGATCTGCAGGAAGACAAAGAAGCGCTCTTCGCTGCGCACGACCAAATCACTGACATGCTTCTCGTCGCATCCAGTGCCATCCTCGCCACCGGCTTTCGGGACGAAGTTCTTCGCGCGAAGGCACAAAACCCCGCGCTGCTAGCCACCGAAGCAGCGGATTACCTGGTGCGCAAAAACGTTCCGTTCCGCCAGGCGCACGACATTGTCGGAAAAGTGCTACGCGAAGCGGAAAAGCAAAATGTTTCATGGACCGCGCTGCCTCTCGACAGTCTCAAAGAAATCTCTGCTTCCTTTGAAGCCGATTTCATAAACAGCCTCAGCGTAGACGCGGCGCTGGCCGCGAAGACAGTTCCCGGCGGCACTGCGCCTGAAAGCGTGCGCGCCGCCATCGTGGATTTGGAAGCTCGTCTCCACAAAAAAGCCATCAAAACAGGAGCGAAACCATGAGCCTGCAGACCGCCAATCCCTTAGGAACTCTCCCGCTCGTTCCGAGCAATGGGAGGTCCCTTCGAGGAACCTCACGCTAGCCGCGTGAACACGCCGCGAATGAACCATGCTCCCTCCGAAGCCGCGCTGCCGCGCGGATTCCGCTTCGCCGCGACGGCCTGCGGCCTGAAAAAAACCGGTGCGCTCGACCTGGCGATTTTCTCGAGCGACGTTCCCGCCTCGGCTGCTGCCGTATTCACGCAAAACCTCGTCGTGGCCGCGCCGGTCACGCTGTCGAAAAAGCATTTGCAGCTTTCCAAGGGCCGCATGCGCGCCGTGGTGGTAAACGCCGGAAACGCCAATTGTGCGACGGGCGCACAGGGCGACGCGGCCTCGCTGCGTACGGTCGAAGAAGTGGCCCGCCGGCTTCGCGTGCAACCTCAAGAAGTTTTCGTGTGCTCCACCGGCGTGATCGGCGTGCAACTGCCGGTGGAGAAGATTCTTCGTGCGCTGCCGTCGCTCACGCGCAACCGCCGCCCCTCGGCGCGCTCCTTCGCGGAATTATCGCTCGCAATCTGCACCACGGACACGCGCCCCAAAACCGCCGCAGCCTCCTTCAAAATGGCCGGCAAACGAATTCATCTGGTCGGCTGCGCCAAGGGCGCGGGGATGATTCATCCCAACATGGCCACAACGCTGGCGTTTGTCGTCACGGATGCGGCGGTTTCGCCTCCGCTGCTGCAAAAAACCCTCCAGGAAGTAACGCGCAGAACCTTCAACTCCATTACCGTGGATGGAGACACTTCGACGAATGACACGCTGCTCGTCTTGGCGAATGGCGAGGCCGGCGCGCCGCCGATTACGAAAGGCAGCAAGGCGCATCGCGCATTCACCTCCGCCCTCGAAGAGGTTTGCCAGTCGCTCGCGCTGCAAATCGTGGCCGATGGCGAAGGCGCACAGCGCGTCATCGAGATCGAAGTGCGCCACGCGAAAAGCGAGGCCGCCGCGCGACGCATCGCGGAGACCATCGCCACTTCTCCGCTGGTGAAAACCGCCTTTGCCGGCGGCGACCCCAATTGGGGCCGCGTCTTCGCAGCAGCCGGCCGTTCAGGAGTGAAGTTCGATCCCACCTTGGTCGAAATCAAGATGGCGGGCATTCCCGTGCTGCGGCGTGGTCAGCCTCTGGACTTCAACGAGCGCGCCGCCAGCAACAAGCTTCTTGCGGACCACGTTCCGCTCGTCGTCGACCTGCACGCGGGTGACGCCTCCGCCCGCTTCTGGACTTGCGACTTTACGGCCGAATACGTGCGCATCAATGCGTCTTATCGCACCTAGTGCAGGGCCGGCTACCGCACTTTGTCCCGCCCCAAAAATAACGCCAACAATCCTTGTCGCCTAGCATGTTGTAGGGGCGGGGCTTGTTTACCCTGAACTGAGCCGAAGGGCCCCGCCCAGGTCTGCGGGCGTTTTTCGCTCGAAGAAATCCCGCTTGATTTCCGAACCCAGTTCCAAACCTATAACGTCATGTTAGAATGTCGGTCATACAATCATCAGTAAACAGCAAAGGCCCCTTGAGACCACCGCCAGACAAGCAGCACATTCTGAATTCCCTGGCCGCCATCGCCAGGGGAGCGGGCCGCGCGCCCTCGCGCTCGGAATTCCTCTCGCTCTCAGGAATCTCCGAGCATCAAGTCTTGCAATTCTTCCCCAATTGGAATGACGCTGTCAGGGCTGCGGGACTCGTCCCGTACACGCTGAACGTGCGCCTCGAGGACCGCGAACTTCTGGAAGATTGGGCCTTTGCCGTCCGCAGGAACGGCAAAATACCTACTCGTCGCGCCTACCGGCATCTGGGCCAATACGATCGTCGCACCTTCGAACGCCGCTTCGGCCCCTGGTCAAAACTTCCCGAAGTTTTTCGAAATTTTGCCCAAGGCAAACCGGAATGGGCTGATGTCCTGGCGCTCCTGCCGGTTCCCGCGCCCAAGCCCGCACGCCCTGAACCTGCAGACGCGCCTGTAGGGGCGGGGCTTGTTTACTCTGAACTGAGCCGAAGCGCCCCGCCCGCTTCTCGCTCACCAGACCGGAAGTCCGCTTCCTCGCTCCTGCCGAACCACGTGCGGCACGCGCCCTTAAAAGGTCGTCCAACGTATGGCGGCGCCGTCGACTTCCGTGGCCTGCGCCACGAACCCGTCAACGAACAGGGCGTCGTGCTTCTATTTGCATTGGTTGCAAAAGAACTAGGCTACATCGTCGAATCCGTTCAATCGGGATTCCCGGACTGCGAAGCCAAGCGTCAGATCGGCCCGCAACGATGGCAGCGCGTGCTGATCGAATTTGAATTTGAGAGCAGGAATTTCCGCGACCACGGACACCCTCTCACCGGTTGCGACATAATCGTGTGCTGGCGCCACAACTGGCCCGACTGCCCTCCCCAAATCGAGATCCTCGAACTTTCCTCCGTGATTCAGTCCCTCCCCAACTCCGACGACCCGTAGGGGCACCTTGCCACTTCGTAGGGGCGGGGCTTGCCCCGCCCGCCTCTCGTGCATCACCTCAAATCTGTCATCCTGAACCCGGTCGCGCCGTTTAAGAACGGCGGTCAGGGATCTGCTTTTCGCACCTCCGCGCTTTAGCGTCTGCTCGCAGCGCGCCTCGCCCTGCAATGTCTTGCAAGCCACACGCCGAGTTTGGGAGAAACGTACTCTGGCGATCAGCTCGGCATTCTCGGCCTCACCTGCAAGAGGTCCGCCATGCAGTTAGAACGATATACGCGAAAAGGGATTCCGCTCTCGTGCGCCTGAAAAGGCTTTTCCAGAAGGAGTCCATGCACCGGGCATTTGAACGCCCACAAGTTCTCGACCACGTCCTCCAAAGTGAGCTGCGGTCCATGCAGACGCAGCCACTTCCACCGGGGGCAGTAGGGACAAAGCAGTTGAACGTAATACTCTCCATGCATAATTCGCATACCTCAAACACCACTGTCTTCCGAAGAGCAACTAGGAACTATTGGTCGTCTCGACAGGCGAGTTCTCTGACGCCACTCCGCTTACCCTCCAACAACCGTTCAAGGTCCACCACGCACGCAGTCTCCAACAATTTTCCCGCACCCAGCTCGCCCTCCCTTTATTTTCTCTGTGACCAAACCTAGCTTGATCTTCGCGGCCAAGTTGCCGCAAGCACGCCAAGCGCTGCGAGAGCCGCCAGCGCATGCGGGATCCAAAACCAAGACCGATCCAAAACACGCAGACGGGCCTCCCACCCGTTGACCCCAATCACCAGCACCAAGAGAAATCTTTGAAAGTTAAGGAACCAGTTAGAAGGCGGCTGATGCCATTGTTGTATCGTAGCGCTCCAGTGTATGCATACACTGCATACCATACGTGCGCAACGTACACTTGTCAAGTGTTTTCTCAGCATGCCAGACTGGGTTTATGGCACCTGCTACGACTCGCAAGGAATTTACTTACCCTCTCAGTTTTCGCGTCCGGCTCTCGCAGGTCGAGGAAATCGACCGAGCCGTGGAACGTGAGCGCAGGAAGCGCCGCAGCGACCTGCTCGAGGCTATTTGGAATATCGCTTGGACGAGTTATCAGCGCAGCGGTTCGTTGCAGGCCTATGCGGAAGCCCGGCGCGGCACCAAGCGGAGCAGGCGAGTTTCTGAAGAGCTGCAGGACCAGCTTTATACTGCGCTGGAAACCATCCTGGAACGGGCGCCATCCGCAGTGATTGAAGAAGTCGCGCGCAAGCTGACGCAATGGGCCGGCAAGTACGGCGAAGAAAAGTAGCGGCAGCGTGCAGACATCGTCGCTTGGCTCCGCCGGCAGGGCAAGGGCTACCAGACCCGCCCCAATCCCGGAAGGTTAGCGCGCACGCCCTCCTCCCCGATGCCATGCTCCGCGACCTTCCCGCAAAGCCAGCTAGCCCCTCGTCTCCGCTCTCCTGCAAAGGGCGGGTGGCCGACCTTCGATCCGCCGAGACATTCAGGGTGGCTTATCCTTGCGGGGTTTGCTTCTCTGCGCCATCCGCTGACTTTGCGGGATAAACGGAGGGGCTGGTTTTCGCTAGCTTCTTACCGCTAAGGTTCCCACTTCCCGTTGGCAAATTTGTTCGCGCAAAGCGGTTTTCTTGAATTTGCCAACGGAGGAGGGAAGAACGGGTCTAAAGACCCGCCACTACACGCCTGCTTTGCTGGTTTGCTTCCAAGGAGCGGACCAGGAGAAGCCGCAGGTACAGCGTCTCATCCAATCGATCGTTTGCGAACCGGAATTGGGAAATTCGCCGGGATGAGCGCAGAGTTTTTGGCGGACAGGATTCCACCAGATATAACAAGCAACATCCTCAACATGATCTGAAGGCCGAAGGATGTGGTCGTGGTAGCTCATTTCCCAGAGTGCACATCCCCGCAATTTGCGAAATGCAAAGGCGGTGCGCTGTTTGAAGAGGCGAACAAATTCGCGGAGGTCGCTGCGGCCATGAGTACCTTCCGCAAGAATATGAACATGGTCCGGCATCAGGCAGAATGCGTGCAAACGAAAGGAGCAGTTAGCAGCACATTCCAACAATAAAGACAGGACGCGCTGGGCGGTGGCCTGTTCACGAAGGTAGGGAGCGCGTTGGTCGCAGCAGATTGTGACGAAATAGGTTTGCTGCCCGAAATAATTGTGGGGGACGAGCCGGCGGACCTTCCGATGGATCGGCATTGTAGTGGCGGGTCTTTAGACCCGTTCTCGCCTCTGTTTCTCCGACACTAACAGAGCCTCAAGGCACTATGCTCCTTGCGACAGCGGTTACGACTCCCACTTCCAATTGGCGAACTGTTCGCGCAGCGCGATTTTCTTGAATTTGCCGACGGATGTGCGCGGAATGGAATCCAGGAAAACGAATGCGTCGGGAAGCTGCCATTTGGCAAAAGTTCCGCCAAGAAAGGCGCGCAGCTCTTCGGGAGTCGCGCGCGCACCATCCTTCAAGACCACGGCGGCAAGCGGGCGCTCTTGCCATTTCGGGTGAGGAATGCCGACAACGCAGGCCTCTTTCACTGCGGGATGACCCATCAGCGCGTTTTCCAGGTCAACCGAGCTGATCCATTCGCCTCCCGACTTCACCAGGTCTTTCGCCCGGTCGACAATCTTCACGTAACCCTCTTCGTCCATGGTGGCAACATCGCCGGTGCGGAACCATCCGTCCGCGGTCCAGCGATGCGCCTGGTCGGGCGATTCGTAATAGCTCGCCGCCACCCAGGGCCCGCGAATTTCAATTTCACCGGAAGAGACACCATCCCACGGAACCTCTTGTGACTTGCCTTCGGGTTCTGATTTGCCTTCGGGGCCCTCCGGCCGCATCAGGCGAATCTCCACAAACGGCGCGGGCCAACCCTGCTTCGCGCGGACCTCATACTTTTTGTCGTCAGGCCAATTGCACATGTGCGCGCGCAGACCGCCGGAGGTACCTATCGGAGTCGTTTCCGTCATTCCCCAGAGATGCTTGATTTGCAAGCCGAAACGGTCGAGCCGGCGGATGAGCTCGACGGGCGGCGCCGTGCCTCCGCAAACGACCCGGATGGGAGATTCGAATTTCCATTTCGTGGGATTTTTTTCGAGAGCATCGAGCACGGCAATCCAAACGGTGGGGACGCCGCAGGCGACCGTCACCCGCTCGCTCACCATCAATTCCAGTAGGCTTTCCGGATCCACGTGTGGCCCTGGAAGCACAAGCCGTGCGCCGAGCATGGTCGCTGCAAACGGAATGCCCCAAGCATTAGCGTGGAACATGGGTGTGACCGGCAGGACAGTATCGGCTTGGCTCATGCCAAATACTTCCACAAGTCCGCAGCAGAACGAATGCAGCACGATGGCGCGGTGCGAGTAGATGACGCCTTTGGAAAAGCCGGTCGTGCCAGAAGTGAAGCACATCGCTGCGCCGTCGTTTTCGTCAATCGCGGGGTACTGGAAGTCGGTGCCGGAAGCGGCCAGTAGCTCCTCATAATTCAAAAAGCCTTCCGGAACCGTGTTGAACCCGTAGGGCACAATGATCACGCGTTCGAATGAGATATCTTCCCGAAACTTTTCATAGATCGGATACAGCACATCGTCGATGAGCAAAAACCGGTCTCCCGCGTGTTTGGCAATGGTGGCAATTTCATGGGGATGCAGGCGAAGATTCAACGTGTGCAGGATGCCGCCAGCGCAGGGAACCCCGAAGAAGGCTTCCAGGTGTCCGGAATGGTTCCACATCATGGAAGCCACGCGGTCGCCCGGCTTTAATCCGAGCTTCAAGAGGGCGGCGGCGAGGCTGCGGGCCCCATAATAAAAGTCCTTGTAACAACTGCGAACAATGGACTTATCTGGTCTCCGCGAAACAATTTCGACGCGGGGGAAGATCTTCCCCGAACGCTCCAGAATGGTCGGGAGCGTCAACGGGAAATTCATCATCGTGCCGCGCATGGACCCTCCCGGGCGGGGGGACGAATTTGGCGCATGCTAGCACAATTCCTGGTCTTAAGGGGCGGGGGGCTGGCGTGGGGCGAGCCGGGAACAATCCGGGCATTTTATTTAGTTGCAAATAAGGTCAAATTCCGAGACGATGCACCAGACCGCTGAAGTTCCGGTCTCGCTCCCTCGGCGGCTGCGCAGGTTCGCCTCCCCGTGAACGATCCCTGTGTCTTCGGCGCGCTCCGCGACTCGCAAGTCAGGTTCCGGGCAGAAGGAGCAAGAGGTGAAGAAGCTTTATATCGGCAATCTTCCATTCTCGGCTACGGAAGATCAGCTTCAAGAGTGGTTTTCTCAGGTAGGAGTATCCCCTTCAGGCGTCAATCTCATTCGCGACCGTTTCACCGGTCAATCGCGCGGGTTCGCCTTCGTCGAAATCAGTAACGACGAAGACGCGGACCGCGCGATCAATTCTTTGAATGGCCAGAATTTCGGCGGCCGAAACCTGGTGGTCAACGAAGCACGCCCGCAAGCTGAGCGCAGCGGGGGGCGCGGCTATGGCGGCGGCCGAGGCGGCGGAGGGGGACGTGGCGGCCACGGCGGGGGGCGCGGCGGAGACCGCGGCGATCGTGGCAATCGGTGGTAAGCAGTTAGTTTGCGTCTGAGAGTACGGGCTCACCCAGCGGGCCCCTCCCTTTCCCTCCTTTGCGCACCCGGCGCTTCGGACGAAAAAAAAGCCGCGACACGAGGCGCTGCCCCTGTGATGGAGCGGTAGGTCTGCGCGAATTACTCACGCTGCGGCCTTGTTGTCCCTCGTACCGCCACTTGCTCGCGAATGCAAATTCCGCATTCGCGATCCCTCGTCGACCAAGCAACATAGCGTACGCGCCAAGGCTGTTTGGCTACCATGCGCGAAAGCTAAGGGAAACACCGCACGAAACAAACGTCCCCGTAACGTGTTTGATACAACAGGCAAGGAAAATGCTTTGCCGAGCAAGCGCTGACGTATATGAATAGCTCGGACGTTGGAGCGGCGCACGGGAAAGAAGGCACCAATGCAACCTCCGGTGAACCTTCTGGACGCGGCCTGCATCCAATGGCATGAGAAAAGCGAATTACGAAATAGTATGACGACCTGGAGCAAATCCGATTGGAAGCAATTCTACGAGGTGGCGCGCCGTCCATGGCGGCATCACCGTCCGCCTCGCCCCGTGTATCCGACGGGTTTAAACCGCGTGCTGCCGGCTCAGGGTTTCAGCCTTTCGGAGCTGGATGACGCGGGCGTGAACCTGGAGCTTGCTGAACGGTTGGGGCTTCCCGTGGATGCGGGTCGAATCGGCACTTACGGTCCGAACGTGACTGTGCTGCGCGATTTCGTGCGCTCCTCGCGGCGGCCACTGTAAATCTCCTCCCTCGCGTATTTTCTGTTGCGTACTTTTTTTCACTGAAGCTTTTCCGTCCTTGCAGACTAAAATAGCGGCTCTTTCTTCTCGGAGCCGCAAAATGAAAAAATTCCTTTTAGCACTATTCGGGATTCTCGCTTCGGCTTTGCCTGCAACGACGGCGCCGGAGTATTCCATCCAAGCCATTCGCTACGCTTCCGCCGAAGATGAAGTTGCGGGGCTGGTGATGGGCGCGCCCAAAGGCGAGAAAATCAACATCGCCATGGTGATTTGGCTGATTCGAGGAGGCGGGCACAACATCCTTTTTGACAGCGGGTATCACCGCGACACCTTCCTCAAATACTTTCCATCCACGGAGTACATTCGTCCTGACGAAGCCGTTAAGCTCGCCGGCGTCCAACCCGAAGAAATCACGGACATCGTCATCAGCCACGCGCACTGGGACCATATGGGAGGCATTGATCTATTTCCCAAGGCGACGGTGTGGATTCACAAGGAGGAGTTTCGGTATTACACGAGCGACGCGTGGCAGCCCGGCGGGAATCATGGAGGCATCGATCCTGAAGACGCGCAACAACTTGTCAAACTAAACACCGAAGGACGCGTGCGCCTGGTTGATGGCGACAATGTCGAAATTTTTCCCGGCATTCGCGCCTACACCGGAGCACGGCATACCTATGCCTCGCAATATATTCGGGTGGAGGGAAATCCTCCGTTTGTGCTGGCTTCCGACAATTGCTATCTGTATCGCAACCTTACGGAGCACAAGGCTAGCGCGACATTTTCCAAGGCGGACGAGCCCGCGAACATCAAGAACCAAGCGCGGATGATTGAACTGGCGGGCTCCGCCGACCGCGTCGTGCCGGGCCACGACATGCTGCAATTTCAGAAGTTTCCCACGCAGGGCCGTGTCGCAAAAATCAGATAACGGCCACATCGAAACTCCCGCGGGTACGTCTAAAAAAGTACTTGACCCTGGAACGTGTTCCAGGGTTCACACTTCTTCCAGGCGACCGCATGACGCAAGAGAAGGCCTACCATTCCGGGGAACTGGCTCGGCTCTCAGGCGTGAGCACCGACACACTCCGTCATTACGAGCGCATTGGTGTGCTTGCACGTCCCCCGCGCACAAGCAACGGGTACAGGGTTTATAGCGCCGCCTCGCTTCACCGAGTGCTCGCGGTGCAAAGCGCGCTTCGAGCGGGGTTTTCCCTGCCGGAGTTGACCCGCATTTTTGGCCAACGCGACCGCGGAGGCGCACCCTGCCGCTTGGTTCATTCCCTTGCCAGACAGAAGTTGCGCGATCTCGATGAGCAAATTCGTGGTTTGCAAGAGCTGAGGCTTACTTTGGCAAGGCTCTCGCGGGAATGGGGCTCTTGCTTGCGGGAAACGCCTCCAGGGGAGAAGGCCTACCTGCTGGAATCCCTGGCGAAGAAGGGACACCCGGCCAGAAACAAGGGGCTTCTGATGAGGAAAAGGAGAAAAAACGCATGAATTACGCTCTCCCCGTTGTGTTGCTCGCTTCACTCCCGATTCTTTTCCAGCAAGCGCGGCCTGACGATGCCACGGAGCATTCTTGCCCGATGCAAACTATGACGGGCCATGAGGCGCAAAAGAATACCCCTACCGAGGTGACGCCTCAGTCCGCGGAACAACGCCATCACGCGTTCCTCGCCGAGGAACGCGAAGCCATTGTTCGCGGCGAAGGTTTCGGAATGGCTTTCGCAGCAGAACACAACGGCTATCCCGGGCCCCGCCACA
>JAWOLO010000277.1:0-3898 GCA_033853375.1 Terriglobia bacterium
CAATCTCCCGGGCAATGGAAAGCGTTTGCGATCACGACGCGTTCCTGTTGCCTGATACAGGGCGCCCAGCAAGAGAGCAATCAAAGAGCAAAAGACAAACCAACCTAGGAAATGAAGCAAGGCTCTATCTCCTGAAAGCCGGCGGGCTGGGAGCCGGCACAACCCTTAGATGTCCTGACGCTGTAGTTGGCTATGCAAATTTTCGGCGACGCGGTAGGCAACATCGACGCAGTCGCCGATAGAGCGGCCCTCGAGGAAGTTACCCGCGAGGTAGAGATTCGAAAGCGTTGGCAAAATACCGTAGATTTCTGTCACTCGACGAGCATGCCCGACGTTGTATTGCGGAAGCGCGTGCGGATTTTTCCAAACTAAGCGGGCCACTGGCTTCCCTGAGATTCCTAGGATTCGCGCGTTTTCGGCTTCGACAGCTCGTTCGCACTTTTCGTCAGTCGCCGCGCCTGGGGCGCCCTTTTCTTCGCTCTCCGCAAAGCTGGTGATCAAAACTGAACCTTCGGGCGCACGCCCTCCAAACAACGAGGAATTCCAAAACGTGCAAATCGTGTTGAGGCCCTTCCGCCGAGGAACCATGAAGCCAAATCCATCCAGGCGATTTGTCACCTTGGATCGCTCGTAGGCAGACGACACCACGTTGATTGGAGCGTATTCAATGGCTTTAAGATGCGATGCAAGTTTAGGAACGCTGGTCTCCAGCAATCTCCCTGCAACGTGAGCCGGAACTGCCAAAACCAAGTACTGTGCTGTGATTTGCTCGCCGCTTGACAAGCGGACCTGCCATGCTAGTTTCGACGGACCGTTGTATCCCTGCGATTGCGCGATTGATTCGACACCCGCCTTGTACGTGATCTCCCCCTTCAACTCTTCCGCTAGTCTTTCCGGAAGAGTTGCCATTCCCGAGCGAAAAGAACCAAGAGTTGGCAGCGCATCTGTAACGCGCAGGCTGTTGTGGTTTCCATTTGAATGGAAAGTTGACGGATGCAAACCGCCGCCCGATTTCGCCGTCTCTCGTTTGGACCTACGCGCCTGGAGGGCCCCCCGAACAAGGCTGCCCCGGTTCCGCTCCCATTCCACCAGAGCAGGAAAAGCGCTCTCCATCCCCATTTTGCGTGCATCGCCCAAGAAGACCGTGGAGATGATGGGGTCCACCAGATTGTCCAAGACTTCCATACCAAACTTTCGTTGCACAAACTCAGCCAGGCTTTCTTCCTGGACCGGAGGGCGGGAATAGCCAAAGGGCTCGCCGAGAATTCGCAGCTTGGATTTGAGCCCTAGTAGCTGCGTCTTAATCAGGCCACTCGGGGAGAAAGGGGCAAGGTGGAGGCGGCCACGCAGAAATATATATCTCTTGGCTCTGGAATCCCCGGCTACAAATTCACGTTCGAGACTCAGGTCGCGTACCAACTGCCATACAGATGGCGGAAAGCGGGGGAACTGCGGCCCTGTCTCGAAAAGAAAGCCGTCTCTCCGCACCGTGTTAATTAGGCCGCCGGGACGTTCCGAAGCTTCCAAGACCCGGGGTCGGATCCCCACCTGCTTCAAGCGATGAGCGCAAGCCAAGCCAGAGATTCCCGCGCCGACCACGACGACTTTTTCTGTGTATCCCACGGCCTGCCAAGCCAATCCAAGAGTAGGAAGCCGCGCATTTTTGCGGGCTCGCATTTCTTCCGTTATATAGATGTTTGAGATGGCCGCTGAGTCACTACTAAATTTCGTCGAGGGCTACGCGAGGAACGGTGAGGAAGTCGCCGTGCGCCAGCAGCGAGGCTATCGAATGGAAAGTTGGACCTATGCCCAAATTGCCGCGCAGGCCAACCGCGTGACCCGCGAGCTTGAACTGCGCGGCTTACGCAAGGGCGATGCGGCTCTTTTGTGGGGACACAACTCGGCAGAATGGATCTGCGCATTCCTGGGCTGTGTGCTGCTCGGTGTAGTCGTCGTGCCAATCGATCACGGCTCGACTGTCGATTTTGCGAACAGAGTCGCACGAGAAGTTAGAGCAAAGGTCGTTTTTCGGGCGCAGGCGCATCCGGAGATTGGCGGCATTCCTTCTCTTTCGTTCGAATCACTTACGAACGCGATTTCCAAGAACAATGCTTCTCGTTATCCTTCGCCTCTGATGTCGCGCCAAGACACGCTGGAAATCATCTTCACTTCGGGCACGACCGCGGAGCCTCGCGGTGTTGTGATCTCCCACGGAAACATCCTGGCCAACATCGAGCGCCTCGAACAGGAAATACAGAAGTATCTTCGCTACGAATGGCTCGTTCATCCGCTCCGTTTCCTCAACCTGCTTCCGCTCAGCCACGTATTTGGTCAAATGCTTGGTGTGTTTATTCCGCCGATGCTTCGGGGCACGGTGATCTTCACGGATTCGCTAAAGCCATCTGATTTGGTGGACACCATCCGGCAAGAGCGCGTTTCTGTTTTGGTTGCTGTTCCTCGATTCATCGAAGCACTTCAGCGAGAAGTAGAACGCCACGAGGAACGTCGCGGAAAGCTGGAGGTCTTTCGCAGGAACTTTGCGCAGGCCGAAAAACAGCACTTTCTTCACCGTTGGTGGCGTTTCCGACGAATTCATTCGCATTTCGGCTGGAAGTTTTGGGCTTTCATTTCCGGCGGAGCGGCTTTGCCGGAGCAAACCGAAACGTTCTGGAATCGGCTGGGCTACGCGGTGATTCAGGGATACGGAATGACCGAAACCGCCTCGCTCATTAGCCTGAATCATCCATTCCGTTCGGCGAGAGGATCGATTGGAAAAGTGTTTCCCGGAATGGAGGTTCGTGTTGACAACAACGGGGAAATCCTAGTGCGGGGCGAGAGCGTGGCGAAAACGTATCAACATGATGGACGAATTCAGTCCGTCGCGGAAGCTGATGGATGGTTTCGAACGGGAGATGTCGCGGAAAAGGACGAGAGCGGCCGTTTGTATTTCAAGGGCCGCAGGAAAAACGTCATTGTCACCCCAGCCGGCATGAATGTTTACCCGGAAGATTTGGAGAGGGAGTTGTTGCGTCAGCCGGGCGTCCGTGACTGTGTTGTCATCGGACAGGAACGCGACGGCAACGCAGAGCCGCACGCGGTCCTGCTGATGAGCAGCCCCGGGGCGAACGCAGCTTCCGCGGTCGAGCGTGCCAATCAATCGCTGGCTGAGTACCAGAAAGTCCGCGGCTGGTCTGTTTGGCCGGAACCGGATTTTCCCAGGACCCCGACACAAAAGCCCATTCTTCCTCGCATACGTGAGACGATTCAAAAAACAAGCGGCGGCAAGCCGGGCAACACTTCGAACGGAGAGTCGCTGGCAACCTTGATCACTCAAATTACTGGACGTCCCATTCCACCAGGCTCCAAAAACACGAACCTCGAAGCGGATTTGCAGCTTTCCTCTCTCGACCGCGTTGAGCTGATCAGTCTTCTTGAAGAGCGATACCAAGTGGACCTAAATGAAGTTCAGTTTCAGGACGCCGCCACCATTGGCCAGCTTGAGAAGCTTGTCACCCAGGGAACGCCTTCAACAACGGCGTATGTCTATGCCAGCTGGCCACAACACTGGGCCGTGACGGCTTTTCGCCTTGCGATCTATTATTTGCTTGCCTGGCCTGCAACCTACCTCCTCGCTTCGGCTCGCATTCGCGGCCGCGAGAATTTACGCGGCTTGCAAGGCCCGGTCCTGGTCATCTCCAATCACGTCACCTATCTTGACATTGCCTGGATTCTGCCCGCCCTGCCTGCGCGTTTTCGTAACAAGCTGGCCACCGCCATGCGCGGTGAGCGCCTTGCCGAAATGCGCAGCCCTGCAAGCACCAAGAACCTGTTCGAACGCTATATGGAGCGGCTGAGATATTTTCTCGCTTTGACCCTCTTCAACGTCTTTCCGCTCCCG
>JAWOLO010000278.1:0-9834 GCA_033853375.1 Terriglobia bacterium
GTTGCTCGGCTTCCGGTTTCTCGGCTTGCACCAGCGCCGCCCGGACCGGCGTGGGCAACTCCTCGATGACGTCTTCGGCGCAAGTCACGAGCTTGGCGCCCTGCTTAATCAATTGGTTCGGTGCGAAGCTCACCGGTTGCGTCACGTTACCGGGCACCCCAAACACTTCGCGGCCAGACTCCATCGCCAGCCTCGCGGTAATCAGCGACCCGCTGTATTGTGCGCCCTCTATAATCACTGCGCCTAGAGGCAGGCCGGCGACAATCCGGTTGCGCACCGGGAAATTTTCCGGCGCAGGATGCGTGCGCAGCGGAAACTCGCTGATAATGGCCCCGCGCTCCAGGACTTTTTCGTACAGCTTTTTGTTTTCTTTCGGGTAGCAAACGTCTATGCCGGTCCCCAGCACCCCAATGGCGCGTCCGTGAGCTTCCGTCGCGCCTTGGTGGGCGATGGCATCGATGCCGCGCGCCAAGCCGCTGACGATGACCAAGCCCCGTGCCGCCAAGTCGCGCCCGAGCCGCTGGGCCATCTGCGTTCCATACAGCGTCGGCTTCCTGGTTCCCACAATGCTGAGACTGGGCAGATTCAACACCTGAGGATCGCCGCGAAGGTACAGGAGGACCGGTGGATCATAAATTTGCAGCAGCGTTTGGGGATATTCCGGCTCGGTCCAGTTCAGGAGCTTGCAGCCGTCAATCTTTCTGATTGCCGCCAGCTCCTTCTCGGCGCGCGGAAAAGCTTTCCTCTTGAGAACGGCCTCGGTGGTTTCCGAGGGCAGGTGGCAGGCTTCCAAATCCCTTTTTGTAGCGCGGAATACGCCCTCCGGCGAACCAAACTGCTTCAGTACGCGCGCGGACAGCCGGGAAGCCAGGCCAGGCGTCAGCCCCAGTGCAAGCCAGGAGAGGGAGGCATCCAGCTGCATCGCGAGGCAAGCCTATGGGGGCAGTAACGCACTTGTCAAGTCCCTATATATAAACCCAAATGCGATGCATCCTGAAATCTGGAATCCGCTGCTGCTCTCCCAAGGTTACTTTCTCCCGACGAAGCGCACGCGCAATGTTGTTGCGCGGCCCTGCCCGCCCGCGAAGGCTCCAAAGCATCCGGATCGGACGGCGCTTGTACATGCAGGCGCATCAATATTGTTCACCACCGAATCAGGGTTCTGCCGGCCAAGAATGTTCACTGCCTCGACCCGCGCTGCCCAGAGATACCCACGAAATGCAAATTTACGTTCGAGCCCCAGATTCAGGCTGGCGTACGCGGGAAAGCGCAGGGAATTGGGCGGACCAACCAGTTGCTGCTGTAGATTGACGACGCTGAATGGATAGCCTGTCCGGTATTCCAAGAAACCGCTCAACTGCGTGCTCCAGATGTGCGTAGGGAGCCAGCCCCAAAGCAGCAAGCGGTTCGGCGCATCCCACGCGACGGGACCTGGCTGTTGCGCCGCGTAAAAAATCGATCCTAGCGATGGATTAAGAAGTTCGTTCGAATGCGCCCGAGAACGAGTGTAGGCGCCATAAATCTCCATATTCTCTGAAAAAACATGCCGCACCGAAAGTGCGGCCGAGCGGTACCGGTCCTCGCGATGATCTTGGAGGAGAAAAATTCCGCCCGGCTGCGAGGGCTGCTGGTCGACAAACGCGAAACCGTGAGAGCCGTTGCGCGCGAGAAGGTCCAGGCTGACCAGCGTGTTGCGCCCGAATTTTTCCTGCCAACCTGCGCTGGTGGTTGCGAAGCGCGGCTGCTGCAAACCACCCGCAGGCAGCACGAATTGGCTAACGACCGGGCTTGGAGCAACCACGTTCCCCGCGGCGTCATAGAACGTGTCGACCTGCTGTTGGTCCAAAACCTGCCCGATGAGCGCCATGTTGAGAGGCGCGTTGTAAATGCCCCAGCCCACCGAGAATTTAGCGCGATCATCGCCAAACGGCAGCACATTGCCCGAGACGCGCGGTTCGGCCATGGCGCTTTGCGTGAAGCGGTCCCAGTCCGTACGCAGACCGATCTGAAAAACAAAGTGCCTGCCCATGGACCAGGTATCTTGCGCATAGGCGCCCGCTTGCGTGTTCGAAAGTCGCGGCTTCGCGCTTCCTGTAAATGTGGACCGCCGCACCAAGCAACCGGGTATTGGCGAAGTACACGTCGTTCCGTCGTTTGCATTGGTTGCTTGAAGCGCATCTACCTCTCCGCGCTGCGCAGATTGATGGAAGATCAGCCCGGCCACATTCGCGCCCGCGGAAAGCTGGTGGGTGCCGTGCCAGTGCCGCGAAGCGGCCATGACATTCGTTACAGCCTGCAAACGCCGGCCGCGCTCGCGCAAGTGCTGAAAGTAATTGCCGCTCGAGCCGTTAATGAGCAGGATGAGCGGCTGCGAACCTTGCGGCGTGTAGTCGAGCACGCCGCTGTCGGCGGCAACGCCCAGCTCAAATAAGGTTTCGTGAAGCCAGATTTGGTCCTTCAAGGAAACAAAGCCGCGGCGCTGATCGGCGGTGACGGTGGTGGATTGCGGATCGAGCGCGTCCAGGCCGAGGTTCGTGTCATTAGCGCGGTTGTAGAGAAGCGTTGCGTGAAGGATGTGCTTGGACGAAAGGTTGTATTGCAGCCGGAGAAGATTGTCTCCCGCCCACTCCTCGAAGGTGTTGGCATTCGAAGGCAGTTGTTTCACCACGCCAAAGGTATGCTGGATGCTGACGGCATCGGAAAACCAGAAACGGCCGCGCTCAAGAGGACCGGAAAAAGTGAACCGCGGGTACCAGTTTCCCAGATGCACGCCTTCCTGGATATTGATGCCGGGAGCGGGATCTGTGGTCCCGAAACGCCAGCGGTCGTCCCCGTCGGGAGTGTCCAGGCTCAAAATGCTTGCGCCCGAATGGGGGTAAGCTGCGCTGATGTTTCCCGACTGGACTTCCACCCCGCGCGTGGCATCCACATTGAAACGGGACGTGAGCGCGCCGCTGACCGGGTCGCCGATCTCAAAACCGTCCATGATGTATTGCGTGTCGCCCGAACGTGCTCCGGCTATATGCAAGTTATCGCGATTGTCCTGCACAATTTCCGGCAGAGCGACCAGGCTTTGCTGAAGGACGTGAGTGTCGGGGACAGGAATGTCGCGAATGTCCCGCGCTGTCAGCGTCGAGCGCTGGGTCGTGTCCTGCGTATCGATTTGGTTGGAGGGCGCGGTGACTTGCACCTTTTCGCGAACTTCCTGTTCATGATTCAGCAGCAGCGACAACTCATTGCTTCCAGCGTGGAGCGTGACGACCTGTCCCGCGAGCAGAAAAAATCCTTTCTTGCGAACTTCCGCTGTGTAGTCACCGGTGGAAAGATTATGGAAGGTGAAGCGCCCGGTGGCATCCGTTTCCGTGCGGTAGGAATGCCCGGTGGCATCCTCAAGTTTCACCTGCGCTGATGCAACCGGCACGCCGTTTTCGTCGAGAACCACTCCCGTACAATCCGCTGATTCTGCAGCAAGAGTCCGAACACAGGCAAAGAGGAAAGAAAAAACCAGTACTGCCGCAAGTAGACGAACAGCCCGCATACCACCATCCCCGACGGTCCACTTCGGATTAAACTACAATTTACAGTCGGGCGGGAAGGAGCAAGGGATGAAAGGTTCCAGGCGGAATCTTTGGCAAGCAGCATTATGCGGCTTCTTCGTGCTGTGCTCGCCGACGATAGCTCGGCTCCAGGCCCAGGAAGCAAGAATCTCTGGCTCTTCTTCGCAAGTGGGGATTGAAACCCAGCTGCACAAAGCCGCGCGGACCGGAGATCTCAAACTCCTACGAGCGCGCCTGCAACAAGGCGTGAATCCGGATGCCCGAAGCCCCTCCGGCCGCACCGCTCTTCTCGAAGCTGCCGCAGCAGGTCAACTGGAAGCGATGCGCGCGCTTGTGGAGGCGGGCGCCAACGTAAACGCTGCCGCCCCAGATGGCCAAACTCCTCTCATCGCCGCAGCTGCACATGACAGGACTGATGCTGTGAAGCTGCTAGTGGAGGCTAGCGCTGACCTCAACCTCCGATCGCGCGGCTTCGGTTCTGCGCTTGAAGTGGCTGAACGCATGGGTCACGAACAGATCGCTCAAATGCTGCGCAAGGCCGGCGCCCGCACCTTCGGAAGATCGGTTGGAGACACCGTTTGTGTCCGCCCTTGGAACGGGGACGGGTATTGCGGAACTGTTGTGGCCATCCATAGGAACCAATATCAGATCCACATCACGAAGATTGTTGGGTGCCCAAACGGTTGCGAGCCGAAGCCTGAGTGCTCCGCGGGCAAGCCCGTTGGCGGACCCGATGGGCTGCACGTCGGCGATAGGGTCACCACCGTGAGCTGGTGTATCACCCACACCGGGGTTAAGCCCTAATGCAAGGCAAGCCCGTTTCGCGTTTTACCCTACTTGTGTTTGCAGTTCTTGCCACTAGCCTCTGCAACGGCTGTGGCAGCTCGCCCCCGGCAAATCCCTCTTCCACCATAACTTCTGTGAACGTAGCCTGCGCCGCTCCCTCAGCCGATGCAGGTCAGACGGACCAGTGTTCCGCCAATCTGCAAGGGACCGGCGCATTTAGTACGTCCGTCTCTTGGCAAGCGTCCGCAGGCACCATTTCTAGCGCAGGCCTTTTTACCGCGCCCGGCGCCGCGGGGCCCGTCACGATTACTGCAACCTCCACGCAGGATTCGACCAAATCGGGTAGTGCTACGGTGATGATCCCACCCGCGACGAAAAGTGGTTTCCTCTTCCGCGGCATCACGCATACTTCCTATCAGCCTAACGAGTACAACACGGGCGCGGGCACGGCTTCGCAAGATGCGCTCGCTGCAACCGGGGCCACCTGGGCCGGAGTGTTGGTCACTCAATACCAGGCCAATGCCACCGCGAACACCATTGCACCCGATCCCAACCGGACGCCCGCAGACGCGGCTGTCGTCTCGGCTATTACGGAATTCCACAACAAGAATCTGAAGGTGATACTCAAGCCGCATGTGGATTCCGAGGACGGCGCCTGGCGCGGAACCTTCCAGCCGACAGACCCCGCGGCCTGGTTCCAGAGCTTTCAAACCTTCATCGTCCACTACGCGACTCTCGCGCGCGACAACAACGTGGAGATGCTCTGCTTCGGCACCGAGTACACAAAACTCAGCGGCACAACCTATCAGTCGGACTGGACGGCGGTGATTAGCGCGATTCGGAATAGCGGGTACACTGGCCTGCTAGCCTATGCGGCCAACGCTACTTTTGCTGGCGACGAGTTCACCTCCGTCTCCTTCTGGGACCAGGTCGACGTCATCGGCCTGGATGCGTACTTCCCGCTGACCAACCAAAGCGATCCAACGATCCCTCAACTCGTGGCGGCCTGGAGCTCGAATAAGAATGGGGAAAACATTGTTGCGGACGTTCAGAACTTCGCGAACGCGCACCCTGGGAAGCCGGTGATCTTCACCGAAATTGGTTACCGGAGCGTTGCGGGCACCAACACCGCCCCGTACGATTTCACCCTCGCCGGAGCGGTGGATCCTATCGAGCAGGAGAACTGTTACGAGGCCATGTACGAAGTCTGGAGTCAGCAGAACTCGCTGATGAAGGGCAATCTCTGGTGGTCCTGGTCAGTACCGATGCCTGCCGCCAGCGACACGGATTACACACCTTGGACCAAGCCCGCGGAAACCGTCCTGAAAAATTGGCAGTGATTGCCAGCTAGGGTTGCGCTGCGTCTTCCTGGAGAATCTCGCCCAGAGTCCTCACAAATAGGTCGGCGTCCTTTTCGGTGAACACCAGCGGCGGGCGCAGCTTGATGACGTTGTGATGCGGTCCATCGGTGCCCGTAAGAATGCCGCATTCGCGAAGCCGGTTCACCACGTAGGATGCTTGCAGCGGCGCGGGCTCGCGGGTGTTTCGATCAAGGACGAGATCCACTCCCAAAAACAGCCCCGAACCGCGCACGTCGCCAATAAGAGCGTAGTGCCGCTGCAGATCTTGCAGGCTATTTTTGAGGAGAGTTCCGACGCGCAGCGCGTTTTCCTGTAGCTTTTCTTCTTCCAGGACGTCCAGCACGGCAAGCCCGGCCGCGCACGCCACCGGGTTTCCGCCAAACGTGCTGAAAAACTCCATCCCGTTTGCGAACGAATTCGCGATTTCTTTTGTCGTGACCACGGCCGCGAGCGGAAATGCGTTCCCAATAGGCTTTCCCAGCACCACAATGTCCGGGACAACATCTTGCGTTTCGAAACCCCAGAAATGGCTTCCCAAGCGTCCAAAACCAACTTGTACCTCATCCGCGATGCACACCGCGCCAGCTGCGCGCACGTGCTTATAGACCTCCCGCAAATAACCGGAGGGAAAAACAATCTGTCCGCCAACGCTCGGCAGAGTTTCGGCAATGAACGCCGCGACGCCGCGGCCTTCCGTGCGTGTGCCTTGCAAAATCTCTGCAACATGCAGCGCATACTTCGCGCCCGCTTCCTTGTCTTCACGCCGGTACAACCCGCGATAATCGTCAGCCAGCGGCGCCACGTGCACCCACGGCTTCTTCCCTTGTCCGCCCGGCCCATTGAATTTGTACGGGCTGATGTCGATCAGCGTATTCGTGTGCCCGTGATACGCATGCTCGAGCACAATCACGTCTTCGCGGCCGGTGTGCGCACACGCCAGCCGCAGAGCCAGTTCGTTCGCCTCGCTGCCGGAATTGACAAAAAAGCACACGCGCAGCGGTTCCGGCAGCTTCTGCGTCAGCCGCTCGGCATAGCGGTTCACGTTGTCGTGCAAATAGCGCGTGTTGGTATTAAGCAGCGCGAGCTGCTCCTTCGCGGCGCGCACCACGTGCGGATGGCTGTGTCCCACCAGGGGCACGTTGTTGTATACATCGAGGTACGCCCGCCCGGTCTCGTCGTAGAGATACTGCATCCACCCGCGCACGATTTTCAGCGGATGTTCGTAGGAAACGCTGAGGTTTTTCCCCAGAAGCACGCGCCGTTTTTCGAGCGTTTCCTGGAAACTCATCTCTTGCGCGGGGAACCGTTCCGTTGGGATTCCGAGCAGCAAATTGGGGTCTGGTGAGAGGTTGGTCCAAGCGGCGCGTTGCGAAGCGTAAGCCACGCCCGGAAAATCGGTGCCCAGATCCAACAAATCGAGAATAATCTGAAAATGTACGTGCGGCGCCCAGCCGCCGTTTTCCTCAGGCGTGCCGACGCGAGCAAATTCTTGTCCTCGCGAAATGCTCTGGCTAACTCTGAGTCGGCTAAGGGTCTGCGTTGCCAGATGTCCGTACAACGTAAAGAATTCCTCACCATCGTCCGTCTCGTGCCGCAAAATCACCAACGGCCCATAGTCCTGCGGATTCGCATTGTTCGCGAGAGTATGCACCACGCCATCAAGCGGCGCGCGCAATGCCGTGCCGGGTTCGACGAAAAGATCGATGCCTAAATGAATCGTGCGGCGTTCTTCCACGGGATTGTCGACGCTACCAAAACGCGGAGAGCTGTAGAGCGGCCGCGCCTCGTTGTATCGCCCGACCCCAACTCGCGCACCCGCGCGTTTCATTTCGCCGAAGATCGTTTCCGTCAGCGCAGGAGTTTCAGAAGCTCTAGGATCCGCACCGAGCAACAAGCTGCCAACGCCGAGATCAAACACGAGACTTGGTTGCTTCCGCAAATCCACGTCCAGAATCGACGCCGCAGATCTTCCCACTGCCTCTAGCCCGCGCTGAATATTTTCTGCTTTGGGCACCGGCGCCAGTCCGCACGCGGCGCGAAACGTGTAGTGCGCGAAGCGCGGATGAATCTTTGCCAATTGCTCGAGCGCGTTCCATGCCGGCGCTTCGCTTACCGTCACGTACGAATCGTCCGGCTTCACTTTCTTGCGGTGAGCCGAATTTGTCACGCTTACCGCCAGCCGCGCCCCCATTAGCGGAAAAAGAACCGCAACTTCTTCCTGCTGCAGCGGAAAAACACGGTGATAGCCCGCAACCACTTCTTCCGCCGCTTTCAACGGATCGCTTTTCCCCAACGCCGCGTAGGCCGCTGCAATCGCCACTTCCGAAACCGTCAGGCCATGGTGCATGTCGCCAAAATCAATCACGCCGGCGACTTCCCGTGGCTGCGGCCAAGGACCGCTCACCAGCACGTTGTAGTCGTTCGCGTCGCCGTAAATCACGCTGCGCCGCAAACGTGGTAGCCGCGGCACAACTTCTTGTTCATAAAGTTTGAGGAACTTTTCAACCAGCTTGCGCCGTTCCGCGCCTTCAATCTCCGCAATGAATTCCTTGATCCACCCAACGCGCGAGGAATCCCATTTCAATTCCCGGTGCGCCGCAGTATGTTCAAACGTTTGCAGAGCCGCGTCCATCTCGCCGAGGAACCGCCCCAGATCGTGAAGCAGTTCCGGCGCATGCGGGCGCACTTCGGCAAGGACAGTTCCCTTCAAGAAACTCAGAAGCCAGACCAGCCGCTTCGAACCGTCTGCACTGGTAATTTCGCAGAAAAGTTCGCCTTTGCGATTGGGCAGCACGCGCGGCAAAGGGAGCTGCGGCGCGCTGTCTGCCAAATGCACCAGCGCTTTGCATTGCAGATCAATGAACGAAGGTTCGCGCGCCGGGTGCATCGCCTTCAGAACGGAGGCGCGCCCGTCTGCAGCAGTTAAGTGAAAATTGTCGTCGTATTCCCCCGGAAGCGCCCGCGCGGATGCTTTCAGCCCATAAACTTCCTGCGCCAACCGAACAGCTTCCGCCTCGGTTACGCGATGTGCGACGCGTGCTTCCAGCAGCATGCGTCAAAGTTTATCCGCAACAGCGCTATGTCGTCCACGTCACAGCAAGAGTCGCTTCTGTCGAGCCTTGCGTCGCTACGAATCCTGAATCAAATTCCTAATCCCGTGCTTCCTCCACCGACACCGGCCCGTTCACCGTCGACAAATGCACAACGGGCGACGAGCCGTACTCGATGCGGCGATGTTCGTCGTCCCAGGTTTTGCGCGCGTTCCCGCAAATGCTCGCGTGGCAGCTCATCGGCGCATAATTCGTCGATTCCACCACGAAGCCCGACTGGAATCCGCTTGGCACGCGCAGTGTCACCGGCCCGTTTTGCGCATCGGCGGAAAGCCCGCTGCCGTTCCAGTTCGTTCCCTTCAGGTCCACGTCGATGGGCCCGTTCTCCGTCTTGATGCGCACGTTGCCGCTGCTGCCTTCCACGCTGATCGGGCCGTTCAACGCGCTGACGTCTGCATCTCCGGAAAAATTGTGGATGCTGATCGGCCCGTTGTGCGCGTGCGCGGTCAATTTGCCATCCACGTCGTACAAAGAAATGGGTCCGTTCATGGTGTCCAATTCAATCGCTGCCGACTTTGGCGTGCGAATCAGCAGGTATACCGTCCAATCTTCCCCATCGCCCGACGGGCCGTGCGTCGATACCATGCCGTTTTCAATCGACATCGTAATTTGCGACAGCCTGCTCTCCGCGTCGCCTCCCGCGGCGACGGCTTTGCATGCCGTTACGGCATAATTTGCATTGTCCCAGCCCACCACCTGCGCGCCGCCGTTCGCGTGCGGATGCACTTTCAACACAGGCGCCTCCGCTTTGCTGAGCGTGCGCGTTTCCGAGCGCCCCACCGCATCCTCATCGTCAAAGCGAATGCGCAGATCGGAGCAATCGTTCGCCGGCTGCCGATGCCCGCCCGAAATGTTCACGGAATGATGATGCCTTGGGGCTGCTGGCGCAGCCGCCAGGCCAACCACAACGGAAGCCGAGGCGAAAATCTGGCAAAAGGTGCGTAGACGCATAGAGCCCTCCATGCAGCTATAGACGACCGAAGGGCCTATTTGTCACGTCCGATTGATTCCACTTTCTCC
>JAWOLO010000279.1:0-6880 GCA_033853375.1 Terriglobia bacterium
TCGAGCGAAAAGACTTTCGCGCGTGTCACCAGATGTGCGCCTTGATTGGTGGCCACGCGCGCGTAGGCGTGAACGAGCTCCTCGGCGGAAACGATGCCGGTGGAGGGCACGTGGAGTGCGGCGATGCCGCGAATGTGCGGCTCGCGCTTGCGGATTTCCGCGGCGTCAACGATCCGCAAGCCTTCGACGCCGTTTTCCTCGCCGCGCTTTTTTAGCGCAACGAGTTCAGGCTCTTCGTGGGAATCGGCGGCGACCACCAGCTTGCCACAGTGGCGAAAAGGAACGTTGTGCTTGTCGCAGAATTCGTAGGTAAGACGATTGCCTTCCACGCACAGGCGCGCCTTCAGCGAGTTCTTCGGATAATAAATCCCCGAGTGATTGACGCCGCTGTTGCGCGTGCTGGTGGCCATGCCGAGCCTAGGAAATTGTTCGACGAGAAAAACGTCCTGCCAACGCGCGGAAACGGCGCGGGCGATGGCGCAGCCAATCACGCCGCCGCCGATGATTAGAACATTGGCTTGATCCATGTCTCTATTTTACTGGTCGCCACCGGCTTCGTCGAAGAAGGTCTTGCAAGGCACGAGGCGTGCTTCCGTTCCGTCATGCACGGCGTAAGAAGCCTGTTTGCTGGCTTCGTAGCCATTGCGCCAGAGCGAAACGGCGCCATGCGCGCCGTCCTTGTTGATGGCGTAAAAATACAGATGAAACGTGCCGAGTTTCTTTTTGTCGTTTTTGTAATTGTGCGCAACGCGCGCCATGGCTTCCATGCATGCGTCCGTGGGGGATTTTCCCTGGCGCATCATTTCCACGATGGTGTGACCGCCGCAAACTTTGATGTTTTCCTCGCCTTTGCCGGTCGAGCCCGCCGCGCCCACTTCGTTGTCCACGTAGCAGCCCGCGCCGATGATGGGAGAATCGCCCACGCGCCCAGGGATTTTCCAGGAAAGCCCGGAGGTTGTAGTCGTTGCCGAGATGTCGCCTTTGGCGTCGACCGCCATGCAGGGAATCGTGCCCGTTGGAGGATGGGCAATGACGCGCTCGGCGTAGGCGATTTGCTTTTCGTCGCCGTCAAACAAAGAGCTCATGTATTCCTTCCATTCGGGGGAATCGATGCCCGGGCGCCAATTGAAGGAAGTCTTCGCTTTCCAGGCCAGCCAGATCTTCCGCGAATGCTCGGTGAGCAGGTTCATTTCCTCGAAACCCTCGGCAACGGCGAAGCGGCGCGCACCATCGCCCACGATCATGGTGTGATTCGTGTTTTCCATGACGGTTTTGGCTAGGCGCGAAACGTTTTTGATTCGCCGAACGGCTGCGACGGCACCAGCGCGGTGCGTGGGCCCATGCATCACGCTGGAGTCAAGCTCCACTTCGCCTTCTTCGTTGGGAAGCCCGCCGTAGCCGACGGAATCATCGTTTGGATCGTCTTCCACCACAGTGACCGTCGCCACGACAGCATCGAGCGTGTCGCCGCCTCTCTTCAGGATCTCCATGCCCTTATCGAGGGCGTGGAGGCCATTGGCGCTGGAGATGATGAGCGGGCGTTTTCCTTGTGCAGGAGGTACGAAGTCGCCCAGAGAGGGCGTGGCGTGACCGTTCGTCGGCGTGTGGCCGAAGAGTTTATTTGTGCCGGCGAGAAAGCTGCCGGCCAAAGAAGTAAGAAAGAACTTGCGTCGTGACCACAATTCCATAGTTGAAAGCCTCCAGGAAGTCCGGAAGGCACTATATAACATCCGAAGTTAGAAGTTAGAGGTTGGAAGTCAGACAAAAAACTGGGAGCGCTTCCTGGGTGGCCTTCGAGAAATACTCAAAAAGCCGGATTCACTCCTTTCGGGATGCTGGCGCGGCGGACCAGATCCTGAAACCTCGGATCGCCCCGGAGCGGGTTCAGTCGGGGATCCACCCCGATCCAGGGTATTCAAGTGGATCGCTGAAGGAAGGCCTGCTCGAGAGAATCGAAGGCTTTCTCTTTTTCACCCAGCTCGGTATAGGCAGCCGCAACGAGGAAGCGGCAGACGTAGCGGTCCTTGGCCATATCCAAAGCCTTGGCCAAGAACTGCCGAGCCTGGCCGCTCTCGCCCACGCGCGCCAGCCCCGAAGCGGCGGTTGTGATTACACTAGGGCTGTCTGCAAAACGCATGGCGTTTTCCGCAGCGCGAACCGTTGCCAAACGTTGTCCCATTTGCGCGTACGCCATCGCGAGGACTGCATACGGAAGACCCGCCGCAGGCTCAATCTCAGTGGTCTTCTGGCATTGCTGGACCGTTTCCGGCATGTGGCCGGAGAAGTAGTAGATCCAAAGCGCTTCGTTGCGGCTTTCGAGGGCAAGCGGATCGAAGAGGTAGGCCTGCTGCACGCGCGAGAGAGCCTCATCAAACCGTCCCAGGGTAGCCAGGTACGTGGCATAACCCAACTGAGCTTCCGGCGAGTTTGGGTTGATGTCGAGGGCGCGATGATATTCCTTTTCCGCCGCCGCCCAGTCCCAATCGTAAAGCAAACGCACATTGCCTAGCGTGACGTGCGCGGGGGCCAGGTTGGGATCGAGCTCCAGGGCTCGCAGCGCCGCTTCCTTCGCGCGAGGCATGACCTCGTTCGGCGAACTGTAGTAAGTGAGAGAGGCATGGTAGGTTTGGGCCAAAGCTGCATAAAAGCGGGCGTCGTTGGGATCCTTGGCAATGGCTTCCTGAAAATACTGAATGGCTCGGTTCTCACTCTCGCGCGTGCCTTGTCCCGCTTCATGCAAGCCGAGAAGATATTTGTCGTAGCTCTCTAAATTGATGCGCGAACCTGCAGACGCTGTAGTCATCCCAGGCAGTAATTGAATGGAAAGAGAATGCGTAATTTTCTCGGCGAGTTCTCTTTGGATGTTTAACACGTCCGTAAGGGGCCGTTCGTAGCTTTCGGCCCAGAGATGAGTCTGTTCCCCCACTTGAATCAACTGAGCCGTGACGCGAACGCGGTCCCCGCCGCGGCGAACGCTTCCCTCAAGCAAATAGGCGACCCCTAATTCTTTGCCAATTTGCGCGGCGGTCTCCCTGGTGTCTTTGTACCGCACCGTGGAGGTTCGCGCGATGACGCCGAGCCGGGAGGGTTGAAATTGGCCAAGCTGGGCAGTCATCTCCTCGGTGAGGCCGTCGGCGAAATAATCCTCGTGAGGATCCCCGCTCAAATTCACAAAGGGAAGGACCGCCAGCATGATTTTTTCAGGAGAAGCGTTCGGACGGGGCCAGAAGCGCCGCGATGCGAAATACCCTGCCACGGCTAGCGCCAATACGCCAAGCGCCCACACCCACTGGATTTTCTTGTGGCTCGAACGCACTGCAGTTTGCGGCTGTTCAGAGGGCAGTGCAACCGAAGAAGGCGCGACTGAATTTCCGTCCTCCTGGACTGCAGCAACGAAACGATAACCTCGCCTGGGGATGGTTTCGATGTACGGGCGTCCGTCGGCCGTGTCGCCCAACACCTGTCGCAGATTGAAGACACGCCGGGCGAGATTGCCTTCCTCGATGAAAACTCCCGGCCACACTTTTTCGAGGAGCTCTTCTTTTTCGACGATGTGCCCTGCCTTCTCGACCAGAACGAGAAGGGTTTCGAGGTCCTTCGGCGGGAGCGTGACGGGCTGGCCGTCACGTAGCAAAACTCCCTCATCACCGTCGAGTCGGTAAGGGCCAAAACCGTATAAGTGCTTTGTTTTCAATGAATCACCCGAGCGAAGAACTTCGCAAGAAATCTTTCAGAACTCCTCAAAGACATTCGAAGCCCTTCGCCGTCACATTGCCCGGAACGGAAGCGGTTCAGGCGCCCGCAATCGGCCCCGGGGATTGCCAGAGATTCTAGCGCATCCGGGGCTGGATTAGGAGAGCGGCGCCGTGGATCGGCTGGTCACATTTTTCAGTTTGGGAGGCTGCTAGCATGAGAATCGGAAGACTCGCAAAACAATTTCAACATTCGATGTTGGCTTTCTTTCTGGTGGGTGTATGTCCCTCGGGCACCTTGGCCCAGAACGGACATTCGCACACGCCGCCAGCGCAATCCCAGCAACTCACACCCGCCCAAAGCACACTTCTGAAGATTGTTCGGGACTCGACCGAGCGCTTCAAAGACGTGTCGGTAGCCGAGGCAGAAGGGTACTCGCTTCTTTTCGGCTGCGTCAGTGGCCCCGAAGCCGGCGCGATGGGAATGCATTTTGTCAACCTGAACCTCGTGGCATCCGGGGTAATCGACGCCACGCGTCCGCAAATTGTGATTTATGAGCCGATGCCCGACGGCCACCTGCAACTGATCGGCGCTGACTTTCTGGTGATTGCCAGTGACTGGGACAAGGCTCATCCAGGCCAAGGGGCGCCTCAGCTTATGGGGCAGCTCTTTCATTATTTCGAAAGCCCGAATCGCTTTGGGCTCCCTGCCTTCTACACGCTTCACGTGTGGGCTTGGAAAGAGAATCCCAACGGCGCTTTCGTGAACTGGCATCCGAATGTTTCCTGCCAGGCATTCACGGGCCAGTAGCGAAGTCAAGGGAATCTGTGGGATTTCAAAAATCTTCATCTCATTTGGAAAAGGAGAAAACATGAAAGCATTACCGTTAGTAGGAGCTGGGTTGATCTTTACTCTGGCCGTGTCTCTGGCGGCGGCGCCGGGCGGACCTTCGTGGCGGATGAAAGCCGATTACGTGGAAGCGTGCAGTTGCCACTTGTTTTGCCAGTGCTATTTCAACAAAGAGGCGGAACATCCCATGTGCGAATTCAACATGGCAGTGACCGTCCGGGAAGGGCATTCCGGGAACGTCGATCTCACCAATGCGAAGTACTGGCTGACCGGCGACATCGGGGACAAGTGGGGAACGGAAAAGAAAGGCTCGTGGGTGACCGTCTCCTTCGATCCTAAGACTACGCAAGCGCAGCGCGATGCCCTTGCCCCCATCATTCTCAAGACCTATGGTCTCGAGTGGCCCGAATTGAAAGTGCAGGAGTCGCCGATCGAGATCCATCAATCCGGTGACATTGTTGAGGCCAAGCTGGCGGACGGAACGCAAGCCTACATGAAGCTCAAGCGCGAGCCCGGCGTCGACGGCAAGGGAGTTGTTTTGAAGAACGTCCACTACTTCAATGCCGTGCAGAACGATGGATTTCAGCTCTATAAGTCCATCGAGCACCGCGCGGACGTGAACGGACATCAGTTCTCGTACACGGATCGCAACGCATTTCTTATCACGATCGTGTCGCAAGAACCGAGTACGCGGTAAGCACAGTAAGCAAGAAACCCTCTTCGCCGGACGGCAGGATCTGGCAAGGCCTAAAGATCAATGGAGCCTCGCCAGCCTGCCGTTTCCCGGCAAGAGCTGCAGCATGCCACCCGAACACTCCTTTCTTGTGACTTCCTATTGACATTCGATAGGTAGGGCACTATTCTTCCTATCGACTCTCGATAGGAGACAAAGTTTGCCATCCGAACCGACCACTCTTCTGCTAGGGACGTTGGACCTGCTGATCCTGAAATCGCTGGCCACCGGCGAGATGCACGGCTTGGGCATTTCCCGCAGAATCCAGCAAATCACTGGCGGCACGTTTATGGTGAAGCCCGGCTCGCTCTTTCCCGCGCTGCACCGCATGGAGGACGAAGGCTGGATGTCGTCTTTTTGGGGAGACTCGGAAAACAATCGCCGCGCGAAATACTACCGCTTGACCAAGGCGGGTCGAAAACAGCTCGAAGTGGAATCCAAGCGGTGGGGACGTATTTCCTTGGCGATCGCACAAGCGTTGGAAGCATAACGTTGTAGAGGTGCCGCATGCCGCTTGCTGTAAAAGCCAAAAGCTTTCTGCGAAATCTGTTTTTAGCTAGGCGTGTTGAGGAAGACCTGGATCAAGAGGTTCGCTCCCACCTCCAAATGCTGATCGACGAAAACATGCGTGCGGGCATGCCGCGAAAGGAAGCCGAGCGAGCTGCGCGGATGGAACTGGGCGGCGCGGAGCAGGTAAAAGAACAAGTTCGCGAAAAGCGCCTTGGCAACGGGCTCCATGCGGTGATGGCCGACTGCCGATTTGGCCTGCGGCAACTTCGCAAGAGTCCTGGCTTCACTCTCACGGTCGTTCTTACGCTGGCGCTCTCGGTTGGCGCGAACACTGCGATTTTCTCGCTGCTGAACGCGCTTTTGCTCAAAAGCCTCCCTTACTCCCATCCCGAGCGGATGGGCACGGTTTATGCTCACGAGACCGGTCCCCGGGGTTCCAGCGAGTACCTCAGCGCCCTCGACGGCGAGAAGTGGGAATTGTTGCGCGACAACGTTCCGGCATTGATCTCCGCAGTTTCGGGAGGCACCTCGGGCGTGAATCTCAAAGCCGGTTCCCACGTGCAGTACGTGCACAACAGCCGCGTCTCGGCCCACTACCTCGACGTGCTCGCCCTGCAGCCTTTTCTGGGGCGAAATTTCACTGAGGATGAAGACCGCCCCCACGGGCCCAAGGTCGCGATTCTCAGCTACAACCTGTGGCGCAACGTCTTTGGGGCAGACCCCGGGATTCTGGGGCAAGCCATTCTGTTGAAGGGCGAACCGTATACGGTCGTGGGCGTGCTGCCGGAGGGCGCAGTCACTCCCTCAAACGCGGACCTATTTACGGCGCTGCAGCCCAGCCGCGAAGGCGAAGGCGGCGGAATGAACTTTGACGCCGTCACGCGGCTGCGCGATGGCGCGACTTGGCAGGAAGCGGATGCGGAGATCAACCGCGCCTGGGCCATTCGCGCGCAACGCCTGGAGAAGAGCGTTCCGGGCGCGCACGTGAGCTATTACTCTGTGCCGCTCCAAAAAGGCCAGAGCGACTCGCTGCGTCCGATGGTGCTTGGGTTGATGCTGGCCGCGGGCTTCATTCTGCTGATTGCGTGCGCCAAC
>JAWOLO010000280.1:0-4243 GCA_033853375.1 Terriglobia bacterium
TCTCACTCTGTATCCCCAGCAACCCACTGAGTTCGCGGTCATATTCACGCGCCCAAAGGTGCGTCTGGTCCTTTGTCTGGATCAGCTGGGCGGTGATACGAACGCGGTCCGAATCACGCCGGACACTGCCTTCGAGCACATACTGCACCCCCAACTCGCGTGCGACCTGGTCCAGGCCAACGTGACCGTCTTTATAATGCATTACAGAAGTGCGAGCGATTACTCCCAATTGCTGGGGCTCGAGGTTTCCGAGCTTCGTTATCATTTCGTCCGTTAGACCGTCGCTGAAGTACTCCTGGTCGGTATCGCCAGTTAGGTTCTGAAATGGCAAGACCGCTAGCATTACTTTGCCTGGGTTCGCTTGTGCCGGCTGGGAACGGAACCGCAGCGACCACATGAAAAGTGTCGTCACAATGGCTAGACATATAGCGGCGTAAATCGCCCATGGTCTGCTTTCCCGGCGAAGCGCCCCAGCTGAACCAAGCGTGGTGCTCACCTGCTCAGAAGGTGCTGGTGACCCGGAGCCACAGGCGAAACTCTTACTCTCTCCTGTAGCTTCTCGGGTAGGCAGCGAGCCTGCCGACTGGTTTTCCTGCAGTAGGGTTCCCATCTCGACTACCGGGCCGAGGAATCGATAGCCCTGCCCTGTGATGGTCTGGATGAAGCGAGGTTCATCGGGGTCGTCGCGTAGGACTCGACGGATTTTTCGGACGGCTATGTTAATGCTGTTATCAGTATCGAGAAAAACACCCTTGCCCCAAATCCGCTCGACAATTTGTTCCCGGGTGACTATGCCCCCTCTTTGCTCCACTAAAAAAACGAGGATCTCCAGCGGAATGCGTTCCAGCTTGAGCACACGTCCGGCTCGACGTAATTGGTAGAGCTGCAAGTCGAGCTCGAGATCCTTCCCTAAGTTAAGGGATTCGCGTAGTTTGGCTGGCCCTGATAGCAAGTGACGCTCCAATGGCTCGCCACGGATGGTCCAGCGCGGCGAGGTTTCATCGAGTCCGGCAATTGTACCCCCAATTGGGCCGTTCCGCAGCATCCCTCGTATTTTCAGCCGGTTAAAGCGACATAAGAATTAATACCCCGACAGGCCCTCCGCTATTGAGATACGCAAAGCGATAGCTCATGATGCGTCGCCTTTTGAGACATGTAGCTTGAGCTCCGCCGTCGGGAAGTGAGGACCGCATCCCTATGACTTTCGCCTCCGTACAATCCAGACTCCGCAGGCACTCCTTCAGCATCGATCACCCTGTTATTGGCCAGCGGAGAGCCAGACTCCGCTCCAGCCTGACCGGGGTGATTGCCATTCTTGTGCTCGCTACGGTAATGGTTCAGTGGAGCTCCGGGCAAATTAATGTCAATACGGTCGCGCAAGGGGTCACGAATGGGCAGTGTTCTCTGCAAGAAGCGATCTATGCGGCGGAGTTCGGCGGCAATATTGCCCTCGATCAGACCGATCCCGATGACACCTATTACACCGGATGCTCGGACGGTTCAGGCGTGTGGAATACCATCGCGTTACCCGGCGGCATACTGAGTTTCGATCACTTCTGGGACGGCGATGCGCATAATCCATTCGGCCCAACAGCAACCCCCATCATTTTTAAGGCGATTACGATTGAAGGGAATGGCACGACTCTTCAATGGGCCGGCAGTGGGTATTCGCGCTTGTTCGCGGTGGGAGAAACCTCGATAACGCCAACGTCCGGCGTCGTGACTGAGATGACGTACACCGGGGTCGGCAACCTGACTCTCAAGGACGTTTACATCAAAGGCTTCAAGGTCAAGGGCGGCGATGGCATCGGTGGAGGCGGCGGGGGCCTAGGTGCGGGCGGGGCGATTTATGTTGGCAAAGTTTTTAGCGGTACGCCCGTGTTAACGATCGTTAATTGCACGTTTGATGGGAACTCCGCAGCAGGCGGGAATGGCGGAGCTGGCAGTCTGGGCAACTCTATTACACACAATGCTGGCGGAGGTGGAGGTGGACTAAGTGGCAATGGTGGTGCGGGAGACCCCTCCAACTTCGGATTTGGCGGCGGAGGAGGGTCCCGTGGCAACGGCGCAGATAGCGACGGTGGAGGAGGAGGAACGGTTTTCTCGGGCGGATATCCGAGCGGTGGCTATCTTTGTGGTGGCGCGGCCGGTGAGGCCTCTGGCGGACTCAGTCACATTGACGGATACAACGGTAGTTGCCCCGGCGGTGGCGGAGGTGCGGGAATTTACGATGAATTCAGCATAGTCGCCAATAATGGCGACGGTGGAGCGGGAGCGTACGGCGGCGGCGGTGGTGGTGGAATGGGGGCCGGCGGAAACGGTGGCTTCGGAGGTGGCGGTGGCTTCGGGGGGAGCGCTAATGCCGGCAATGGGGGCTTTGGCGCGGGCGGCGGGGGAGCCATAACTTACAATAGCGGCAGCGCCGGGCCATTCGGAGGTAGTGCTAACGGAGATAATGGTGGCGGTGGTGGCGCGCTGGGCGGAGCGATTTTCAATGACACCGGATCGGTCGTCGTCCAGAACACGACTTTCTACAACAATTCGGTTGCTCATGGGCTCGGGGGCGGCGACACCGGAGCTCAAGGGGCCGATGCCGGCGGCGCAGTCTTCTCGCGGAATGGGTCTTTAACGGTTCAAAACGCAACCATTAGCGGAAACCAGGCCACCGGATCGGGTGGTGGAGTCGAAGTGATGAATGACGGTGGCACCACAATTTTCGTTCTGAACAACACGATCGTCGCCGGCAACGGTGCGCAAGAATGCATTGTTAGTGGCACCGTTAGCATGACGGGATCCGCCGCCAACCTGATCGTAAACGACGCGGGCTGTCCAAAAGTGACGGTCAACTCCGATCCTCAGCTTGGCTCGTTGCAGCTCAATTCCCCAGGTGATACGCCGACAATGGCAATTCAATACGGCAGTCCTGCAGTTGACGCGGGCGATGACGCAACGGCGCTTGCAACCGACCAGCGTGGCGTAGCGCGTCCACAAGGCTCACATTCTGATATCGGAGCATATGAAGCTCCTCCGCCGAGCGCTGATCTCGTTCTCACAAAGTCCGTTCTAAGTGCAACAGCTCAGCCGGGCGACACTGTTACCTACTCTCTCAGCCTGACCAACAATGGCCCGAACACTGCAAACAATGTTACGGTCAGTGATACATTGTCCTCGTATCTTGGTTTCGTCAACTGCTCCGAAAATACCGGAGGCGGGGTGTGCACGTTTAGCGGCGGCGTGGTGGGTGTGAATTATCCAACCCTTGCCGCGAATAAATCTTCCACCATCACGATCAACGCAACGCTGCTTTCAACGGCGACGGATGGATTAAGCATTGGGAACAACGCAGCGGTCAGCGCCTCGGACCCGACGGATCCCAATACCGCGAACAACACGACAGCAAATATTTATTTCACGGTACACAATAAGGCAGACCTCGCCGTCACGAAAACTGCATCTGTGGCCCGGGCGGAAGTCGGCGATGCATTCACTTACACAATAAACCTGATTAATAACGGTCCGTATGATGCCAGGGATGTGCTTCTCACCGACTCGGCGCCGAGCGGAGTTACTTTCACCTCCTGCACCTCGACAGTGGGTACGTGCACCTGGACTGCAAACGGCACCAGCCTCACCCTATCGCAGTTTTCAAACACTGACCATGTGACTATAGCGATCTCGGCAACCCTGGGCTATAACGCTGCCGATGGAACATTGGTCGGCAACACAGCATCGGCTACGTCCGCAACTTTTGATCCCAATCTCGCCAACAACTCTTCTACCGCTAACATCACCGCGGAGAACAAAAGCGACATGTTCCTTACGCAAACGGTAACCAAGCTCGCGAAGCAGCAGCTTCAGTACATAGTCAAAGTCAATAACCTTGGGCCATATCAGGCGAGATTGTTGACGCTAAATGATCCCCTTCCTTTTGGAACGAAGTTCGTAAGCGTCTCACCAGGGCCTTGGGCATGTACGCCACTGCCGGCAGGCTCGACGGGCACATTAAGCTGCAAGCTGTCGAATCTCAATGTGAACGTAACGGCCACCCTATCTTTCATCGTAAACGTGACGGCAACGGGTGGGACGATCAGCAACACGGCGACAGCGAATGCGGCCACATTCGATCCCAACCTCGCGAACAACTCGGCTACCCTGGCCACAAAAGTGGGACCAGCAAAGTGATTTTGGAGATAGCCAGAGGTGCGATGCCTGGCACAAAACGCATGCCGACTAAAGGGCCAAT
>JAWOLO010000281.1:0-2889 GCA_033853375.1 Terriglobia bacterium
TGGATGAAGAAAAGCAGGCTGATCTGAACTTCCCGTAAGAGGTTTAACGGAACCAGGTGCACGGGAATCCGGAACCAGTGGTGTGCACGCCAACGCAGGCCCACCCGGCCCCAGAACGCCCGCAAATCCGCCCGTGTGTACACCTTGTTGGGCACCAACAACGGGCTCCATTTGGCCCAGAAAAGGTGGAGCTTCGAGGGGACGTCAAGAGTGGGAAAATGTTCCTTGGCGCGATGAAAAGCAGATTGTAGATCGGCGAGCTTCAGCTTTCCGTACTTGAGCCGGATCTTGGCCAGTTCCTCGACCACGCGCTGCTCCGCTTCCGAGGGATGACGGGTCTGCAGCCACAATTCTTCCATTTCGATCAGGACGCGAAGCATACCCGCCAGGTGCGCGCGAATTTCCTTGAAGCGCGAAGTGTAGTACTTCCAACGAGGCAGTATGGGATAGCCGGGACGCCGATTTTTGCGCCCTTTGAGCCGGAAAAAACCGCACATCATTGGGTGGCGGCCTTCCGTTTGGATGGAGTTCTTGTACCAGAGGCAGCGCAGGAAGTTGTGCCAATAATTGGAAAGGGATCCCCGCTGCAAGACTTCCTTCATGTTCTTGAGGCTGTAGAAGGTGCGCCACGCTTCCAGGTAGAGCTCTTTCCATGCGCCGCCCTTGAGTTGCGGATGGACCGTCACTTCATGATGAGAGTCATAGAGATTGAAATCGGGGTCCATCCACTCGCCCCGGCGCATCATCATGACATGGTCGGTGGAACCCGGTAGCGGCATAAGCATGAAGAAGGAGGCGTGGTCGGGGCGCACTTCCTGCATGAGAAAGAGCAGATCGCGTCGGACCGACTCCACCGTGTCATAAGGGAATCCTATGATGTAGCCGACATGCGTGGAGATATCGGAGTTTCGGTAGGCTTCGATGAGTTGGGAGTATTCGCGGACGTTGTTCTGTTTCTTGCCTGCTGCCGCCAGATTTCCCGGATCGACGCTCTCCATCCCGATGAAGACGTTGATGCAGCCGGCGCGACTTGCTTTGGTCACGAAATTCTTGATCTTCCAGGACAGCACATCGACCTGCATCATGAATTCCACGGGGATTTGTTCCTCTTCGCGAAGGCGGATCAAAGCGTCGAAGATCGCTTCCCAGTTTTTGTTGCGCGCAAAGTTGTCATCGGTAAAGAAGTAGAACGAGATGCCGTGCTGGTGGTAATTGCGGCGCACGGCTTCGGCGATGTGTTCCGCAGAGCGAAACCGCATTTTCCGTCCCTGCACATTGATGATGGTGCAGAAGGTGCATTCGAATGGGCAGCCGCGCCCGCAATCGAGGGTACCGAAATTAGGGGCCACGAACTTGCGAAGATAACTCTTACGGATGGCGGGAATCGGCTTGGTGTACAAATCCGGCTTATTGTCAATGAAGTCGTAAAGAGGCTTCAGGCATCCGTTCACCGCGTCGCATAGGAGGTCGCCCCAAGTCTCCTCGACCTCGCCTTTGACGATGGTCACGCCGTCGTCGAGTAATTCCTGGATATCCCGTGGGATCTCGGACAGTAATGCCAAATAACCGCTGACATGGAAGCCACCAATCATCACTGTCAAGCCTGCCCGGCGAAAGGTGCGGGCCAAATCAACGGCACGCGGAAACTGGTTGGTTTGCACGCCTACCAGGCAGACGATTGTTTTCGAATGGCGAGCATTCTGCGAGCGGCAAATGCGTTTCACGGGAACTTTGTCCACTGTTTCATCGAACAAGTGGACTTTGACTTGTACATCTTCCCCCAGGCGCTTTTGAGCGATCACGTCGTCTGTGAGTCCTGCCAGGCAGGCCAGAGTGTTGCTGGGGAGCACGCCGCGCCAATGGCGGACAACATATCCGTCCTCATCGTACTGGCTCGGCTTTATGAGATAGAGCTTGACCTTTTTCATCATGTTTTTAACGATTCTATTATCTCCGTGAGACGCGCGAAGATCGATGGTTCCGGAAGGCTACTTTACAGCTAATACCCGAATGCTGCCAGCGCAAGACGGGCAAAATGACCGCCTCGATGCGTCGCAGCCAAGAGGCTCTTATGGCACAACGCTCGTTGGACCGTGTATAATAAGCGATGCCTTGCGGGAGCTCAACTTTGTTGGACCGCGCGGTCTGGGCTTTTTCCTGTTCCCGAAGTTCCATGACTGAGGAGGGCTGTGGAAAACTGCGAATAAACGGCCTGAAACGCTGTTGACAAAAAAGAGGGACTTTGCGATAATCAATTGGATTTAGAAGTGCCTTTCTGCTGGACAGGGGGGTGCGCTCTTTGACAACCGATACGATGTGCCAGAATCTGTTCGAAGCCATCCGGATTCGAGCCGGATGGATTGAGTAATTCGAGCGATCAACAATTTGCTTGAGCAAGGCTGGCTCCGAAGAAATTCGGGGCTTTTTTATGCCTGCTTCACGGCAGGCTTGCCTGCCTGGGCAGGCAAGCTCAAGCGACAGGTTTCAAACGAGAGTTTGATCCTGGCTCAGAACGAACGCTGGCGGCGTGCTTAACACATGCAAGTCGAGTGCGCGTGCCGTAGCAATACGGTATGGCGCACGGCGCACGGGTGCGTAACACGTGGGCAATCTGCCCTCCGATGGGGAATAACCCCGCGAAAGCGGGGCTAATTCCGCATAACATTCCCTGGACTCCGGTTTGGGGACTCAAAGCAGCAATGCGTCGGAGGAGGAGCCCGCGCCCGATTAGCTAGTTGGTGAGGTAACGGCTCACCAAGGCAATGATCGGTAGCTGGTCTGAGAGGATGGCCAGCCACACTGGAACTGAGACACGGTCCAGACTCCTACGGGAGGCAGCAGTGGGGAATCTTGCGCAATGGGCGAAAGCCTGACGCAGCGACGCCGCGT
>JAWOLO010000282.1:0-5739 GCA_033853375.1 Terriglobia bacterium
GAACCCCTGACCCCCTGCTTGCAAAGCAGGTGCTCTCCCAGCTGAGCTACACGCCCATTGGCAGTTACTTCTTCATTTTAGAAGGTTTTCCTTTCCCCGTCACGCGCAGGTGCCGCCTGACACCGCACGGGGGTTCTCTGTAAATTCGGATGTCCAGTAGAAACTGCCTTCGAAGACGTGTCCGCATCGCTATTTGCAGCTCAGCACGTATTTTCCTTCCTGCAAAAGGGACTAAAATCGCCAGGTCCTCGTTCTCCGTCCGGTCTCACTTCCCTGCTTCTTCTTTTAGGTACGACGCGCTCAACGTGCTCTTTTTCTTTGCAATCTCCAGCAGCGTCGGGTAAAACTGCACAAAGGTCGTATCCACTGCGCCGTGTTGCTCGTGGCAGGAGTAGCAGTCCATTTCCTTGGGCAGCAGCTTCCCGGTCACTCCGTCATCCGCGCTAAAAAACGCCCACTTCCCCGCCGGAAATCGCCCTTCATCCTTCACGTGCACCTCGCGTCCCATTACGTTCCCGGTTTGAAAGTGTCCGTTCTTGTTAATCGAGCCTTTGCTCCCTGCCATACGCGCTTCCAGCACCAGCATGGTTTTGTCGGGCCACATTCCTGTCTGCAGGAACGCCTTGTAGGCCTCGGGATTCACAAACACGTTGTCAAACATCGAATGATCCATGCTCATGTTCGGGCTATAGCTCATGTCTACGCCTGACGTGAGGTACACCCATTCGCGGTAATTCGCCGGGAACTTGAGGTTCCCGTCTGCCGTATACACCGGTAAGTTCGCACTGGTCTCGTTGTTTGTGCTTGCTTGCGGCGTCATTGCCGCCAGCGACAATGCCGCTGCCAAAAGAAGGATCAATAGCCATGGACGTTTCATCGCCACCCCTCCTGAGTTTAGCCTGCCATTTCTCGGCAGGACCGGTGCCCCACACTAACGAATCCCCTCACCGCGCGTCTAGAATAAACGCAACCTTCTCGCCGAGGCCTCTCTATGTCTAACGCTGCTGCCAGCCCAAGTGTTTCCAGCGCGTCTGCGCCCCAGCACATGAGCGCGGGAAGCTTTTTTGGAGCCATCTACGGCAAGCGCGAGCAGTGTGGCGCCATTTTCTCCGATGTGCGCCACTCTTCGCCCCGCAAACTCCCCATGCATTCTCACGAACTCGCTTTTTTCGCCCTCCTTCTCGACGGCTTTTACGGCGAACGCTACGCCCGCCGCCAAAGCCAGTACGGCCCCTTCACCCTTATGTTCCGCCCCGCAGGCATCCCTCATCAGGATGAAATCGGCCCGCGCGGCGTTCGCCTTTATGAAATCGAGATTCGCCCGTCGTGGCAGAAGCGCCTCAGCGATTCCTCCGCTGTTCTCGACATGCCGTGCGACGACATCACCGGCGGCCCGCTGCTTTGGCTCGCCATGAAACTTTTCCGCGAAGTTTCAGCCTCTGCCGCGCCTGACAATCTCACCGTCGAAAGCTTGCTAGCCGAAATCCTGTCTTACGCGGCGCGCACATCGCAGCGCGAAAGCCGCTACGCTCCTCCCTGGCTTTCCCGCATCCTGGAAAAGCTGAAGACCGAGCATTGCCGCCGACTGACCCTCGATGAAATCGCCCGCGAAGCTGGGCTCCATCCGGTTCACCTTTCCCGCGTGTTTCGGCGCTGCGTCGGCGAAGGCATTAGCGAGCATGTCCATCGCCTTCGCGTGCGCACCGCTTGCGAACGCATGCTTAACGGCTACGCCTCCCTCGCAGAAGTCAGCTTCGCGACCGGCTTCGCCGATCAAAGCCACTTCACCCGCTCCTTCCGCAAGTTCACAGGCATGACCCCTGCTGTCTTCCGCTCCACGCTGCTTCGCACCGCCTGATTCAACAAGCCTTTTCGTTCGCTTCCTGGTCTGTGCGTCGCGAACATCTCTTTGTGTTTGCCGTCACCGCCTTCTGTGCGCCGTGGACCTATAAAGGATAAGCAAAACATACGGAACAAACTCCTTTGGACGCTAACCCGGCTCCCATCAACGCCAACCCAACTCCTCAGGTGAACCCTTGGGTCGTCACCTTCTCGGTCATGCTGGCGACCTTCATGGAGATCCTCGACACCACGGTCGTCAACGTTTCCATACCCCACATCGCCGGAAACCTCGCCTCCACCGTCGAACAGGGCACCTGGGTCGTCACTTCGTATCTCGTCTCCAACGCCATCGTCTTGCCCATCTCCGGCTGGCTCGCCAACTATCTCGGCCGCAAGAAATTGCTCCTCACTTGCGTTGCCGGTTTTACTTTCACTTCTTTACTCTGCGGATTGGCTGGCAGTCTCCCCTGGCTGATTTTCTTTCGTGTCCTCCAGGGACTCACCGGTGGCGGACTCCAGCCTCTCGCGCAAGCCATCCTGCTGGAAACATTTCCCAAGGAGAAGCACGGCCAGGCCATGGCTGCTTACGGGCTGGGCATTCTCCTTGCTCCCATTCTCGGCCCAACCCTTGGCGGCTGGATCACCGACAACTACACTTGGCGCTGGATTTTTTATCTGAATCTTCCAGTGGGCGTCTTTTCTCTCTTTTTGATGAACCGCTTCGTCTTTGACCCGCATTACATCAAACGGACCAGCAGCCGCATCGACGCCTGGGGCATTGGATTTCTCGCGCTCGGCATCGGCAGCCTGCAGGTTCTTTTGGACACCGGTGAGCGCAAGGATTGGTTTTCTTCCAACTATATCCGCACGTTTGCCGTGCTGTGCATCGCCGGGCTCGTGGCCCTGGTCATTCGAGAACTAATGACGAAGGATCCCGTCGTCGACCTGCGCGCGCTGAAAAACCGCTCGTTTGCTGCCGGCGTTTTTCTCATCAGCCAGTTGGGCTTTGTGCTCTACGCCAGCCTCGTCCTGTTACCCATCTACGTTCAGACTCTCTTAGGCTATCCTGCTTTTGAGGCCGGGCTCGCGCTTTCTCCTCGCGGCATCGGCGCGCTTTCCACCACGCCGCTGGCGGGCTACCTCACCGGCAAGACCGACCCGCGCCGGTTGCTGGTCGTTGGCCTCGTCTTTGCCTCGCTCACCATGTTTTCTCTCTCCCACCTTAGTCTGAACGCTGGCTACTGGGACATTTTCTGGCCACAAGTGTTTCAGGGCGTCGCGCTTAGCTTTTTGTTCATCCCGCTGATGACCCTCAGCATGGCCGGCATCGCCAAAGAAAAAATGGGCAATGCCACCAGCATCTTCAACTTGATGCGCAATATCGGAGGAAGCTTTGGCGTGGCCCTCATGACCACATTCCTCTCGCGGCGCACGCAGTTTCATCAAAGCCGCCTCGTCGAGCATGTCACACCAACCAGCCTCTCTGCGCAGCGCATGTTGCATGCGGCGCAGGCCTGGTTCCAAGCGCGCGGCTTCGATCAATACACTTCCTACCGCAAAGCGCTTGGTGCTTTGTATGGCATGGTCCAAGAGCAGGCTTCCATGCTCTCCTTCGTCGAAGCTTTCTGGGTCATGGGCGTCGCCTTCCTCCTCATGCTGCCGTTCCTTCTACTCCTGCGTTATTCCAAACCCGCTGCTGCGGAATCTGTTCCTGCCGCTAACGACAAAGTGCCCAGTCTCGTGCAGCCCGCCGCTCAACCCGTCGCTCCAGTGAGCGCGGTTGAGGAGCCCTCTCTCGTCTCGCACTAAAGCGTCGTGTAACACTACGCCGCTCTTTTGCGTCTCAAGATGGGCATGCTGTTGCGCACTCTTTTTGCCGCTATTGCTCTCGCTGTGTCTGCTGCCGCGTTGCACGCCGTGCAGAATCCCGCCACGGACTCAAATATCACCACGATCGTTCACGTCACCGTCGTGGACGTCGCCACCGGCAAAGAATTGCCGGATCAAACCGTCGTCCTCCAGGGCGATCACATCGTTTCTGTATCTGCGTCCGACCCCACCGCTGCCGCACCGCAGGGCCGCGTCCTCGACGCCCACGGCGCTTACCTCATCCCCGGCCTCTGGGACATGCACGTCCACATTCAAGACCTCGAAGACCTTCCGCTCTACATCGCCAATGGCGTCACCGGCGTGCGCATGATGTTCGGGGTGAAAAAGCCCAACGAGCTTCGTGCAAGGCTCGCCGAGGAATCGGCGGCTCCGCAAGTCATCGTCGGTAGCATCATCGTGGACGGTGATCCTCCCGTCTGGCCGGGCTCCATCGTTATCCACAAGCCGAGCGATGCTCTTCGCGCGGTGGACGAGATCAAAGCAAGCGGCGCCGACTTTGTCAAAATTTACAGCGGCATTCCTCGCGATGCCTATTTCGCGCTCGCCGATGAAGCACATAAACAAAACATCCCATTCGTCGGGCATCTTCCTTTCGAAATTCGCGCCTCGGAAGCTTCCGACGCCGGCCAGCGTTCCATCGAGCATCTTACCGGCATCGCCATCGCCTGCTCCAGCCGCGAGCAGGATCTGATGAAGCAGCTTCGCCCTCTCCACTACATTGAAAACACCAGTTTGATTGCGGAAGCTATCCGTAGCTTCGACGCTGCCAGGTGTCAGGCGCTCTTTGCCCAGTTCCGCCAGAACATGACCTGGCAGGTTCCCACGCTCACTCTGCATCGCGCCATGGGCTACATGAACGACAACCATTTCACTTCCGACCCGCGCGTCGCCTACATGAGCCCCGAAGTGCGGCGCCGTTGGGATCCATCAAACGACTTCCGTTTTCGCCGTTGGACTCGCCAGGAATTTGAGCTCCATCGCGGTCTCTTCAAAGCCGATGAGCAAATGGTCGGCATGATGTTTCGTGCCGGCGTCCCGTTGCTCGCCGGCACCGACGCTATGAATCCCTACTGCATGCCCGGCTTCAGCCTGCATGACGAACTGGCCTTGCTCGTTGAATCCGGCCTCACTCCGCTCGCAGCTTTGCAAGCCGCTACGCTGCGCCCCGCCGAATTTCTAGGCCGCACCGCAGAACTTGGCTCCGTTGCGCCAGGAAAGCGCGCCGACCTCGTCCTGCTCGCCGCCTCCCCTTGCCGACATTCACAACACCACGCAGATCCAGGCCGTCTGGCTCCGCGGAAAATATTTTGATCACGCTGCGCTCGACCAGCTCCTTGCCGCCGCCAAACACCGCCACGGCAAATCCAAACTCGACTAGAAGCCGTCAGCTATTTCAAACCACCTTTGCTCTTTCGACCACGCTGAATCTAAAGAGAGCGGAAGCGGTTCTGAACTACGCTAAAAAAACAAAAGGCCGGTCTGAAATCTCAGACCGGCCTTCTTCAGTTTAATCCCGGCAGCGACCTACGTTCCCACGCAGTTACCCGCGCAGTATCATCGGCCCAGCGAGGCTTAACTTCCGTGTTCGGGATGGGAACGGGTGTGACCCTCGCGGTATAACCACCGGAAACTTGTCACTCGCGTGTTGCTTTCCCGATCCCATTGAAAAGGGAAATTGCGAGTTGTGACAACAGAGATTGGCTGGCATTACAAGCTCGACTCGAATCGAGCAAACTGCAGAAGCAAAGCTTTGCTTCTGACTTTCTCTTTTTGAAAGGCCCCTTACCGGGACCTTTTTTGTCGGCTCCTAACCGGAGCCGAAGACGGTTTGAGAAAGTTTTATGATTAAGCCGAACGGGCGATTAGTACGGGTCAGCTCAACACATTGCTGTGCTTACACCTCCCGCCTATCAAAGTCGTAGTCTTCGACTGCCCTTCTTAGGCCTTGCGGCCTTGGGAGACCTTATCTTAGGGCGAGCTTCATGCTTAGATGCATTCAGCATTTAT
>JAWOLO010000283.1:0-5672 GCA_033853375.1 Terriglobia bacterium
TGGCAAAGAGAGCAGTTGTGCCAGGAAACGCCGTCGCGCCATATCGTTTTCTCCTAGAGATAAATTTCCGTGGAAATAGTTGCGGCGAACTGTACTCCTTTTTTGCTGTCGCGTCCATTTGGACCTATAAGGCAGTGCTCGGTTATGAGCTTAGGGGTTCCAGGCGATTCTGACCGGGCAAAAGAAAAGCGGCGGAGGCCCTGCTCAGGCCGTCCGCCGCGTAGAAGATGCGTTACGCGAGAACTAGAATGTGATCTTGGCGCCAACCTGAATTTGGCGCTGACCGATCAAGGAGTTGCTGGACTGCGTCGGCACGCCAAAGTGCAGGTTGAAGTTCAGGTTCGTTCCCGAAATGGTGTACATCTGCGTGTCCACCGAAGTGAAGTTGACGTGGTTAAAGAGGTTAAACGCGTCGCCCGAAAGGGTGAGTTTGGCCTGTTCCCAGATCGTGAAGTCTTTGGCTAGGCGCAAGTCCACAATGGCCGTTCTCGGCATCTGGAAGGAGTTGGGAGCCAGAAAAGGCGGGCGATTTGTGCCGCCGTCGGCGAGAACGCCGGAACCCCCTGTCACTGCGGCAAACCCCGTTTGAGTTGGCGCGTTCCCTTGAATCGACGGAGTGAAAGGTGCGCCGGAGGAGATGGTGACGATAGGCGACAAGGTGAAACCGTTGGCGAGCTGTTTGAAAAGCGTGTTGCCGCCTTTGTAGTAGTCGGGCGTCCAGACCGCAGCAAAAATAAATCGATGGCGAATGTCAAAATTGGAGCGGCCATATTCTGCGTTGAGATCGAATGGGTTCAGAACGTTATTTGTGGCGGTAAACGTCTGGGAGCTCTGTCCGTAGTCATTAGCGTGCGTATAGGAATAAGAAGATTGGATCTGCAGGCCTTGGTATAGGCGGCGGTTGAGAGCGAACACAAGAGCGTTGTATTTGGAGTCCACACTGTCGGAAATGTTCGTAATGGCTCCGAAAGCGGTATTGGGGCGTTTTGTGCCGGTGTTGGTGCTGGGCACGCCGAAATACGGGACGGTAAAGGTCTGGCCAATAAAAGCCTCGCTAAGAAAAGGACTCGTGACCGTGCCAGCAGGCTGGACCACGGTGTAGGTGGTTTGCAATGTCGGAGCCGCTAGGTTCGTGTCCACGAAACGTGGCAAACGCCGACCCAGGCTGCCGATGTAAGAGGCCGAAACGACCGTGTTGGTAGTGATTTCGCGTTCGAACTCAAGGTCGAATTCGTGCACCATCGGAAGTTTGGTGTCCGGTGCGAATTGGATGGCGTTCAGTGAAGGAGGAGGATTGCCCGAAGCGATCACGTTCGGGTACGTAGGTGCACCAGCCTGGTTCGGCAAAAGGAACACGGTGTTTTGCCCGGCGGCCACCGCAGTGCTGCTGATGGCATTGAATATCGTAGAATTGATGATACGGCCGTAGACGATGCCGTAGCCGCCGCGGAGGATGTTCTTACTTTGGCCGGTGATGTCCCAAGCAAAGCCGATCCGCGGACCGAAGTCCGTGCGGTCCGAAGGGAACACGCTCGTCGCTGCAAGATTGGGGTTGGGAATCTGAGGCGAAGGCAGAAACTCCGATTCCCAGCGCAGACCAAGATTGAGTGTCAAGCGCGGCCGAATCCGCCAGTCATCCTGCGCGAAAAAGGAGAGGTCGTTTGTAGAGAAGACGAAGCCTGGGGTGCCAAAGCCCTGGGCAAAATTGGCGTAGCAGGGTAATGGCGCGGCTGTGGTTCCACAGAACGGATTAAGGCTATTTGTTGCTGAAACGAAATCGCTGATATAGTCCGCGCGTGTATTGTAAGAGTAGGCGCCAAACTGCTCAAATAGGTTTGTGTCGTTGTCGTTGACGTGATTGAAACCAAAGCCAAACTTGAAAAGATGTGTGTTGCGAGTCCATGTCACCGTGTCCGCAATCTGATTCCGCCGTTCGTCGGGGAAGGCTGGGCGATTCAAAAAGTTGGGCATGCCAAAGGTAAATCCGCCCACACTGCCTACAGAAATTTGCGCGGAAAGGCCCAATTGGGAAACCGGTTCTCCGGGAATGGGGGGCTGGCCAAACTCGAATTCAAAATCGCGCCCGTACTGATAGCGCAATTCGTTGATCCAGGTCGTAGAGAATGTCGAAGTGAGCCGGGCAATTCCCCAGTCGTCCTTCACATAGTCGTTGCCAAAGCTTTCGACACCACGGCTAACAACCGGCGCGGATTGTATGCCTTCCGGGGAGTTCCAGCGGAGGCGGTTGTACGTGAAAGAAGCGTGATGCTTTGAGGTAATGTTCCAATCGATCTTGGGAAGGAGAATAAGTTGGTCTCCGCGCCGAGCAACAGTGCCGGTAAGAGTTTGCAGAAAGGCCACGGCCGCGTCCGTCTGTGCCTGCGTAACGCCGCGGCACGATAAAACGTTCCCGTCTGAGAGCCCCTTGGAACTACAAGTGTTTGGTGCAGTGGGAGGAGCAACTGTGATGGGAGCAAAAATCGCATTAGGCGTGCCGGAATTAGCGCTCGCGGGGAACGGGCGAAGCTGTTGGTCCGCGCTGAAGAAGAAAAAGAGCTTGTTCTTGATGATTGGGCCGCCGATGCCACCGCCGAACTGATGCCTCTTGTCCTCGGGAAGGAAGGGCACGTTTGTAGATACGCCGTTGATAATCTCTTTCTTAAAGGAAAAAGGGTTGATGGCGCCCCAATCGCTGTTACGAAAATACCAGAAGGCTTCTCCGTGGAGAGTATTGGAACCGCTTTTGGTCACAGCGTTGGTTACGCCGCCAGCAGCGCCGCCATATTCTGCCGAATAGTTGGAAGTATTGATCTGGAATTCCTGGATGGAAGCTTCGCTGGTGGAATAGCTGATGCGGGTGCGGCCACGCTCCTCGCTAAAAAAAGCCTGATTGTTGTCGGCTCCGTCGACCGTATTGTTGTTGAGCAGGCCGGAAATGCCGCGGAAGCTGACCAATCCGAAGCCACCGTCGGGCACGGCCCCGGGAGTACCAAGAGCGAAGAAGGACCAGCGACGCCCGTTGATCGGCAGGTTGTCGATTGTCGTCTGGTTGATGTTAGTCGAAAAATCCGCGCGGTCCGTCACGATGACAGGCGCTTCCGCTGTAGCGACTACGGTTTCGACTTGGGCTTGAACGCCAAGCGCGGCGTCCACAGAAGTCACGCGGCCAACTTCCACCGTGATGCTTGTTGCTTTGTGGCCCGCAAAACCCTTGGCGGAAATCTCCACGGAATAAGTTCCCGGCTGCAAATGGCCAACGAGGTATCGTCCGTTCCCGTCCGTCATGGCCGTAGTTGCGGCTCCCGTCCCCAAGTTGCGTGCAGTGACACTAGCGCCGGGAACCACGGCGCCGGAGGGATCAGTCACCACGCCGCCGATGGCGCCATCAGTGGTAGATTGGGCAAACGAACCCGAGACAAATAGGAATAATGCCGCTAGCAAGACGATAAAAAACAAACAGATCCCGGGCTTAGACAATTTGCGCTCATTCTTGTTCATGAACAACTCCTCCTTGAGAACTCACACCGCGTGTTGCGCTCTCAGCACGCACGCCAGGTTTCCAGGGGTGGTTAGGCGGCTTAGTTTTGGGCCAAAATTGATGGTCACACGCACCGGCCATCGGACTGCTTCGAGTAACTCTGTATTGCCTTATCTTCTATCACAAGAGGCAGGGGAAGACCAAGCCGCGCCCTGTGGAAAACATGAGGCCCCAGAATTTTTCGATTCTTGTAAATCGCGCTGTACACGGCGGGGCACTGTTGCACACCCACTGCGGAGCGTAACCGCTGAATGTTGCAGGCATATGAATGTTTCGCGATTGCATCGTGACGTCTGTCAGGATTGCCTTGCAGGCATGCGTGGAGTACAGTCTCGGTTCCGTGAACGGGGAAGGCGAATGGGAGAAGCAAGGGCGGCAAAGAGAAAAATGAAGCGTGGCCAAGAAGACAGCGTTCGCGTGCTGATCACGGCGGACCGCATTCAGAAAAGAATCCGCGCGCTAGCAAAAGAGATTCGCAAGGATTTTCCAGAAGAACGGCTACACTTGGTGAGCGTCTTGAAGGGCGGGGTGTTTTTTCTTGCGGACCTCGCACGGAGCATTTCCGGAGAAGTTTCCTTCGATTTCATTGCCGTCGCCAGCTACGGGCAAAATACGCGTTCTTCCGGACAAGTACGGCTGACGCGCGACCTGGACTCTAGCATCGAGGGCCGCACGGTAATTGTTGTCGAGGACATCCTAGATACGGGCATGACACTGCAATATCTGTTGCGCCTTTTCCAACAACGCAAACCGAAGCACCTGCGAGTGGCTGTTTTGTTGGACAAGGTCGGGCGTCGCCTGGCGCCCGTGCGCGCGGATTACGTAGGCTTTACCATTCCGAACGAATTTGTCGTCGGATACGGGCTGGACTATTCGGAGCACTATCGAAATCTACCCTACGTCGCTGTTCTGACTTTGGGAAGCGGTGAGAAGGTGCAGAAGTAAGAGAAGCAACGCTGCTGGATTTCCTCCTGAGCATATTCGGGGCAGGAAACCCTTGCGCAGACCAAGAAGGGCTGTGGGCTAATAAGGCGATTCGAACGGTGGCCGGCGGGGGCCACCTCTCGCGCCTGTTATAATAGCTTCCAGTCCATGAACCCAACAGATGATCACATTGGCGCCGCCGCGGTAAACGGCGGTCCGGAAATCTCCACAGAAGTGTTAGCCACGCTTGCCGAGATCGGCGAGGAGGTGAATGCTTCGTTGGACTTGGATGAGGTATTGGCGCGCTCGGCGGCGCTCATCAAGCGGCATATTGACTACGAAATCTTTGGCGTGCTGATGATCGAGGGTGATGGAAGCTATCTTCGGCACCGCTTTGCGATCGGCTATCCCAGGGAGCTGGCAGATAATCTTCGCATTCCCATGGGACAGGGAATCACGGGAACAGCTGCGGCCACCGGCCATTCCGTCCGAGTAAGCGATACTTCCAAGGACCCACGCTACATCAACGCCATCGAGAGCGTGCGCTCTGAACTCGCTGTCCCGCTGATGGTTCGGGGGAAAGTTGTGGGCGTGCTAGATATCCAGAGCCGCCACCTCGATTACTTCACACGCGACCAGCAAAATATTTTAACCCTACTCGGGAGCCGGATCGCGATCGCAATCGAGAATGCGCGGCTGTTCGAGAGGGTGAAAGAGCAGGCGGATACCCTGCTGTTGCTCAGTGAAGTCGGCCGCGAAACGAGCGCCATCCTGGACGTCGAAGAATTGCTTCGCCGCGCGGCGGAACAAACCAAGCGCGTGATTGATTATCAAATCTTGAGCATCATGCTCTATGACGAGGAACAGAAGGTTTTCCGTCATCGCGTGGATGTGAAACACGGACAAAGTGTGCAGGGCAGATTGCGCGCATCAGCAACTGAGGGCATCGTGGGTGCGGCGGCTACGTTGAAAGAGTCGGTGCTCGTGCCTGACGTGACGGTAGATTCCCGCTATATCATGGTGAATCCGGAAACTCGCTCGGAGCTTGCGATTCCTATGATGCATCAGGGAAAAGTCATTGGAGTGCTGGACCTGGAAAGCCCGATTCCGAATTATTTCACCGAAGACCACGTGCAGACGCTCTCGATACTTGCAGCGAACCTCGCCGTGTCGCTCGAGAATGCGCGTCTGTATCAGCAACTGGCCAAGG
>JAWOLO010000284.1:0-13366 GCA_033853375.1 Terriglobia bacterium
ATGCCCCGTTGGTCCGCTGATGGAAAACAGATCGCATTCGTTCGCATCCACGGCCTTGAAGAGCGTCTCCCGCTGCTTCAAATTCGGCCCAATCCCTGGGCGATTTACGTTGCGGACGCCGCAACCGGTGAAGCACGCGCTATCTGGCACAGCACCGAAGAGCTCAACGGCTCGCTCCCAAATCTCACCGAAAACAAATCATTCCACTTCGCTGGTAACCGCATTCTCTTTGCCTCCGAGCAAGACGGCTGGAATCACCTCTATTCCATTCCCGCCGCTGGCGGCACCGCCACGCTGCTGACTCCCGGCGAATTTGAAGTGGAGGACGTGGCCGTCTCGCGCGATTCGCGTCAGGTGATTTACTCCTCGAACCAGGACGATATTGATCGGCGCCATCTGTGGCGTGTGCGCATCGATGGCGGCAAGCCTGAGCCACTGACCAAGGGCGAAACGACGGAGTGGTCCCCCGAGGAACTTATTGATGGCCACACCATCGTCTGTCTTGGCTCAACCGCTGTCTCTCCGGCAATGCCCTATCACCTCACAGCCTCCGGGCGCGAAATGATCGCAGGCTCGCAGCTTCCTTCGGATTTTCCTTCTTCTCAGCTTGTTGTTCCCAAGCAAGTCATTTTCCCCGCCGAAGATGGATTGCAGATTCACGGCCAACTGTTCGTTCCTCGTGGTCGCACCGCGCCTGGCCCCGCGCTGCTCTTCATGCACGGCGGCTCACGCCGGCAGATGATGCTCGGCTTTCATTACATGCAGTACTATCACAACGCTTACGCCGAAAATCAGTATCTTGCCTCCCACGGCTTCGTCGTGCTCTCTGTCAACTATCGCACTGGCATCATGTACGGCCGCGCTTTTCGCGAACGCGAGAAGGGCGGCCCGCGCGGCGCAGAGGAATATCAGGACATCGTCGCCGCAGCAAAGTATCTCCAGACGCTTCCGATTGTGGACGCGAAGAAGATCGGCCTTTGGGGCGGCTCTTATGGCGGCTTCCTAACCGCCATGGGCCTCGCGCGCAATTCGGATATCTTCAAAGCGGGCGTGGATTTCCATGGCGTGCACGACTGGTCCGCGCGCGGCATCTTCCGCGGCGGCACGGGTGGGCAGGAGGGTGGCGGGCCTCCCGACCGCGCCGAAGCCATGCGCCTGGCGTTCGAGTCTTCGCCGAACGCCTCCATCAAGTCTTGGAAGTCGCCAGTGCTGCTGATTCAAGGTGATGACGACCGCAACGTGGATTTCAGCCAGATGGTGGACCTTGTGCAGCGCTTGCGCGAGCAAAAAGTTCCCTTCGAGCAGATTGTTTTCCCCGACGAGATTCACGACTTTCTGATGTGGCGTTCGTGGGTGCGCGGGTATAAAGCGACGGGCGATTTCTTCGACCGCGTCCTCGTCAAAGGCGAGTCCATTGCCACCGGGAACTAGGAACGTTCTCAGCTGGAACGGCTCGACGAGTTCAAAAAACCCTGTTGGCGAGGTAGAGAGAAAGTTTCGTCAGGAACAGGTCCGCCACAATAATAAATACCGAGGAAATCACCACCGCTTGCGTCGTGGCGCGGCCAACGCCTTGCGTGCCGCCTCGCACGGTCAGTCCTTTGTAGCATCCCACCGTGGCCAGGATGAACCCAAACACCAGGGCTTTGGCAAAGCCTTGCATCAGGTCTGAGAATTCCAAAATGTCAATCGCTCGCCGCCAAAACTCCACGGCGCTCAGTTGTAATGAAAAGACCGACGCAACGCATCCACCCAGCAGACCAACAAACACCATTAAGGCCGTCAGCAATGGCACCATCGCCAGGCTTGCCAACACTCGGGGCGTGACCAGCTTGCGGCTCGGGTCCGTGCCCATCGCCCGCATGGCGTCCACCTGCTCGGTCACCAGCATGGAACCCAGCTCTGAAGCCATCCCCGATGAGCAGCGCCCTGCCGTAAGCAAGCCCGTGATAGCCGGGGCAAGTTCGCGCACTAGCGCCAGCGAGACCACGTCTCCCGTCAACGATGTCTGCCCAAATCGCACGAACTGTGCGCCGGTCTGCAGCACCATAACGCCGCCGATGAAAAATCCGGAAAGCAGGATGATGGGCAGCGAGCCAACGCCCACGTCATCCATCTGCACGAGCGTGTCCTGAAGATAATGCGGGGGAGTCGCGAGATTGGTCAGCGCGCGGAAGGAAAGCTGCGAGAAGTCCTGAACCGCGGCTACCGCCCGTTTGGTCGCACCTTCGAGCACTTCGACGATCGAAGGGGCTTCTACCTGCTTTGCACGGTTGCCTGTTACCTGGAGCGGAGTGTCGGCCACAAGTTCCTGTTCACACCCGTATGCGTTGGACCTCTCGCCGAAACTACATCCTCCGAAGCGTAACTGCGCGCCAACCGTGCGTCAAGTAAGTGATTTTGCTCACGTTTCCTAACTTTGTCCTTGTCATGGGCTCAAGTTCTGTAGATCAGATTAGAGGATTGGATTAAGAAATGTCTTGCACCTCGAGCCGCCCAGGATTGCCCCCCAAGTCTTTGTTAACTGAGCAACTTACGCTAAGACCACAGTGCCACAATCGCTCGATGTCCATTAATCTGTTTTCAAGGACCTCAGAGGACACTATGGGCTATCCACCAGAGCGCCGGCGCCGAGCTCGGCTGAAGCTTCCGCAAGTGGTTCGCGTGCGGCCTTCGGAGGCCCATCTCCACTTTGACGAGATCCTTCCCACGCTGAACACGACCCGGGACAGCGTATACTTCGCGTCCAAAAACGGTTCGTACACTGAGGGCATGCGCGTGTTTATTACCTTTCCCTATTCCGATTCTCCCGGCTCGCTCAATCGCGAATCGCTCGGCAAAGTAGTCCGAGTAGACGACCTGGGGCAGGGTCGTCGGGGCATTGCCATCCAAATCCTCATGCCCCTCTACGTCGGCGGGAAAGAAACCGTACGGTGAGCTAGTCACGTCGGCTCCTGCCTGTCGGCCGGAAGCTGGAATGCGGTTTTCTAGACATTGTGCCGAAAGACGTGCATTCGCCGATTGAGTTGCACACTGCAAGGGGGTTGCTGGACGCCAAGGGCTGCTGCCGCTACACTGTGTCTTCCTTCTGATTGCATTGTCAAAGGCAAGAAAACGCGAGGATAGAGGCGCGGATGCTCAAGTTTTACACGGCCGGTGAATCGCACGGTCAGGCATTGTTCGCGTATATTGCCGGCCTTCCTGCGCAACTCCCCATCGACCTGAAGTTCATCAACAACGAATTGCACCGCCGCCAGTTGGGTTACGGACGGGGCGGGCGGCAAAAAATTGAAAAGGACCACGCGGAGGTTTTTGCCGGCGTTCGCCACGGCAAGACTATTGGCGCGCCTATCGCGGTGCGCATTGAGAATCGCGACTGGGCCAACTGGGAAAAAATCCTCCCCGTCGAGCCTACCGAAGATGATCCCGGCGCTAAGAAACTGGTCGCGCCGCGCCCTGGCCATGCCGATCTAGCCGGCTCGCTGAAGTTTAACTACCACGATGCGCGGTACATCCTCGAGCGTGCTTCCGCACGCGAAACTGCCGCGCGTGTCGCCGCCGGGGCCTTCGCGAAGATTCTCTTGAAGGAATTCGGCACGGAAATCGCCAGCCACACCACTCAAGTAGGCAGCGTTCGCTTGGAGCGCCCCGCCTCGTGGAAAAAGATTCGCGCCGTCAGCGCCGACTTGGATTCGCCGCTGCGCTGCACCGACGCCGCCACTCAAGAAAAAATGAAAGCTGAAGTGGATGCGGTCCTCAAGGCCAACGACACAGTTGGCGGGATCTTCGAAATCGTGGCTCACGACGTTCCACCCGGCCTCGGCAGCCACGCCCAGTGGGATGAAAAGCTCGATGGCCGCCTGGCTCAGGCGCTCATGAGCGTCCAGGCTGTGAAAGCCGTCGAAATTGGTGAGGGTGTTTCCATCGCTGCGGCTCACGGCAGCGATGTTCAAGACGAAATCTCTTATGACAAAGCGGCGCACCGCTTTCGCCGGTTCACGAACCGCGCCGGCGGCCTCGAAGGAGGCATCACCAACGGCGAAGACATCGTCATTCGCGGCTACTTGAAGCCCATCTCCACACTGCGCAAGCCGTTGCACACCGCCAACCTGGTCACCAAGGAGCCGGTCCAGGCCGCCTATGAGCGCTCCGACTGGTGCGTCGTGCCAGCGGGCGCGGTCGCGGGCGAAGCGATGGTTGCTCTTGTGTTAGCCGATACTTTTCTGCAAAAATTTGGTGGGGATTCCCTCGCAGAGATGCGGCGGAATTTCGACAATTATGTCCGACAAATCGACGAGTTCTAAAGCGCCTGCGGCAACGGCAACCGAGACGCCACAGGTGTCTTCACCAGCGCGCAAAATCTATCCCATCGTCAAATACGGCGATTCGGTCCTCGAAAAGCCCGGCGCACCCGTGCAAAAATTTGACGCTGAGCTCGAAGAGCTAGCCGAAGACATGTTCGCTTCCATGTACGCCGCGCAAGGCGTGGGTCTAGCCGCTCCACAAATCGGAAAAAGCATGCGCTTTGCGGTTGTGGACGTAACCGGGGGCAAGAATCCCGAAGCGAAAATCGTTCTAGCGAATCCGGAGGTCACGCACGCCGAAGGCGAAGTCCGCGAAGAGGAAGGCTGCCTGTCGATTCCCGGCTTCCGTGGCTACGTTGTGCGCCCGCAATTCGTGACCGTCAGGGCCCAGAACGTCAAAGGCGAGCCATTTGAAATTCGTGGTGAAAATCTTTTGGCGCGCGCCTTCTGCCATGAAATCGACCACCTGAACGGCATCCTCTTCTTACAGCATTTAGGCATGCTGAAGCGCGACATGATTAAGCGCAAAATCAAAAAGCTCCGCAAAGAAGGCCAATGGTAATCTGGAGCACGTGACTGTGCGCTCATGCGCTTAATCTTCTGCGGTACCCCTCAATTCGCTGTCCCTACACTGAAGCATCTCCTTGCGAAATCTGACTTCGAGATTCGCGGCGTCATCACCCAGCCAGACCGTCCGCGCGGTCGCGGCCAGCAGGTTTCGGTCCCTCCGGTGAAGGAAGCCGCGCTCGCCGCGCACCTTCCCGTCCATCAGCCAGAAAAAATTCGCGCCCCCGAAGTCCAGCAACTCCTCGAAAAGGCTGCGCCCGACGTCATCGTCATCATCGCCTACGGACAAATTATTCCCGCGCGCCTTCTCTCGATTCCCAAGTACGGCTGGATCAATCTCCACGCTTCCCTGCTTCCGAAATATCGCGGCGCCGCCCCGATCAACTGGGCCATCGTGAACGGCGAAACGCGCACCGGCCTCACGACCATGCGCATTGATGCCGGCATGGATACCGGCGACATTCTCCTCCAGCGTGAAATGGAAATTGGCCCCGCCGAAACTGCCCCCGAACTGGCTGACCGAATGTCCAAGGCTGGGGCCCCTCTGATGGAAGAAACTCTGCGCGGCCTCGCCGCAGACGCAATCGTTCCGTGCCCGCAGAGCAACGCCGAAGCCACCGTCGCTCCTGTCCTGAAAAAAGAAGATGGCCGCATCGATTGGAACCGCTCCGCGCAGGAAATCTACAACCGGATGCGCGGTTTCGCTCCCTGGCCCGGCACCTACACTACCTTCCGCGGCCAGACCTGCCACCTCTGGGGCGAGCCAGTGCCTAAAGACGCGTCCTTACCCGCCGAATTGCTTGCCACCGCATCAAACGCAGCGGCACGCTCTACTCCCGGCAGCCTTTTTTTCGCAAAGAACAACTGGCTTGTTTCCTGCGGCAGCGCAACTCTTTTGCGCCTTCAATCCGTCAAACTTGAAGGACGCAAGCAGGTCAGCGCCTCCGAGTTTGCCAACGGTGCTCGCCTCAAACCCAGTGAACGCTTCGGCGACAGCTGATTTGCGCGCGTCTAAACACTCAGGCATACTCGAATTCTGCGTTGTTCGGAGAACTGGCACGGATTAGCCGACAGTTGAAATTGACTGGCTGTTTCAACCATCGCAAGGGGAGTCCACTTTTCATGCATATCTCTGAATCCTCACAGAATCGCGGGCGAATATATACCCGCGGATGCAAACTTCTGCGCCTCACCGCAGCCTGTTTTCTTGCAACCCAACTTGCTTTCCTCCCCCTAGCGTCGGCCGCTGATGATAAGCCGGCCTCAGCGCCAGCCTCTATATCGAAAGTGCCCACGCCCGTACCCACCAACGATGCCGTCTTGAAAGCCATGCAAACCGAGCTTGCACGCGCCATCACGGAGCTTGGCAAAGCCGAGCAGCCTCCGTACTACCTCAGTTACACGGTTTACGACCAGGATTTCGTTGTGCTAGCTGGCGCCTATGGCAGCCTGCTCAGCGACACCGCGGCGCAGCGCCGTTTTGCGGACGTCACCATGCGTGTCGGCTCTCCCGACCTCGATAACACGCACGGCCAGAGCCGCTCGAGCGGCGTTACTTCCGGCACGCTTCCTCTCGGCAACGATCAAGACGCCATCGCCCGCGTCTTGTGGGAGCTCACCGATCGCGAATACAAGCGCGCCGTTCCTGCTCTGATGAACGTTCGCACCGACACCGCCGTCCGAGCGGAGGAAGAGGACAAGTCTCCCGATTTTTCCAAGGAAAGACCGGAGACTCATATTGGTGAACGGGCCATTACGCCTTTCGATCGCGCTGCCTGGGAAGGCGAAATCAAGCGCCTCTCCGCCACCTTCCGCAAATACCCGGAAGTTTATTTCGCTTCCGTGATTCTCCAGGTCTCGAGTTCGAATTCGCGCATGATCACAAATGAAGGCACCACGCTGGTTTCCCCTAATTCCTCCGCGCGCCTCGTGATGGAAGCGCAAACCCGCGCCGATGATGGCATGGATCTCCTCCGCGTAGAAACCTCTCAAGCTCCCAACCCCAAGGGGTTGCCCTCCGAAGCCGAACTCACGGCCAAAATCGAAAAGATGGCTGCAGACATCAGCGCTCTTCGCAAAGCTCCCGTGGCCGAGCCTTACGACGGTCCGGCGCTCCTGAGCGGCCGCGCCGCTGCCGTCTTTTTCCATGAAGTCCTTGGCCACCGCCTCGAAGGCCATCGCCAGCGCGACGAAGAAGAAGGCCAAACCTTTACCAAAAAGGTCGGCCAGGAAGTCCTCCCAAAATTCCTCAGCGTGGTTGACGACCCGACCGTTCACGAAATGGCCGGCGTGAAACTCGCAGGTGCCTACGACTTCGACAATGAAGGCACGCCGGCGGAGCGCGTTAATGTCATCAAGGACGGCGTGCTCAAGAACTTTCTAATGTCGCGCATGCCCATCAAGAATTTCAGCGATTCAAATGGCCACGGCCGCAATCAGCCCGGCCTCATGCCTACCGGCCGCCAAGGAAACTTGATTGTGACCTCCACGCAGTCAGTTCCCGAGTCTCAGATGCGCCAAAGACTCATCGACGAGGCGAAAAAGCAGGGCAAGCCTTATGGTTTGTATTTCGACGACATCCAAGGCGGCTTCACCATCACCACGCGGCAATTGCCGCAAGCCTTTCAGGTGCTCCCGGTGATGGTCTACAAGGTTTACACTGACGGCCGTCCTGATGAATTAGTTCGTGGCGTCGACATCGTCGGCACTCCTCTTGCCGCGCTGACCCGCATTCTCACCACCGGTGACCAGGAACACGTTTTTAACGGCGTTTGCGGCGCAGAAAGCGGACAAGTTCCCGTTGCTGCCGTCGCCCCCTCGATGCTCTTCTCTGAAATGGAAGTACAAAAGCGCGCGCATCAGCACGAACGTCCGCCGATCTTGCCTCCGCCCGGCTTCGAAAACATCCCCTCGCCCGAAAAAACCGCCGCGCAAACCAAAGCGGAGGTGAAGCCATGAACGCATTTCACCGTAACTTGGCGGTCGCACTCGCGCTTGCATTGGCGCCTTGCGTCCCTTCGCTCCGCGCAGCCTCCGAGGATTCCAAGCCGGCGCCCGACCCAGCCATGGTCGCCGCGCACGCCGCCGCAAAAGGCGACGGATTGCTGGAAGCCCTGCTCACCGAACTCGAACGTTCCAAAGCGCAACTGAAAATGGATCAGGTCCAAACGCCGTATTTCATCGAGTATCGCGTCCACGACGTCGAGGACTACAACGCTGAAGCCGCTTTCGGCGCGCTTCGCGAAAACCAGCGCTCGCATTACCGCGTGCTTCGCGTCATCGTGCGCATTGGTGACTACAAGCAGGACAGCTTCTATTCACGCGGCCAGGGCGAGTCCACCATTCTTCCGCTCGACAACGACTCCATCGCGCTTCGCCACCAAATCTGGCTCGCCACGGACGAAGCCTACAAGGCCGCCGGTGAAGCACTGGCCGAAAAGCAAGCTGAACTTAAGCGGTTTACAACCGACACCAATCCCGTCGACGATTTCGCCAAGTCTACGCCGCTCATCGCAGTCGAGCCCACTGTTTCCCTTAAGCTCGATGAGGCTTCCTGGAAGAAGACGCTCGAAGACGTAACCAATTTGTATCGCCAGTACCCCGACGTGCAGTCGGTCAGCGCCTCCGCGCGCTTCTCCGCGGTCAACGAATATCTCATCAACACGGAAGGCACGGTCACTCGCTGGGGCAAGACCACCTACTCCGTGCAGTTAAACGGTTCCGCCCAAGCCGCCGACGGCATGCGCCTGAGCCGCAGCCCTGCCTACGTTGTTGCGCGCATGGAAGAGTTGCCTACGCACGATGCGCTAATGACGGACACCCAAAAAATGCTCGACACCATCGTTGCGCTTCAAAAGGCGCCCATTGTTGAAGAAGAATATCGCGGCCCCGTTTTGTTCTCCGCCGATGCTGCTGACGACATTGTTGCTTCCTTGATTGGCCAAAACCTTCAGGGCCGCAAACCGCAGCTTGGCCGGCCGAATCGCACCACCGGCGCTTTCGCCACCAGCTATAAAGCGCGCGTGCTCCCGAATTTCCTTTCTGTCGTTGACGATCCCACGCTGAAAGATTTCCAGGGCAAGAGCCTCATCGGCAGCTACATGTTCGATAGCGAAGGTGTGAAAGCACAGCCGGTGAAAGCCATCGAAAACGGCATGCTCACGAATTACCTCATCGGCCGCCAGCCTCTTCGCGACTTCCCTGTTTCGAACGGCCATGGGCGTGCCGCCGCCGGCATGGGCGCCGGACCGAATCTGGGTGTCTTGTTGCTCAAGAGCTCCGAGCCACAATCTCCCGACGATTTGAAAAAGAAAGTCATAGGGATGGTCAAGGAACAGGGGATGCCTTACGGCTATTACGTGGAAACGCTCGGCCAGCCTGGAAACACTCCGCGCTTGCTGTACCGCGTCTACGCAAGAGACGGCCACGAAGAACTCGTTCGCGGAGCAGTGTTCAACGAACTGGACACGCGCGCTCTTCGCGCGGACGTAATTGCCGCCGGCAACGATCCGCTCGTCAGCAATCGTCCGGGCGGCGTCCCTACCACGGTCATCAGCCCATCGCTGCTTTTCGACGAACTCGAAGTCAAGCGCGCCGACACCAGCAAGGACAAATTGCCCGAGTATCCTCCTCCGCCGCTCTCGAAGAAATAAGTTCTAAGTTTTCAGTCGTTGGTTGATGAGAGTATGGAACGGTACACAGACGGCTTCGAACTTCGACGTTCTTTTTTGGTTGGACGTGGGATGGCCAAAAGAAGATTATCCCAAAAGCCCTTGTTCTGAAGATCTGTATCACTTACAACTTAATACTTACACTTTATGACTCTGAAAGAACGGCTCGAATGGCTCACCCGCATGACGCTGCTTATTTTCATCCTGGCGTCCGCAGCGTTTCTCAGTGCCATCACCGCCATGCGCATTGCCATTCACGGCCGCGAAGTCACCATGCCCAATCTCGTCGGCAAAAACGTTTCGGAAGCCAGCGAAATGCTGCAGTCCCGCGGCCTGGTGCTGCGCGTCGCCGACCGCATCTACAGCGACCAGCCCATCAACGTGGTCCTGCGCCAGACTCCTCCTGCCGGTCTGCTCATGAAAGTTTCGCAGCAGGCCCACGTTGTCCTCAGTCTCGGCCAGCGCGAGTTGCAAATTCCCATGCTCGAGGGCAATTCCCTGCGCGCCTCGCGCGTCGAATTGCTTCGCCAGGGCCTGCAAGTCGGTGAAGTCTCCGCCATCAACATGCCCGACGAACCGGTCGATACCATCGTGCTTCAGGACCCCAAACCCGGCGCAGGAGCTTCTTCACCCCGCGTGGACGTGCTGATCTCCCAAGGGCCGCGCGAAACCGATTACGTCATGCCGCATTTGGTAGGATTGAATGAAGCGGAAGCCCAGCGCCGTCTCGATCAGGTGCAAATGCGTCGCAAAGTCAATTACGTTTCCGCGCCGCAGTGGCCCCACGGCTCCGTGATTGACCAGTCCCCCCAGGCCGGCGCCAAAGTTCCTTCCACCGCCACCATCGAGCTCTCCGTCGCCAACTGATTGCATCGCTACGCAGAACCCGCTATCTACACCTTCACCTTCTTTGCTCTCCTCGTTTCTCTCGTTTCCGCAATCCATTTCTCCAAAATCAATTGCTGGTTGGGCTCCATCTTGGTGAACACAATTCCCATTCGCTTGCTCTGCCCCGCATGAGCTACTTTCCCCAGCACAACGAAGCTCGCGCCACCATGCGGCACCGTCCTCTTCCCTGTGTTTCGACTGAGGCGTTCGTATCCGAAAACCGCCTGTAACCGAATTGGAGAGTTTTGCCAAAAAGTCGATTACGGACGATCCGGGTTATAAAAGAAGACTGCGGCGTTAGCCTGAAGCGACCTCCTTCGACAAGGACGACTGTTCAAGACGATGGATTTTGCTGGAGGGGAGGTAAGGGTGCTACGTAACCAAAGATCGCGAAAGCGGAAAGTGCCCTTTGAAGCTCAGGACAAGGAGGATGATGAGAACGGAATTGCTGCGATTTAACGGCGCTGTCGAGCGGGATCCCGCCATCGATGCGTGGATGAAGAAGCATGCAGGTGAATTAGGAGCCATCGCACATCAGTGGTTTGAGGTGATGCGAGAATGCGGGGACGAAGTCCGGGAGCTTTTGCATGACGGCTGTCCGGTCGCCTGTTTGGGAGACGCGCCCTTCGGGTACGTCAATGTATTCGCTTCGCACGTAAACGTGGGGTTCTTTCACGGCGCAGCGCTGCCCGATCCGGCGCGCTTGTTGCAAGGCACCGGCAAGTTCATGCGCCATGTGAAGCTGAGACCGGGAGCGGCCACAAACGCCGCAGCGCTAAGCAGGCTCATCGATGCGGCATACTCGGATATAAAGGCGCGAGTCGAAAACGGCTAGCTAAGAGAAACGCCTTGGGAGGGCGACGCGGATGTGCTCCGCCAGATTAGTAACAATATGTCGCATAGTGTTTGCTGATCGTGGGGCACAACCTGCTGAGACCTTGGAGTTGAGTTGAGTTGAGTTGAGTTGAGTTGAGTTGACTTGACTTTGCCGCGAAACTCCGATATCAGGCGCGTATCCCTTCCAACGCCACGGACCGCGCAGCGGTCAAGCAAGGAGTGACCCGATGCGAAAAGCAATCTTCCCTCTGTTCGCAGCCGTGCTGTTCTCGTTTGGCAGCGCCAAACTCGCAGCGCAGACGCCACCAGGGAAAGCGATGCAGAAAAGAAACCAGCGCCCGCGGACCAGAAAGCCGACACGGAAAAGAAGTCCGGTGCTGCCGATCAGAAGCCTGAGCCCCCGAAGGAAAAACCATTCGCGGACGTCGTGAAAGACGCGCAAGTCATCAAAGGACTGTTCACGTTCTACAAAACGGAAGACAAAGTCCTGCTGGAAATTCAGCCCGACCAATTCGACAAGATGTACATGCTCTCGCTGACCTGCGAATCCGGCCTCGGGGAAGGAGGATTTTACGCCGACAGCTACTGCGGCGAGACGCCCATCGTCTTTCATAAAGAAGGAAAAAATCTGCAGCTCATCGCGAAAAACACGCGATTCGCGGCGCAGGAGAATTCTCCGATGGCCCGCGCTGTGGCGCATTCGTTCAGCGATTCCATCCTGGGATCGACAAAGCGCGAGAGCCTGCCGCATCCGGAGCGCAAGAGTGAGCTGATTGACCTGGGAGCCATCTTTTTAGCCGACGTGCCCATGATGGGATACGAGCTGAACGCTTCGTTTCGCATTCCGTATCACTACGATGCTAAGAACAGCAACTTTGGAATGCTCAAGGCCTTCGAGCGCAACGTGGAGATCGAAACCATAAACAATTTCGCCACAGACCAGCCGCCATTGCCCCCGATCCTGCCCCCGGGAACGCCTCCTCCGCCCATGCCGCCGCCCCCGCGCAACGTGCCCGACGTGCGGAGCCTGCTGTTTCATGTCCGCTACAGCGTTTCCGAATTGCCGGGACCCGGGTTCCGTCCGCGCCTAGCCGATGACCGCGTCGGGCATTTCTTCACCCAAGTGGAAGACTACGACAGTGACCGGAATTTCGAGTCCAGCCGCCGCTACATCAATCGCTGGCGGTTGGAGAAGCAGGATCCCTCGGCGCCGGTCTCTCCGCCGAAGCAGCCCATTGTCTACTGGCTCGAAAATACCGTACCGGTGGAATACCGCGATGCCATTCGCGAAGGAGTTTTGTTGTGGAACAAAGCGTTTGAGCGAATCGGCTTTAAGGACGCAATCATAGTGAAACAACAACCGGACAACGCGGATTGGGATCCGGCCGACGTGCGCTACAGCACGCTTCGTTGGTTTGCAGGTTACCCCGACCCGGGATTCGCGGAAGGACCGTCGCGCGTAAATCCCATGACCGGAGAAATCTATGACGCGGACATCCGTTTCGACGCGGGCATGACGCGCTTCTTCCGGCGCGAGATCAATGAATACGTGAACCCCTCTGGAAGATCGTGGATGCCCTGGGTGGAAGATCAGGAAAAGCCGTTTCTTGCGCCGTGGCACAATGGCCCGGCGGAATTCTGCGATCTGACGCGAGGCGCTGTGCGGGACGCGGAGTTTGCCTTTGACTTATTGACCGCACGTGGAATGGATCCGCAAGGCCCCGAGGCGAATCAGTTCGTCCATGATTACCTGGTGGAGATCGCCGCGCACGAAGTGGGACACACGCTGGGACTGCGCCATAACTTTCGCGCGAGCACCATCCACACTCTCGAGCAGGCCCAAGACGCTGCGTTGACTGCGAAGGAAGGACTAACCGGCTCAGTGATGGATTACATTCCGACAAATCTCTCTCCGGCGGGGCAAAAGCAAGGGCAATACCATCAAACGGCTCTCGGCCCGTACGACTACTGGGCCATCGAGTATGCATACAAACCGATCAGCGCGAACACGCCCGACGAGGAATTGCCCGAGTTGGCCAAGATCGCCTCGCGCGCCGCAGAACCGCAGCTGGCGTACGACACCGACGAAGATGCGGGAAT
>JAWOLO010000285.1:0-5611 GCA_033853375.1 Terriglobia bacterium
CCCGACTACAGCGAAAACCTTTGGGGCATCAGCGCGTCGGATTATGCGAAGGGCTACACCGCGTGGGGCGGCCCAAACGCGCAGGGCGGTGCGATCGGCCCGGTCGATGGCAGCATCATCCCGTGCGCGACGGGCGGCTCACTCGCGTTTCTCTTTGACGATTGCATCCGCGTGCTGCGCAATCTTCGCGGCCCGTACCGCGAAAAGGTTTGGACCAAGTACAGCTTCCGCGACGCTTTCAATCCTCTAACCAACTGGTACGATACGGACGTACTTGGCATCGACCTTGGCATCACCATGCTGATGGCCGAAAATCATCGCACGGGTTTCGTCTGGGAGCAGTTCATGAAAAATCCCGAAGCGCAAAAGGCCATGCAGCTTGCGGGCTTCCGCCCCGAAAATCCCAGTTCCGGCGAAGGGAGTGGGAGACGCGGTTGAGATACCCAACCGAGCCTGTGTGAGAACATCAAAAATCAGTTCCTCAGCGGCTAAAGTCGCGTTGATTCTGCTGATCTTCATGTCGGAGCTAAAGCTCCGCCCCCCGTGCCACACAGACTCCCAACCCCGGGGGGGCTCGTATGTGTGGCAAACAAAGGGGTTACAAACGGCGATTTTGGAAGTGTGGCAAACACACGACTTAGCAGCCAATTTTTTGGATCTGTGGTAAATAAAGGAGTTAGTTAGACTGCCCCTCCCACCTAGGTTTTTGTAAATGCACATTCCAAAGAGCTCAGTGTTTGCGTAAGTCTTTTAGAATGAACATTGCGAAGTGTTTCACAAATGTTGATTCTAATGAGGTTATTGCCAGTGCAATGGTCATCCCTGCCTACTCTTTTTATCGCGACATACAGTACCTATTTAGTATACACAAAAGGGTCATTTTGTCAAGGACGATCTGAGGGTGTGGCGCACAGCCCGTGATCATTGAAGGACCGGGGTTGAGGCGGATTCTCGCGCCACTCGAATGACCCAAGAGGCGTTCCACAAAAATGAAGCGGGACGCCCCTGCATCGAGCGTCCCGCTGTTTGGTTCGAGTGATGTGGCTAGAAGCTGAAGCGAGCGCCGAGGGTGACGACACGCGCGCCCAGAGCAGAGGTAGCCTGGCCAAAATTGGCGTTGGCAATGTTGTTCGAGATGCTCGTCGGATTGAAGTTCAGATTGTTGAACAGGTTGTAGGCGTCCAGCCGGAACTCGACCTTGGCGTTTTCGCCGAGTACGGGGGCCTTAGGCAGGCCGAAAGCCTTGGCCAATGTGAAATCTATGTCCCGGTATCCTGGGCCGTTGAGCATATTGCGATGGACGCCAGGAGACTGAGGTAGCGAGTTTCCGAAGTTGTTGCCGCTGTAGGCAGTGTAGGTGGGCGTTGAAAAATACGCCGCGCCGCCCTTGGGATAGTTGGAGCCGGTCTTGAAGGCATCGTTGCTGGTGCTGGTTCCGGCGCCGCCCAGATAGGCAGCGGGGAACAGCACGCCGTAACCGCATGTTCCACAATAGAGGCTTCCGCCTTGGACGCTCACGACAGGAGACCACGGGAATCCGGAGTGAAGCGTAAGGATGCCGCTCAGCGACCAACCGCCAGCAATTTTTTCCATCCAACTGTTGCTGCCGTGGAAGATGACTGGCTGCCACATGCCATACAGCTTGAAGGACTTGCCCACGTTATAGTCAGAGCGGCCATAATTCAAGCTCAAGTTGTACGGGTAGGGTTGCTCGAAATACGGCCCGGAACTTGTGTCCATGCTCTTGGCCCAAGTGAATTGAGCATCGGCCATGAATTGGCGGGAGAACCTATGATTCAATTCGGCGAGCATGGCGTTGTAGTTACCGCGACCGTTAACCCCCCAGTAATCCCCGCCACCGATTTGGGGATTCAGGGTAAAGCCCGACGCTGCAGGGACCGCGTTGGGGTTCTCATGGAAGAAGATGTCGCGAGACAAGCTGCCCTGATATCCCAACGTGGCCACGAAGTCGTGACCCAGATCGTATTGAGCGTCCAGGGAGTAGTGATGGACGCGCATAGTGGGAAGGTCCGTGGGGAAGATTTGAACGCCAACGGAGCCAGTAGTTGGCAGACCATTGGGGCCAAAACTCGAAATCGTGTTCGGGTTCGCTGGATACTGGTAGAGTGAGTGCACGTCTGCTGAAGTGGCATAAATGATGCCAGGGTTCGGCGAGGTCGGTGTGGACATGCTCAAGGAAGGAAACACCACTAACCCCGGGTTGTTGCTGATGTTGGCCGAAATCGCGATTTCTTCCTGATTGTAGTTTAGGCCGTAACCGCCGCGAACGGCGAGCCTGTCCTTAAAGCGGCTCGGACTCCAGGCAAAACCGATCTGGGGACCGAAGTTATTCTTCTCCGCGTTCCAGGAATTCCCCTTCCGAACGACCAAGCCCGTCAAGTAATTTGCGCCTGATCCAGGTATGGCCGCAAGCATGTTGCCCTCTTTGGAGGAGAGCGGGCCAAAGTAGGACCACCGCAATCCCAGGTTGAGGGTCAGATTCCTGCGGAGCTTAAAATCGTCTTGAGCAAAGAAGCCCCAAAGGTTTTCGCGGTCGTCCTGGCGGATCGTTGTTGGGAAGCCAGTATTTGGATTGAATCCGCCCCCTTCGTTATGGGGAGCATCGTTGAGGAAGTCCCACAAATTGAAGAAGCCGTAGTTTGGCACGCCGCAACCGGCGCAGTTTTGCAGGTAAAAGAGGCGCGTGAGCTCGCCGCCAAACTTAATCGTGTGGCGTCCGAAAATCTTGGTGGCCACATCTTTATAGCTGTAAGTCCACTGATTGAGGATGCTGCCGACATTGGGCCCAAAGGAGGCTAGGAAAATGCTACCGATCTGGTCGATGTGGTCGGAGGGAAGCCCAACTGGCGCTTGCGGGTTGGAGTTGATCTCGTTCCAGCGCCATCCAGCAGCATTTGTCCGAAACTCGTTGAGGAAGCTCGGCGAGATGGTGCGGTCCCAGATCGCAGAGAACGCCTGGTTGATTTGATTATGATGGAAGAAGTTGTAGGCTCGGGCAGCGCCGTTCAGGAAATTGGTTGACTGCGGGACCCAGTAGATCGCAAAGCCGATGCGGTCCTTTTCGGTCACGTTTGCATCCAGCCGGCCATTGTATTGGTTTTTCGAGAAGTTGCTGGTGCTTGCGGTTACGTAGTTCGCAATGTCGGCCACGTTGGCCAAGCCGCTGCCTACTCCGGGATTACTGGTGCTTGTCCACGTGGTGTCCTGACTGCCCAGAGGGGAAGTCAAAGGTGAGCCGATATTCAGGCCTTGGCCAGGAATGGTTCTGCAGTTCACTCCCTCCGTCAAACCGGCGTTGGCGCAGGTCACGTTGTTCGTGCCAATGCTGACGACACCCGAGCCAGGGAAAGTCAGATATTTCGCGGCTATGCTTCCGGAAGGCGCCAAGGCAGCGAACGCCGGAGTCTCGTACCAGCCGTTGGCAATGTTGGTTTGAGCCTTGGGACTCCGAACGGTTTCCCAAGCGAAGAACGCAAATATTTTATTTTTCCAGATTGGGCCGCCGCCACTGGCGCCGAACTGATCGAAAAAGCTGTTATCTCTCAGGACTTTATTGCCTTGGCCGTTGAATCGCTGATAAGCGTCAAGGCCTGGGCGGTGAGCAGTAAAAAAGGCATCGCCATGAAAGTCATTGGTGCCGCTCTTGGAAATGACCTGAATTTGGGCACCGGCGAAGCGGCCGTTTTCAGCGTCATAGCCATTGGAGAGGACTTTTACGCTGTCCACGGAATCTTCTGACGGTGTAATGATGGTAGTTCCGCCCCAGACGGCGCTAGTCGTGCTGATACCGTCGATCGTGATGCTGTTGTTCTCGTATTGCTGGCCGGCAGCCAAAGCCTGCGGACCGTTTTCTGTTCGGAAAATACCGTCGCTGCCGCCTGTCGCGCCCGGCCCCTGCGTTCCGGGAAGATTTGTAGAGCCACCGCCATTTCCCTGAGCGCGGTCGCCGAAGACGCCGGGCGTCAACTGGATCAACTGGAAGACATCGCGCCCGAACGAAGGCATATTCCGGATCTGGTTGGTGGAAATGGTCCCGCTGACCGAGGCGGTCGCCGTATCGATGAGCGGAGTGGAATTGCCGCTGACAGTGATGCTCTGCGTGACCTCGCCGACTTCAAGCTGAATATTCAGTGCGTTAGCCTGCTCTGCAATCACCCCCACTTTGTCCAAAACCTTCTTCTTGAAGCCAGCCTTCTCTACGGTTAACGAGTACTGGCTTGGGGGAAGCGCATTGAAGTTGTAGATTCCATTTTCATCCGTCGTTGTTGTGAGAGTCTGATTCGTTTGCAGATTCTTTAGCGTTAGTGTCGCTCCCGAGACGACTGCGCCTTGTGGATCCGTCACCACTCCTTGAATCGAAGCGCGATACTGGGCTTGCGCCGAGGAGATCAGAAACAGAGCGCAAACAGAAAAAACAGTGACCCGGATAAAGCATTTGGATAGGCTCATAACCTGCTCCTTCACCCCAAAAAAAGAATCTCTCGAAATGGCCCCGCACCCTTAAGTAAATCGGTTAACTACCCTGTTTGCGGGGAGTATAGTCAGCGAAAAAATGGATGTCAATGATTATTAAGGCGATTAAGGGGCAGAAAGCGGGAAGGGAAAGTAGAAAGGAAGAAGATGGCGACGTAGAGTCGCCGCTATAGGAAGGGCCAGACAAGAGATGGCGACGTAAAGTCGCCGCTACGCGTGCGTGGCGCGGAAAGCCTTCAGGCAGCGCTCGGCGGTTTCGAGTTCGGAGAAGCGGCTGCCCTCCTGCTCGATGAGATAGTACTCGGCGCCGCCAACGCTCTCGGCGGCAGCGAAAATGCCTTTCCAGTCGGCAGCACCTTCGCCGAACAAAACCGAGTAGCCCTTCGCCGGATCGGGCGACCACTCCTTAAGATGCAGTGAGCGAATGCGTCCGGGGTTGGCGCGAATCCAAGCCACGGGATCGGAGCCGGCTTTCAGGCAAGTGCCGACGTCGAGTTGAAGCATGATGGAAGGCTTGGTGTTTTTCGCGATGACTTCGATGGGCCGCCCGCCGTCAATCGGCGTGAACTCGGGCTCGTGATTGTGGTAGCCGGCGTGCAAACCACTTTTTGCCAATTCCTCGTCGGCGAAGCTGAGCGCATCGGCGACGATTTTCCAGCCGTCGAGCCCCGGGCCGGGCTTGGATGACGCCACGACGACGTATTTGCCGCCGAGAATGAGATTCTTGTCGCGGGCGCGCGCGATGTTTTCGGCAGTCATGTAAGAGCTGTCGTTGTGCGTGGAAAAGCATCGGAGGCCGAGGTCGTCGAGCAGCTTGCGCATTTGTTTGGTTTCGTCCTCGGACCATTGGAAATAGGGCGCGTAAAATTCCACGCATTGGTAGCCCATTTTGGCGACGGCGCGCACGGTGGCATGCGGGTCGCGCTGCAATTCTTTGCGGACGGAGTAAAGCTCGAGGCCAACGGGGATGGAAGATGCCGCGCCGGTCCTCAAAGCAAAGGGCAAAGTCGCGGACATGGCCAGAAAAGTTCGACGCGAGATCGTATGCGAGGTCATGGTTGAGTCCTGTTCGAGTGAATCCTACTCAAGATTGGAAGGAATTTCACGGGAATTCCTT
>JAWOLO010000286.1:0-2787 GCA_033853375.1 Terriglobia bacterium
TCCTGGGTGATGCAAGGTACGAATGCCCTGGCGTTGGTGGCCCTATTTGACAAAACCGAGGAGAACGTCGGCAACCCGCTGGCCATTCGCGCCTACCTGGCGGAGGTAGCCAAACGAGCCGGGATGGAGTTCTTTGGGCAACCCGATGAATGGCCCGGCCGCAATCGTGGTGCTCAGTCGTTCTGCTTGCAGTCCGATTCAGCAGTGAACGAGAAAACCCTCTCCACTCTCGCGGGGGCAGTGCATCGGGACATTGCGATGCCCCATTGGGGCATCAACGAGTAACACTGGTCTGGGTCATCACCCCATTCGCGTACCCTGGGCGGCTGTATTAGCGTACCCTGGGTATGCGAGCGATCTGGAAAGGATCCATCAGTTTCGGCTTGGTTAATGTTCCCATTTCCCTCTATCCGGCCACTCGCAAGGAAGAACTGAATTTCCATTTGTTACGGCGGAGTGACTTGAGCCCGATCAGCTATAAGCGTGTGGCAGAGGCGGACGGCAAGGAAGTGCCTTGGGATCAGATCGCCAAAGGTTACGAATACGAAAAAGGCCAATTTGTCATGGTAACCGACGAGGATTTCCGCCGGGCGAATGTGGAAGCGACGCAGACGATCAACGTGCTGGAATTTGTTCGCGTGGAAGAAATCGACCCGGTGTTCTTCGACCGCCCGTATTATCTCGAACCCCAGAAAGCGGGAGCCAAAGCTTACGTTCTGCTGCGCGAAGCGCTCAACAAGACCGGGATGGTGGGCATCGCCAAGGTGGTGCTCAAGACGCGTCAACACCTGGCCGCGATCAAGCCGGAGCAGAACTCACTGGTGCTCGAACTGATGCACTTTGCGGAAGAATTGGTCAGCCCCAGCTCGCTCCAAATCCCGACGACAACGGAACTCGGCAACCGTGAAATGCAAATGGCCACTGAATTGATCGAGCGCCTGAGCGAGCCTTGGAAAGCCGACAAATATCACGACGATTACCGGCATGCCTTGCTGGCATTGATCGAAAAGAAAATTGAACTCGGTGGCCGCACGCCCGCGGTGAAGGCGGGACCAAAACGGCCCACCACCAAAGTGATCGATCTCGTCTCCGTGTTGCAGCAAAGTATCGAACAGGCTCAAGCCAGTAAAGGCGGGTCGGGCAAGAAAGCGGCCAAAGCGCGAAAGCCCAAGCGCGTCCTGAAGAAAGCTGCGTAGCTCGATGCGCTTTCCTTTCGCCCTCGGCTATAACGATGCAGCGAGAGAGACATGAGCCTGAAAGAATACAAAGCGAAGCGGAACTTTCGTCAGACTCAAGAGCCGGCTGGTAAAGCTCCTCGCACTCGTGCAGAACGGCAGTTATCTTTTGTCATCCAGAAACACGCGGCGTCGCACCTGCACTACGACTTCCGTTTAGAAATGGAAGGAGTTCTCAAATCCTGGGCTGTGCCCAAGGGTTTCCCGGTTCGACGAGGCGATCGGCGGCTGGCCGTTGAAGTCGAAGACCATCCGCTGGAGTATGGTTCGTTCGAAGGCACCATCCCGGAAGGTAACTACGGCGCGGGTACGGTAATGTTGTGGGACCGGGGAACCTATGTGGTCTCGGGCAATGACCCGCTCGGCGCTTTGACCGCCGGGAAAATTCATTTCAGCTTGCAGGGCAAAAAACTCAAAGGCGAGTGGACCTTGGTCCGCATGCGACAATTCCAAGGCAACAAACCGCAGTGGCTTTTGCTCAAAAGCGGCGAGGACATAAAGCCGATTTCCACCAGGCAGGAGGACCAATCAGCACTCAGCGGCCGCACCATGGCCCAGATTGCCGGTGCTCGGAATGGGCACGAGTGGACCAGCAACCGAGCGAATCGCCGAAGAAGATTTACCGGAAAGCTGGCGGACACGTCGACCACACCCGAGTTGAAGGTAAAGCGGCGCACGCACTCAACAAGCCCAGAACGCCGGCAAAGCCGTTCAGGAGCCAAGCGCTCGCGCGGCGGCGGAACGAGTCCAGAAAAACTCGTGCCAAATCTCCGCCACCTGCCCGACGCCTCACCGAAATTCGCCGAGCCGATGAAAGCGTTGCTGACGGACACCCTGCCGAAGGGGGAGCAATGGATCTATGAGGTAAAGTTTGATGGCGTGCGTGCCCTGGCGCTCAAAGACCGGCAGTCGGTCGCGCTGCTCTCGCGTGCCGGAAATGATCTGGGAGAAAAGTATCCCCTGATTATCGAGGCCCTCAAACGGCTTGATGCAGAGCAAGCGGTGCTGGATGGCGAAGTGGTGGCAGTGGATGCACAAGGCCGCTCCGCATTTCAATTGCTGCAAACCTACCAGAGCGCCGGTCGTAAACCGCCGCTGTTCTATTACGTTTTTGATGCGGTTCAGTATGAGGGAAAGGACCTGACGAGTTTGCCTCTCTGGCAACGCAAGACGGTGGCCGAACATCTCACGGCGGGCATGGCACCATCGGTTCGCTTCTCCGGCGGGATCCAAACCGATTCGCAGCTGCTGATGGACGAGATGAAGGGGCGGGGCCTGGAGGGCTTGATTGCCAAAAAGAAGGAATCTCGTTATGAGCCCGGGCGACGTTCGGGCTCGTGGGTGAAGTTCAAGTGGACCAACGAACAGGAGTTCGTGATTGGAGGCTTCACGCGTCCGCAAGGGGCCCGGAGTCATTTTGGTGCGATCCTGGTCGGCTATTATGAAGAGGGGCGCCTGCTCTTTGCCGCGAAAGTGGGCACCGGGTTCAATGAGCAAGCACTGCGGATGTTGTACGAAAAACTACAAAAGCTCGCTCAACCGGCCTGCCCTT
>JAWOLO010000287.1:0-24030 GCA_033853375.1 Terriglobia bacterium
ATTGCGAATCAAAATCGATGAAATCCACTCCGCCAAATTTCGCCATGGATTGCGTCCTTTTGCGCGTTCCTAGAGTGTAGCAACGCGCCGGATTTGCCAGCAACGGCTGCCCTGCGCTTTGCAAGCATGCTTGGCTTGACGCAGAGTTCTGCAGCGGCGAAACTTTTTGTTTACCCAGTGCCATTCGAAGGAATAGGAAAACGTGCCGAAAGAATCTCCCCCGAAGCGGAAGCTGGCGTCGCGAAAGAGCAGGACGTCGATGTGGAGGAAGGCGCTTCCAACGCAGCCAAAAATCCTGATTTTTGACGTAGATGGCGTGCTGGTGGACGTGCACGGCACGTATTGGCGGTCGGCGCTAGACACAGTGCGCTACATTACGGGCAAACGCGTCACTTATGCGGAACTATGTAACTGGAAGAGTAAGCCGGGATTCAACGATGACTGGAGCATGGTCGCAGCGTGGGTGACCGCGCTGGGCAGGCCCCTCTCTTACGATGAGGCGCGAGTCGCGTTTGAGAGGTTCTACTGGGGCGGCGACGGAAAACCTGGAAACGTGCGAAACGAGAAGATTCTGGTGAGCCCACGGCAGATCGAAAAGTGGGCCCAACGGTTCGAGTTGAATCTGTTCACCGGGCGGACGCGGCAGGAGTTTTCGTACACGTTCGAACGCTGGCCGGCGACGAAATTTTTCCGGACGATCATCACCATGGACGACGCACGGAAAAAGCCTCATCCCGACGGTGTGCAAATCATTCTTGGCGACCGCGATCCGGGGACGGCGCTGTATGTCGGCGACAACATTGACGACGCGCTGGCGGCGCGCGCAGCCAGCGTGCCCTTCCTGGCGATTCTTGCGCGCGAGGAGCACTATTATCGCGAACGAGCCGCACGATTCCGCGAGTTGGGCGCTCTGGCATTGCTTCCGTGCGCGACGGACCTGGACCGTTTCTGGTGAATGGCTGAAGCCTCTTTTCGAGATGGAACTATTTCGTTTGTAAATGGGAACTAAAAGTGCGCGTAGCGTGTGGGGATTTGGGGGAACCATGAAAGTCGCAAGAATGATTTCGGTATCAGCCTTTGTGGTTTTTGGGAGTTTTCTGACCCTGACATTTTGCGGGGAGGCTTCCGCACAAGCGCCGCCAGGACCGGTAACCGCGCCGCCACCGGGAACTGTGCCCGCGGCCAAAGCGCCAGAAGCGACGCCGCTGCCGCCACCGCGCCAGAGCATCCTCGGCGCGTGGAAACTGAACCGCGACGAAAGCGATGACCCGCGCAAACGCATGCGGAACCAGCGCGATTCGAATAGCGCTGGAGGTTATGGCGGGGGACGTCCCGGCGGGTGGCCGGGAGGCGGAGGATACGGGGGGCGGCGCGGCGGCATGGGCGGCGGAGAAAGTGATGAAGCGCGGGAGAAGATGCAGGAGTTGTTGCGGCCGCCCGCGACGATGACGCTTTCGATGACCGGCGCGGAAGTGGATTTGGTGGACGATCGCGACCGCAAGCGCGCGTTCATGACCGATGGGCGAAAGCTGAAAAAATCCAAAGACGACAATTATCAGGAAATCGCCGCGAAATGGGATGGCAGCCGGCTGGTGACCGATGAGAAAAATCCGCGCGGCGGCAAGATGAACCGCACGTTCGAATTATCATCCGACGGCAGGCAACTTTACGAAACGCTGAATCTGAAGCTGGGGCGCAACAACTACGACACTTCCATTCGCTACGTGTACGACATTCCTTCGCAAACACAATAAAAGTAAATCAGTCAGTATCAGCCCCGCCCTTGTATCACGCATCAAAGCTGTGCTGGAAACAACCGAGTCGCTTATGGGCCTGCGTTGACGCCCGGCGCGACCGATGCTATAAAGTACGTTTTGAAGCGGCGGCTTGAAGCCCACTGTGCGCTCCTCGGGGTGGGGCGAGGTGAGGCGGGCCAACCTATCTGCCCCGCGCGGATCCGGGTCAGAGGCGACGGAAATTTAGGCGCAACAATTCGATGCCTTCTATCGGTCACCAACTTGGCGAACTGTTCCTTGGGGCTGCGCCCACAGTCCTCATTATCCTCCTTTTTTACTTCATCTTACGGCCGCTGTTCTTCCAACCCTTGCTGAAAGTGATGGCTGAGCGCGAGGCGCGGACCGTGGGCGCGCAAAAGGCCGCCGAAGCCGCCCAAGCCGCCGCCACGGAAAAAGTCAAGCAGTATCAGGAAGCGCTGAAGCAGGCACGTGGAAAAGTGTATGCGGAGCAGGAAGTGGCGCGAAAGAAGTTGCTCGACGAGCGCGCGGCGCAGTTGAAAGGCGCGCGGACCAGAGCTTCCGGAGAAGTCAGCGCGGCAAAAGAGCGCGTGGCCAAGGAGTTCGCTGCCGCCCGGCGCGAAGTGGAAGCGTCGGTGGAGCAGCTTTCCGCCGAGATTGCGCGCCGCCTGCTGCCAACGCCGCCGCGTCCGAGCGCGCCTGCGCGAGAGGCTCGATGAAGGGAAAGCGCTACATCTTGGCCTTTCTCAGCGCCGTGATTGCGGCGCTTTTCTTAACTCTGAGCGCTCATGCTGCCGAAGAAGGCGGGGCGGCTGGAGCGGACACGGCGCAGGAAATCTTCAAATGGATTAACTTCGCGATCTGGGCAGGCGCGCTTTTGTGGCTGTGTTGGAAAAAGGCGCCGGGTTTCTTCCGTGGTCGCGCGGAAGCCATCAGCTCCGCGATCACCAAAGCGGGCAGCGCGAAGGCGGCTGCTGACGCACAACTGCGCGAAGCGGAGATGAAGCTCGCGCATCTGGAGAAAGAAGTCGCAGAACTGCGCACGCTTGCCGAGCGCGAAGCGGCGGCCGAGGTCGAGCGGATTCGAACGGCAACGCGGTCGGACATGGAAAAAATCGCGGCTGCAGCGAAGGCGGAAATAGAGGCGGCCGAGCGCGCGGCGCGGCTGGAGTTGAAGGCGCTTGCAGCGAAATTGGCCGTGGAAGGCGCGGAGTCGCTGCTGGCCAAACAACTTACCGCGCAGGCGCAGGCAGGGCTCATCAGCAACTTCGTGAAGCGCCTGGAAGGGATGCCGAATTGAAATCTGCGAGCTTGCAGTATGCAAATGCGCTGGCGGACATTGCCTTGGAGCAGGGCGCGGCAGAGCCAGCGGCCAAGCAACTGGAAGGTTTTGGAGCCGCGTACGCTCAATCGACGGAACTGCGCACGTTTCTGGCCAGCCCCGCGGTCAGCGTGGAAGCCAAGCACGCGGTGATCGAAAAGATCACGGCGCGCATTGGCGCGAACAAGATTATCCGCAATTTCTTGTTCGTGATTGCGGATCACCGGCGCACGCAACTGATGCCGGAGATCATCGCAGCGTTCCAGCAGGTGTTGAGGCAGCGCCAGGGCGTGGCAGAAGCGGAAATTTCTTCGGCGGTGGAACTAACAGCGGCGCAGAAAAAAGAACTGGCGGCGACGCTGGCGCGCCTGACGGGAAAGAAGATCGAGCCGAGGTATTCGCTCGATCCAGCGCTCCTGGGCGGCGCGGTGGTGCGCATCGGAGACACGATTTACGATGGTTCGTTGCGAAGCCGGCTGAACGAGATGCGCGCGCTGCTGGCCGCGGAGTAAAGAGAATTGTAGGGACAAGAGTTTTTGGCCAAGGCGTGAGGGGAAAGTCTTTGGGGAAGTGACGGAGCAGGCATGGCAAACATCAAGGCAGACGAGATCAGCAAGATTCTGCGCGAGCAGATTGAGAACTACGAGCAAGCCGTTGCGGTGGACGAAGTGGGCGCGATCATCAGCGTCGGCGATGGGATTGCCCGCGTGCACGGCCTGGAAAAAGTGATGGCCGGGGAAATGCTCGAGTTTCCGCACGATGTTTACGGAATCGCGCTGAACCTCGAGGAAGAAGAAGTCGGCGTAGTGCTGCTCGGCGAAACGACGGAGCTGAAAGAAGGCGACGTTGTGAAGCGCACGAACGCGATTATGTCCGTACCAGTGGGCGATGCGCTGGTGGGACGTGTGGTGAATCCGCTGGGGCAGCCGCTGGACGGCAAGGGTCCGATTGTCACCAAGCTGCGGAATCCGCTGGAGCGCCTCGCTCCGGGGGTAATCGATCGCCAGCCCGTGCGCGAGCCGTTGCAGACGGGCCTCAAGGCGATTGACAGCATGATCCCGATCGGCCGCGGCCAGCGCGAGCTGATCATCGGCGACCGGCAAACGGGAAAAACCGCGGTCATTCTCGACACCATCATCAACCAAAAGGGCGGCGACGTTATTTGCATCTATTGCGGGATCGGGCAAAAACGCTCCACCATCGCGCAGGTGGTGAAGATCCTCACCGATGCCGGAGCGATGGATTACACGATTGTGGTAGCGTCCTCGGCGGCGGAGCCGGCTTCGCTGCAATACATCGCGCCGTACGCCGCGTGCGCAATGGGCGAATATTTTCGCGACAACAAACGTCACGCCGTGGCCTTTTACGATGACCTTTCGAAGCACGCGCAGGCTTACCGCGAAATTTCTTTGCTGCTGCGTCGCCCCCCGGGACGTGAAGCGTTTCCCGGCGACGTATTCTATCTGCACTCGCGCTTGCTCGAACGCGCCGCAAAATTGAGCGATAAGCTGGGCGGTGGCTCGCTGACTGCTTTGCCGGTGATTGAAACTCAGGCGGGCGACGTCTCCGCGTACATTCCCACGAACGTAATTTCGATTACCGACGGTCAGATTTATCTGGAAGCGGACCTGTTCAACGCGGGCATTCGTCCTGCGATTAACGTGGGCATCAGCGTGAGCCGCGTGGGCGGCAACGCGCAGATCAAGGCCATGCGCCAGGTGGCCGGTTCGTTGCGCCTGGATATGGCGCAGTACCGTGACCTGGCTGCGTTCGCGCAATTCGGCGCGGACCAGCTCGACAAGGTGACGCAAGGGCAGCTCGCACGCGGGCAGAGGCTTACGGAAGTTTTGAAACAAGATCAATTTGTGCCGCTTCCGGCGGAGAAGCAGGTGCTGATCATCCAGGTAGGCACGAGCGGCGCGCTTGACACGCTGCCTGTGCCGGAAGTGCGGCGCTTCGAACGCGAGTTTTTGCAGTTCGCCGAGACGAATTATCCTTCCTTGCTGAAAAATATCGCGACGAAGAAAGCGCTCGACGACGGCATCAAGACGGAAATCAAGAAGGCTGTCGATGCGTTTAAGGAGCGCTTCACCGTGGCGACGGGGGCCGCGAATTAATTTAATTGAGGATCTTGGCTGACGAACCACCATGCCCACACTTCTCGATTTCCGCCGCCGCATTCGCTCGGTGAAAAACACCCAGCAGATTACGCGCGCGATGAAATTTGTGGCGGCGGCGCGGTTGCGGCGTGCCCAGGAAGCGGCATTGGCAGCGCGGCCCTACGCGAAAGAACTGATGCGTGTACTGCGTTCGACGATCAGCCGCATTGCGGAGCCGCAGCATCCACTGCTGGCGCGCCGCCCGGAAGAAAAAGTTCTTGCGCTGGTACTAACGGGAGAGCGCGGGTTGGCGGGCGCGTTCAATACCAATATATTGAGGAAAGCGAACGAAATTTTTCGCGCTAATAAGGAGCGGAAACTCTCGGTTATTCCCATTGGCAAAAAAGGCCGGGACGCACTGAGAAAAGCCGGCTTTAAACTGATCGCAGAATACATCAATGTGCTGGCACGCGTGGAATTCGCAACGGTGCGCGAGATTTCGAACTTGGTGACGGATTTGTACGCCAAGGGCGAGATTGATTCCGTGTACATCATCTTCAGCGAATTCAAGACGGTGATGTCCGCGAACCTGGCGGTGGAAAAGCTTCTCCCGGTGGATCCCATGCAGGTGAAGGAAGGCGCGGAACGCGAATCCGCCAGTTCGCAGGTGGATTACATTTACGAGCAGCCGGAAGAACAACTCCTCGACAAGCTCTTGCCGCGCTATGTGGAATCGCAGGTGCAGCGCGCGATGCTGGAATCTTCCGCGGCAGAACACGCGGCCCGCATGACGGCGATGGAATCGGCGACGAAAAACGCCGGCGATGTGATCGAAGCGTTGACACTACACATGAACAAAGTTCGCCAGGCGGCCATTACGAAGGAGATTATTGAGATTGTGAGCGGCGCGTCAAGCACCGCTTGAAGATGTGACTCGTGATTCGTAACTTGTGACTCGTGAAAGTCAAAACATTCACGGAGCTGACGGTTTGGCAAAGAGCTCAGGGGCTTGCTTTGTTGGTTTTTCGCCTTACAGAGAAATACCCGCGCAATGACCAATTTGGGATCGTTGCGCAAGTGAGGCGTTCGGCGGCGTCGGTCACCGCTAACATTGCGGAAGGATTCGGTCGAGGTGCTACGAAGGAGCTGTTGCGGTCGCTCCAGATTGCACGTGGAGAACTGGAAGAAAGGTGCTTCATGCTCCTCAGCCAAAATTTGGGAAGGATCTCGAAGGAAGAGTTTGATGGCGTGAACGCTCATTGCGATTCGGTAGGCCAGCTCATCAATGCCCTTGGCCGATCGCTTAAGACTCGATTGAATGGTTCCGGGAATCCACGAGTCACGAATCACAAGTCACGAGTCACGCCGAAGGATTGAGGAGGAGATCATGCCAGAGAAGTATGCCGCCGTAGGACACATCGTGCAGGTCATCGGGCCGGTCCTCGACGTGCAATTCGAGGGCGGCCATCTGCCCGCGATCTACAATGCGGTGCGCATCACCAGTGACGGCTACAACGTTCCCGAACCGATTGACGTGACCGCGGAGGTGCAGCAGCACTTGGGAGAAGGCCGCGTGCGTGCGGTGGCCATGGAGCCCACTGAAGGCTTAGTGCGCGGAATGAAAGCCTATGATTTGGGCGAAGGGATCAGCGTGCCCGTGGGCCGCTCGACCCTAGGCCGCGTGATGAACGTTCTGGGCAAGCCGGTAGACCAGATCGGTCCTCTCGAGAGCAAGACGCACTACCCAATCCACCGGCCGGCGCCGCTGCTCGACCAGCAATCCACAACGCTGGAAATGTTCGAGACCGGCATCAAGGTGGTCGACCTGATTCAGCCGTTCTTGAAGGGTGGAAAGATCGGATTGTTCGGCGGCGCGGGTGTTGGCAAGACCGTTCTCATTCAGGAATTAATCCACAACGTCGCCATGCAGCACGGCGGCGTTTCCGTGTTCTCGGGTGTAGGCGAACGCACGCGCGAAGGGAACGACCTGTGGCTGGAATTTCAGGAATCCGGCGTGGTGGTGCCGGGCAATTCAGAGAAGTCCCGCGCGGCGCTGATTTACGGCCAGATGACCGAGCCACCTGGAGCGCGCTTGCGCGTGGGCTTGACCGGCCTGACCGTGGCGGAATACTTCCGCGACCAGGAACATCTCGACGTACTGCTTTTCATTGATAACATTTTCCGTTTCGTGCAAGCAGGCTCGGAAGTTTCCGCGCTGCTCGGACGCATGCCGTCCGCGGTGGGTTATCAGCCGAACCTCAACACCGAGATCGGCGAATTGCAGGAGCGCATCACTTCGACGAAAACGGGTTCGATCACTTCGGTGCAGGCGATTTACGTGCCCGCGGACGATTACACGGACCCGGCGCCTGCCGCGACGTTTACGCACCTGGATGCTTCCACGAACTTGAGCCGTCAGATTGTCGAGCGCGGAATTTATCCCGCCGTCGATCCGCTAGCCAGCTTCTCGCGCATTCTCGATCCGCGCATCGTGGGCCAGGAACATTACACCGTGGCGCGCGCAGTGAAATCGATTCTGCAGCGCTATAAAGATTTGCAGGACATCATCGCCATTCTCGGCATCGAAGAACTTTCCGACGAAGACAAGCGCACCGTGGCGCGCGCGCGCAAAATCGAAAAATTCCTTTCGCAGCCGATGTTCGTGGCCGCGCAGTTTACGGGCCTCGAAGGCAAGTACGTCAAGATCGAGGACACCGTGCGCAGTTTCAAGGAAATCGTCGAAGGCAAGTACGATGACATCCCGGAACAGGCGTTTTACATGGTGGGCACAATCGAGGAAGCCTTGCAAAAGGCGGAGAAAATGAAGGCGGGCGTGTAAGGAAAATGCTTCCCGAATCCATAGAACTGGTGATCGTTACACCTACGCGGCAATTGCTTCGGACGCGCGCCCTGGAGGTCACTCTGCCGGGGGCAAATGGTTACCTGGGCGTTTTGCCGGGACACGCGCCGCTGATGACTGAACTGGGCATCGGCGAATTGACCTTTCGCGACACAAAGCAAATGGAACCGCTTTCTGTCATTCGAGGTTTCGCGGAAGTTTTGCCTGACCGAGTGACCGTTCTTGCGGAAACCGCTGAGCTGGCCGCCGAAATCGACCTCGAGCGCGCGGAAGCCGCGAAAGCCCGCGCAGAAAAGCGGCTCGCCGCCGGTGATCCCAATATCGACTGGGACCGCGCCAGCGTGGCTCTTCAGCGCGCGCTCATTCGCATTCAGGTGGCCCGCAAGTATCGCGGCGTGCCCATAAATTCCCATTAGATGCGTGCTATTACGGAACCATCCATCCATTTCGCTGACCCGGCGCATGGACGATTCATCTAATCTGAGTGTGGGCGGATCAATGCAGCCGATCACGATTTACACGACGACGTGGTGTCCGGATTGCCGCTACACCAAGGCATTTCTGCGAGAAAGAGGGGTCGCCTACCGCGAAATCAACATTGAGGAGGATGAAGCGGCTGAAGAAATCGTTCTCAAGGCAAACAACGGCTTGCGAAAAGTACCGACGCTGGAAGTTGCCGGGCGGTATTTTGCCTGCAGCCCGTTCGATCCCGAAGAACTCGTTGAGGAGCTCAATATCTTGCTGAATCCGTAATCCGCGGAGTGTTTTCTTGCGTTTTAGTGGACCGGACGTCCGCGCGCCCAGACGTCGGTCACGTGCAACGATTCATCAAGCAGCAGAACATCCCCATCCGCACCTACACGCAAGGAACCCTTTTTGAATTCAATTCCCAGCAGCGTCGCGGGATTCAATGTCAGCATGCGCACCGCATCCGCCAGGGGAACACCGAGGTTCACGATGTTTCGTAGCGCGCGGTCGAGCGTCAAAGTGCTGCCGGCAAGAATTCCCGCCGCGTTGCGGCAGACGCCATTGGTCACGGTCACCTCGAAGCCGCCGAGCATGTACTTTCCATCCGGCATGCCCGTGGCAGAGAGCCCGTCACTCACTAGAGTGACGTGTTCATAACCTTTGGCCTTCAGGAGCAGCTTCATCGCAGCTTCTTCCACGTGCACGCCATCGGCAATCAATTCCGCGTTGATTTCCGGTGAAGTGAGTACCGCGCCGATCACTCCCGGGTCGCGGTGCGTGAACGGCCGCATGGCGTTATAGGTGTGCGTGGCGCTGCGCGCTCCATGGGCGATGGCAAAGCGTGTTTGCTCATAGTTGGCATCGGTGTGGCCTATCGAAACGACCAGTCCGGCCTTGCGTGCCGCTTCCATGCACGGAGCCGCACCCAGCACCTCTGGGGCAATGGTGATCAGACGCGCATTCCCTTCCGCAGCCTGCAAGAAGCGTTTGAGCATATCCTCTGATGGCGATTGAATCCATTCCATGGGGTGCACGCCACGGCGCGCTTTGCTGATAAAGGGGCCCTCGAAGTGGATACCCAAAACTTCGGCGCGCGCCTGCTTATCCAAATGCTGCTGCGTGATGTACAGAGAGATCCCCTCTGCGGCCCGGCAGGTAGCGTCGGGAGCTGCGGTGACCGTTGTAGCAAGCAGCGAGGTCGTGCCAAACTCCGACACCTTTCTGGTAACGGCGCCTAGAGCATCCCCGGTTCCTTCCATGACATCGCGCCCGCCCGCGCCGTGGATGTGAATGTCGATGAACCCCGGAATTGCAGTTCTGTCATCGGCGTCAATCTCGGCGGCGCCGGCGGGAAGGCTCATGCCGCTGCGCGGGCCGATCGCTTCGAGTACGTCATCGCGCATCAATATTCCTGCATCAATGATTTCGGAGGTGGGCGTCAAAGCACGTCCGGCGTGAATGAGAGTGGTTGGCATGGTCGTGCAACATCGTAACGGAAATGTTGTGGGGGACAAAACAAAACGGGCGAACTGGATAATGCCCAGTCCGCCCGTTTGCCAAGATAAGAAGTGCTTGGGTCTTACTTGCCGGCCATAGAAATGCTGTCCAGCTTGAGCGTTTCGCCTTCCACCGTGCCCTTGACGGTCACGTGATGGCCGGCATGCTCCGCTACTTTGTCTTGCGCGTCGACCACGTACACCTTCTTGTCGGCGTCGTTCACGAACACGTACTTGGCGCCATGTTCCTTGACGCACTTGGTCGTGCACTCGCCGGCCTTTTCATTTGCGCCCTTCACCCCGCACTGGCTGTCGGAAATCCAGCCCGTCATTGAGCTGTCTGCTGCCAGCGCGAGAGTCCCCGCGAAGAGCGTTGCTGCAATTGCCGTCGACAATCTGAGTTTCATTTCCCCCTCCAGAAGTCCATTGTGGTGGTTGAGTTCCGGGCCGTCGTTGTAGCTTCGCATAGCCACGGCTCCGGTGTCCAGTCACTTCCTAAACCGTTCTAGACCCCAACTTTATTCCCTCGGCAAGGCAAAAAGAAGGGGAGGATTCTCTGGAATCCTCCCCGGATGGCCATTAGTCCCCACCGTAAACCTAGAGGCCAGCAGAGCTTACGCGAATTGCCAGCTCACTGACCGGAAGTCGCGGTACTGGCCGAGGCCGTCGGCGTGTTCTTCGGCATACTTAGGTAGCCGGTAGCGCTGGTCTTGGTGACCTTGTTCACTACGAGTTCCAGCGCCGAGCGGCTGCCGCCCGTGTAGAAGAAAATGGGCTCGTTGACCGAGCGGTTCTTCTTCTCGAAGCTGTTGTCGTCGGCGAGCACGTTGATGGTGTACTGGTTTTTCTTCGGGTTGGTGTCTTTCAGCACAAGCTGAATGCTGCCCACTTTCGTCGCGCCGCCCTTGCGCTGCACCGTGAATTCAAAATAATCGCGCTGGCCGATGCGGCGAAGCTGATCGATTTCGTCGTGGTTCCGCGCAATCAGAGTGCCCATCTCGCTGCGAGCCATCTGAATGCTGTTCTTCGTGGCGTCGAGATCGCCCTTGACTCCCGTGATGTCTCCGTTCAGCTTGTTCACGTCATCCATGCCTGCCTTGGTGGCCAGTTCCGCCTTCATCGAAGTAGCCAGATTGTCGACCTTCTGATCGACCGCATGCGTGGCGTTCTTGGTTTGCTTGCGAGCGGTGCTCAACTCACCCTGCGTGACGTTTAGCTTGTCCGCGATGACCTTGAGGTCGCTCTGCATTTGCTGATTGATTTCGTCTTCCTTGGCCAGACGCTGGGTGAGCGCTTCGCTGGCCTGTTTTGAGGCCACGGCCGTTTGCTCCAGGCTCCTAGCCTGATTGAGGGCGCTCCATCCTAGCCCCAATCCGATAACGGAAAGGCCACTCAGAACCGCCAGTGTCAATCCGACCCAACGAGGCGCTCCTGGCGTACCACTGTGGGAGTATTCTTGAAATTCGCTCATAGAGGTTCGTCTCTCCTTTAGGCAGACTACTTGCCCTGTGTGGGAGAAGAGAGCATCCCCTTGGCCAAATGGCCTTATTACTACTAGTACTTACTAAGCCTTGTAGAATCAACGCTCTGGCAGCGGGAAGTGGGAAAGGGAACCAGATTTCCAAAGTACTAGGGTTTGTAAAGATTACCCTGTTAGGTAGAACCCACCCCCACCCGCCCTAGAGCGAGCTCAATTTGGAGAAAGAAGAGCAGGATCGAAGTAACCTAACGTATTATTTTTAGCTGACTTACAAGGATTAGGCCGCATGGAAGGCATCTGCGGTAGCCTCGGCTCGCTCCGAGTTGAAGTAACAATCCAACGTATTCACCGCAGCTTCTAGAACCAAGCGGCAATCAGAGCAGCCCTCAAGATGGCGCTTGATCTCAGTCTCCACGGGAGAAGACAGCCGGCCCTCTAAGTACCAACAAATCAAATGAATAGTGTCTCGACAGCTCATTCCCCTGTCCCCTGCAATCCCCAAAGCCACGGACTAGGTGAAGAGGGTAGTGCACTTGCAGCGCCAAAAACGGTCACGGAGGTTTCTACACTGTAAACGCATGATAAATACAGGCTTACTCAGCTCTCGGTAAAACCAAATAAGCAGGAGAGGGGCGTTCTATTCTGAAAACTTTACACCCCGAATGCACAAATTGAGCACCGATTCGAACCGTCTGGCAAATCCTGGTTTACCTTTGGGGAACGATGGTCATTTCCTTAAGGGCTGCAATGCGATCCGGCAAGGCTGGGTGCGTGCTAAAAAGTGTTCCCAGAGCCCCGCCGCCAAAGAGCGGCTTTACGATGCACAAGGAGGAAGTGGAAGGCGAAATAGCCGTTGTAGGGATGCGGTTGTTGTACGCACCAAGCTTTTGAAGAGCGCTGATCAGCCCATAGGGGTTTCCGACTATGCGCGCGCCGGTTGCGTCAGCGGAGTACTCCCGCTGGCGGGACAGCCCCAACTGCAAGAGCATGGCGGCGATGGGGGCCAAAATCAGCATCAGGATTGCGGCAATTCCGCCGCCTTCCCGGTCGTCGCGATCTCCTCCCCAACCACCAAACAGCATGGCCCATTTGCCCATGTACGAGATGTGGACGATGGCACCCGCAATCGTCGCGGCGATGGAACTGATGAGGATGTCGTAGTTCCGAACATGCGATAACTCGTGAGCAATGACTCCCTCGAGTTCTTCGTCATTCATCAACTCGAGCAAACCGTGCGTCACTGCCACTGACGCGTGCCGCGGATTTCTTCCGGTCGCAAACGCGTTGGGTGCCTGCTCAGGAACGACATAAAGCTTCGGCAAGGGCAAATTGGCTTTGGCAGCGAGGCGCTCCATCACTGCATACAGGCGCGGCAACTGTTCGCGCGTCACCGGCTTAGCGCCGCTGGACATCAGCGCGATCTTGTCTGAAAAGAAATAGGCGAAAGCATTCATGACTACCGCAAGCCCGAGCGCAAGGGTCATGCCGCCGCGGCCGCCGAACACCTGCCCGATCAACATCAACAGGAGCGTTAGAGCTACCAACAAGAAAGTGGTTCGAAAGACTCTCATGATTTTCCTTCTATTCTATGCATGCACCAACTGCGGGCAAAAAATACCGGCCAAGTGGTAAGCAGAAAGCGCGCTTGGGCTTTCACACTACTCCCCTCTTAGTTAGATACGCGCCGCGGCGGCAGGTTGTTTCGCAGGTCTCCTCTCGAAGCGCATCGTATCTTTCTGGCCGTCGCGGTCGACGATCACATGATCGCCGGGGAGCACCTTGCCTTCGAGAATCTGCAGCGCTAACGGATCTTGAATCATCCTTTGAATTGTACGCCGCAGCGGGCGGGCGCCATAAGCGGGGTCATAACCCTCACGCAGCAACAATTCCTGCGCCGCGGGCTTGAGCTCCAAAGCGATCTGCCGTTCGGCCAGCAGCTTCTCCACACTTTTCATGAGCAGGCCCACGATTTGCGCCAGTTGTTCCTTCCCGAGCGGATTGAAGATCACAATTTCGTCGATGCGGTTGAGGAACTCCGGCCGGAACGACGCGCGCAAAGCTTCCATGGCCTCTTTTCGCGCGCGTTCCGGGTCCCTGCCTGCCAGTTCCGAAATCGCCGCCGAACCGACGTTGCTGGTCATCACCAAAACAGTGTTTCGGAAATCCACAGTACGGCCCTTACCGTCAGTCAGGCGCCCGTCCTCGAGAATCTGCAGCAGGACGTTGAAAATGTCCGGGTGCGCTTTTTCGATTTCGTCAAACAGAATCACGGAATAGAGGTGGCGTCGCACCTGCTCGGTGAGCTGGCCACCTTCTTCGTAACCAACGTAGCCTGGCGGAGCGCCGATGAGCCGCGAGACGCTGTGCTTCTCCATGTACTCGCTCATGTCGATGCGAATCATCAACTTCTCGTCATCGAAGAGAAATTCCGCGAGCGCGCGCGCCAGCTCAGTCTTACCCACGCCTGTGGGCCCAAGAAAAATAAACGAGCCGATGGGGCGTTTGGCGTCTGAAAGCCCCGCACGGCTGCGGCGCACGGCATTCGCCACGCGAGCCAGCGCATCATCCTGGCCAACCACACGCTGCCGCAAGCGCTCTTCCATGTGCACCAGCTTTTGCGCTTCGCCTTCCAGCAGACGGCCCGCGGGGATGCCAGTCCACTTGCTAACGAGCTTCGCGACGTCCTCTTCGTCGACTTCTTCCTTGAGCATGGGAGCGTCTTTTTGCACGGACGCAAACCGTTCCTGAGCTTGCTTGAGCTCGCGTTCGGCCGCGGCGATTTTCCCATAGCGGATTTCCGCCACTTTGGCCAATTCGCCCGCGCGCTCATAACGTTGCTCTTCGGCCCTCAGCTGCTCAATTTGTTCTTTCAGCTTGCGAATTTTTCCAATGGCTTCTTTTTCGGCCTGCCAGCGCGCCTTCTTCGCGTTCGATTGTTCCTTCAGTTTGGCAAGTTCTTTTTCGATCTGGCCGCGCCGTTCTTTGGAATGAGCATCTGACTCCTTCAATAGCGCCTGGCGCTCGATTTCGAGCTGCATAATGCGGCGCTCGATTTCGTCAATCTCCACGGGCAAAGAGTCGATTTGCATGCGAAGGCTGGCCGCGCACTCGTCAATCAAATCGATCGCCTTGTCTGGCAGGAAACGATCCGAGATGTACCGGTTGGAAAGCGTCGCCGCCGCGATGATGGCGGAATCTTTGATACGCACGCCGTGATGCACTTCGTAACGCTCTTTCAAGCCGCGCAGAATTGCAATAGTGTCTTCCACCGTAGGCTCGGTGACGAGCACGGGTTGGAAACGGCGCTCGAGGGCCGGATCCTTCTCAATATGTTTCTTGTATTCGTTGAGCGTGGTTGCGCCAATCGCGCGCAGTTCGCCACGGGCTAGCGCGGGCTTAAGCATGTTGGAAGCATCCATGGCGCCTTCCGCAGCGCCGGCTCCCACCAGCGTATGCAGTTCGTCGATGAACAGAATGATCTGCCCTTCGGCTTCGGTGATTTCCTTCAGAACAGCTTTCAGGCGGTCTTCAAACTCGCCGCGAAACTTTGCGCCCGCCACCAGTGCGGCGAGGTCTAAGGCGACGACGCGTCTGGTTTTCAGCACATCTGGCACATCCCCGGACACGATGCGCTGCGCCAGCCCTTCGACAATGGCTGTCTTGCCCACGCCAGGTTCGCCGATCAGCACCGGATTATTTTTCGTACGCCGCGCGAGAATTTGCATCACGCGCCGAATCTCTTCATCGCGGCCAATGACGGGATCGAGTTTCTGTTTCCTCGCCAATTCGGTCAGGTCGCGCGCATATTTCTCCAACGCGGCGTAGGTGGCTTCGGGATTCTGAGATGTCACCCGCTGCGTGCCGCGCACTCCCGCCAAAGCCTGCAGAATCGCCTCGTGCGAAGCGCCCTGCCGCTTCAGCAATTGTCCGGCAGGATCACGGTCGCGCTCGGCGATCGCCAGAAACAAGTGCTCGGTGGAGACAAACTCGTCCTTAAACTTATCCGCCTCTTTGAATGCCTGCTCGAGAACTTCGTTGAGAGTCCGGCCAATATGTTGCTGAGCAAACCCCTGTACTTTAGGCAGCCGAGCGATCTCGCGCTCGATTTCCTGGTTTAGCGCTTCGCTGTGAGTGCCCAGCCGGGAGAGCAACGGAGGCACGACCCCATCCGTCTGCGCCACCAGCGCCGCCAGCAAGTGAATCGGCTCAATCTGCTGATTCTCGTGCTGAGCGGCAACTTCCTGGGCGCTTTGGATCGCTTCCTGCGCCTTCACGGTCATTTTTTCAAATCGCAACATTAGACCCTCAATCTCAATCCTCTATCGCTCTTGTACCAAGGGGCTGGCGCGTCAGCCAGCCCCCAATTCTTACAGCTTACGACTTTCTCTAACAGCCTATCTCGCTGCGTCCCGGCCTACTTGGCAGACGCTGCAGCCGCCTTGGCCGGAGCCGAAACATTAACCTTGATCTGCTTCGGCTTCGCTTCCTCTTTCTTGGGGATGCTGAGGGTCAGCACGCCGTTCTGATACTCGGCTTTGATGGCGTCTGAGTCCACAGTGTTTGAGAGCGTGAAGCTGCGAGCAAAGGAGCCATAGGAGCGCTCCACACGCAGATAGTTCTCTTCGTTCACTTTCTTCTCGAACTTGCGCTCCCCGCGAATCGTGAGGATGTTGTTCTCCACGCGGATGTCCAGATCCTTCGGATCAACTTCGGGCAGATCCGCCTTCACCACGAGTTCCTGCTCGGTCTCGTAGATGTCAACGGCCGGCGCCCACGCGCTGAGGTTGGATTCATCGCCAGTTCTGTCAAAGGTGTCATTGAACAGACGATTGATCTGGTCCTGCAGGGTGGTGACCGCACGGAAAGGTTCCCATCGGGCTATCGTTCTCATGGTTGTAAGCACCTCCATAGGTGATTGCAGCCGCATAATAGAATATGAGTGCCTTATTGTCAAGTACAAATTTAGGGTTCCCCGTGTTCCATAGTAAAGCTTGTATAATCATATAGATGGATAAGTATACGTGCCCCAGTTTCGAGTTTGGTCAAGCCCGTAATAAAACGCGTCGTATGTGGGTCCCCGATCATCTCCAGAAGCACCTACCATAGGTCGCAACGCTATGTAGATAGCCCAACTATGTGGTCATTGAAGCAAATTAGTATGTCACACAAAGTAAGGCCGTTGCTGGGCTCCTCGTGGGCCGAGGAGTCCAGAGCCGACGCGCAAGTGGCCGTAGTGGTTGCGCTTCTTGGCCTAAGACGGGTTCTTGCTAAACTACGGCTTCCGATGCGCCTGGACGAATTGCACTACCAGCTCCCTGCGGACCAAATCGCGCAACGGCCGCTAGAACGGCGCGACGCTTCACGCCTCTTGCTTTTGAACCGCACTTCTGGGGCATTCGAGGATCGTCTCTTTGAGGAATTCCCCAGCCTTCTCGCGGGCGACGAGTTACTGGTTGTGAACAACGCGCGGGTGATTCCAGCGCGGCTTTTTGGCCGCCGCGCAGGTGTCCGTTCACAAAAGCCTTCGCGGTCCACGCGAGCCGAACACTTGACCGGCAAAGTAGAGGTCCTGCTGACGCGGCAAGTGGATGATGACACTTGGGAAGCCCTGGTAAGGCCGGGGCGCAAAATGCGTTTAAGGGAGCGCGTGCTTTTCGGCGAAGGAGAATTAGAAGCCGAAATCACGGCGAGAGGTGAGTTTGGCTTGCGCACGCTGCGCTTCGTGTCCCACGACCAGCGCTCGGTAAACGAGCATTTCGAGCGATTGGGTCACGTGCCGTTGCCTCCGTACATTGATCGCCCCGATGAAAGGGCGGACCGCGAGCGCTATCAAAGCGTCTTTGCCAAAAGGCCTGGCGCAATCGCTGCACCTACCGCCGGCCTGCATTTTTCCGAGGAGATACTCAAGCGGATTCGCGAGAGGGGCGTGGAGATTTGCGAGCTAACGCTCGACGTAGGCCTCGGAACGTTCCAGCCCGTCCACACAGAAACGCTGGAAGGGCACAAAATGCATCCCGAATCTTACGAAATTCCCCGTGAAACCGCAGAGCGTATTAACGCGGCGCACGCGGCAGGGCGTCCCGTTTTGGCCATTGGAACAACCGTGGTGCGCGCGCTGGAAGACGCTGCCCTGCGCGCGGCGGATAGCGGAACTGCAGGAATCGTGCGCGCTGGCAAAGCCGAGGCGCAACTGTTCATCACGCCGGGATTTCAGTTCCGCGTTGTGAATGTGCTGTTGACGAACTTTCATCTGCCGCGTTCGACTTTGCTGGCGCTGGTCTGCGCTTTCGGGGGACGCGAAAACGTGCTCGGCGCTTACCGCCACGCCGTCGAAGCCGGGTATCGTTTCTACAGTTATGGCGATTGCATGCTGATTCGGTGACGTGGACACTGACGCAAGCCGCGCAAGACGAACAAAAAATGGGCTGGGTAGTTTGGCGCGCGGAGAAAGGATTTGCTTGGGAATTAACTAAAGTTAACGGACAAGCCGGGAGGCTGCGGCGGGCTGCAACCTCCCACTTGTCCCAACGAAAGGATTCACGAAGGAACTCTGCTTATTCGCTGAAAACAAACACGCGAGCTTGGCCGGAGAAGCGTACTTCCTTCACCTGGCCATTTTCTCCAACGAGGACAGAATCGTAGCTGGACTTGGTGTTGCGGTCTTCCCAGCGGCCTTCGGTTTCGGCGACCACCTTGCCGTTCCTTTGCACGGTGGCCTTGTTGCCGTCGATCAGCAGGCGGTATTCGCCTGCCTGCAGTTGAGCCTTACCGAGCTTAGCGGTTTGAGCGAGGTTGATGTTTTTGGAAAAGGGCTTGGCGAAAACGGGCACTGCCAGCGCAAGAGCGGCCAGCAAAGCGAGTGAGCGGAAAATGGAACTGTTTTTCATGCGTGTCAAATTCCTTTCGGACAGGATCGAGTCAGCCGAAATAGGACGCTGAGGTGGGCAAGATGGAGTTGACACGCAAAGGGAGGACAGGTAGTCTCCCCGGTGAAGACACCTCTTCTTCCTGGACTAAACGGCCGGAAAAACTGCGTGTCGCCACCCCGCGGCTGCCACCGCGGGGTTTTTTCTGAATCTCGCCTTGTACAGCGCTACCAGCGGCTGCCCTTGTATAGACGAAATCGCACCGAGGAATGTTTCGCAGGAGGCTGCTAAAATTTTTGTAGTTGCAAAAATTTGCAACGAAACAGATTTATTTCCCATCAAACGAAATCTGCTGGCTCTCTTGAAAGATAAACCGTTCGTAAAAAGATGGAAACGCGCAGATAACGTTTTCAAAGAGAACCCATCTTGTTTTTCTTTCTCAGCGAGGGATCGTTTGGTGCATTGGCTAGCTGGTTCATCTATACTCTAGGTCATTTTTCCGGGGACCATGAATGCGGATTCTGATTCTCAGCGATTTACATTCGAATGCTACCGCTCTAAATGCTGTTCTTGACGCAGCGAAAGGTCGCTGGGATTTGTCGGTCTGCCTGGGCGACGTGGTCGGCTACGGCCCCGATCCCAATGACGTCACATCACGCCTGCGCGAGTTGGGTGCGAAGACGATACGAGGGAACCACGACAAGGCGGTGACCGGGTTGATGGACACGGAAGATTTCAACCCGGTGGCGAAAGCGGCGGTGGACTGGACGCGTGCCGAATTGAAGCCGGAGCACATGGCGTGGCTCACGGCTTTGCCGAAAGGGCCGCTCGAAACGGACGGCATCGTGCTCGTTCATGGAGCGCTTCAGGACGAAGACGAATATGTCTTCACGCCTCAACAAGCTCTCGACGGTCTCCTTGATTCCAATGCCAGGGTTACTTTTTTTGGCCACACGCATCACCAGGGCGGCTTTTCATACCAAGACGAAGATCTTGAAGTACTACAGATTCGGCCTCGACCGTCGGACAGCTTTGCCGCCCTGCGCGTCGAGCCAGTGCGGCGCTATCTATTGAATCCGGGTTCGATTGGACAGCCCCGCGACGGGGACCCGCGCGCTGCGTTTGCCATTGCGGACCTGCAACACAACGTGGTGGAGTTTTGGCGCGTTCCCTACGACATCCAAGCGGTACAAAAGCGCATGCGGTCGGCCCACCTCCCCGAGCCTTTGATCCAGCGATTGGTGGTTGGCCGGTAGTTTTTCCAACATCCGAAACTGGTCATTCTTAAGTATTCTGAAGGCACGTACTTTAGTTATAATAGAGTACGTGAATTTTGCCGAGGAACTTGAAGCCAGCCTGAAAGAATTTCTGGTTTCCGGGTTGGTGGACCTACATGAGAACGGCGCCCGCACTTCGTTTGGCGTGGACCTGTCGTGGGAAGTGCGAGGGGGCGGGGAAAAACCGCTTCTGCATCTCTGGTCGGAACGATTCAACCTGACGCGGCGCGTACTGGCTATCACAGATCATTCCAAGCAGCGGCTGGTCCTAGCCGTAGAACGCTTCGGACGGGCCAGGCCGGACCGGCTGGAATTTGTGCATCGGGAATTCGAACGCGAGCCCCGCCAGCAATCCCGGGAAGAGTTCTGCGCGCGGCTCAGCCAGCTCCTTGCCGAACAGTTCCCCGACGAAACTGTCGAATCGCTAACCGTTTCTGCAGACTTGGAGCATTCTCTTTCGGGAAATTGCGCGCGCGGAGTGCTTCGCCGTGGATCGGTGCGCTACGCGGTTCTCGCTGTGCCAAGCGTGGAGTCCTCGGACACCATCGACAACTGCCTCACGTTTGCGTTGCTCTGGCTCGGATGCGCGCGCCACTCGAGCGCTGGCGGATCAATCGCGGGGCTTCGACTGATTATTCCCAAAGATGCATCACGAACGGTTGCGCATCGTATGGGCGCACTCGATCCACGTCTATCGGTGGAGCTGTATGAGCACGATTCGAGGCTCAACGTGCTTCAGAAACTCGATCCCCGGAGTGTTGGGAACGTGGATACTTGGCTCGTTCCTGCCCGCGAATCGGAAGCTCTTTTGCAGCGGGCCAAGCCCGCGCTTGAATCCATCATCGCCGCCCGGTCGAAGGCCATCAACCTTCATCCTGCGGTGCAAACGCGTGAAGTGTGGCTGCGTTTTCGGGGCTTGCCCTTCGCGCGCTGGGAAGATGGCCGCATCTATTTTGGAGTTAGCGATTCCCGCAAAGAGCTGACGGCGGCTTCGCGGCCGGTCCTCATGCAACTCCTGCGGGATCTCGAGCTGCACCGTCATCCGCTGGCAAGCGACACACGCCACACCGTGTATCGGGCCCAGCCAGAGCGCTGGCTGGAAAGTTTGGTGCGCGAAGACGTGACGCGCGTGGACGCTGCGCTTAATCCGCGATTCGCCTACTCACAGGTATTTGCAAGTAGCGGCGGGGAACACGGCATTCTCGATTTGTTGGGGGTGACGCGCTCCGGCCGCTTGGCGATCATTGAATTAAAGGCCAGCGAGCATATTCACTTGCCGCTTCAGGCTGCGGATTATTGGCTGCGCGTGCGAAAGCACTTGGAACGCGGAGAGATCGCCCACTATGGCTATTTCCCGGGGGTAGAGCTGCAGCAGGTTCCTCCGCTCGTGTATCTCGTGGCCCCCGCATTGCGTTTTCACCCGTCGACCGATGAACTTCTGAAATGTCTTTCACCGGAACTCGAGGTCGTCCGCGTAGGGCTCGCGGAGAGCTGGCGGCGGGGCCTGCGGGTAGTTATGCGCCAATAGCGCGCTGCCTCATTGCAAAGCCAAAGATTGGCGATCTTTGGGTCTTCCTCGAAACGTTCTTCGTTCTTATCCGGAACAAGTTCCGTTCGTAACCTCGCTGTTCCGCGAGTACAATGAGACCCCAGTGGAGGGGTATCAAGTTGCAGGACAGCACGTTCTCCGTTTCCATTCGCAAGAAGGGGGCGGTCTCCGTTCTGGACGTCGCGGGACGCCTGACGTCCTTTGAGATTGGAGCGCTTCGGGACGCCATCACTCAGCTCTTGAAAAAAGGTGACAAGAACATCGTGCTGAACCTGGCCAGCTTGGTATATCTGGACAGCTCGGGAATCGGCGAATTGGCAAAAAGTTACGTTTCGGTGGTGAAAAAAGGCGGCCAGATGAAAGTCGTGGGCTTATCGGCGAAGGTGGAAGAGGTCCTGAAAATTACGCAGCTCTATCAGGTTTTCCCTGAATTCCCCAGCGAGGAAGACGCATTGGGTAGTTTCTCCCAACCGGGTAGATAGGCTTCAAAAATGTTGGGGAGAATTTACCGTAAAAGGAGAGAAGCGGTTAGGGGCAAGCCCTAACCGCTTCCCGGGGTGTGTCCTCGAAGTGGTTTTGTAATATTAGATGTACGGGAGCCAAAAAGGTTTCCTTGGGGGAGGAAAAAAATTTCGCAAAATCGATTTAGTAAGGCCAAAACTCAATAAAACAAATACTTACGCCACCGGTCATCGCGATGGCCGATTAGGCGCATCAGTTGCCTGGAAGTGTGGAGTGTAAAAGGCCGAGGCTTACGCGCCAGCTTCAGCCCCGCCTCCTCGGGGGTGCGATCCCCCTTGGCGTTATTGCAGCGGTAGCAGCAGGCCACGAGGTTTTCCCAGGAAGAACGCCCGCCGCGAGAACGGGGCAATACGTGGTCCAAGGTCAGTTCGGAACCTGGAAACACACGCCCGCAAAACTGGCAGGTGTTCCGGTCGCGCAGCAATATATTCTTTCGGGAAAGCGCGCGGCTCTGCTGCGGAATGTGCCGGTACGCCAGCAGGCGAATCACGGATGGAACCTGGTGCGCATGGCTGGCGGAGTGCACTTCCGCACTGTGCAATTCTTCGGCCTGGGCCACGCCCTTCAGCATCAATACCATCGCACGGCGCACCGCGGTGACGTTAATCGGCTCGTACGTGGCATTCAAAACAAGCACAGGTTCTTGCATCAACGATGCGCGGCGGGAAATCGAGTTGTGGATTCTACTGCCAGCGGGAGCTTCGGAACCGGGCGCAGCCACGCCAGCCACTTCAGGGGTATGAGCCCCCCGGGAGTCGCCTGCCATGTGCCGGTTTGATCCCATAGAGCTTTCTTTATTCTACCACTCCACCGAGCTTGGGAGTGGATTTCTTACCGCCCGGGCTACGGTAAGTGCAACTACCGACTTGGCGCCCGCATCACGCAAAGCCCGCGCACAGGCGTCCAGCGTCGCTCCCGTGGTCAAAACATCATCTACCAATAGGACGCGGAGATTGTCAATCTGGCTGCCCGGACGAGTGGCAAAAGCGCCACGCACTGATTCCCAGCGCTCCTCAAGGCTCAGAATTTGCTTGTCGGGCCGAGCTCGCGTACGCATGAGGAGAAGCGCCTTATGAGGAAGTCGCAGCCGCTTCGCCAGGGGCTTGGACATCAGTGCGGCCTGGTTGTAGCCGCGCTCGCGTTCGCGCTGCCGGTGAAGCGGCACCGGCACGATAACATCGGTGGCGAGCTTTTCTGCTTCGTTTTGGACCAACTCGGCCAGTCGCTCGGCAAACCAAACTCCCAACGGTTCGATTTGCTCGAACTTCAGCAACAGAATCGCTCGAACCAACGGGCCATTGTAGATCGCGAAACTCCGCGCGTAATCAAAGGCATAGGTTTTCTCTTGGCACGCGGGACAGAGCGGCAACTGTTGTTCCTTGTGCGCCAGCGACGCAAGTGGTCGCCCGCAGATTTTGCAGGCGGCTGCCGGGACTCGTTCGAAGGAAGCTAAGCATTCCTGGCAAATGGGCACGCGGCGGGAATCAACGAGCAGGGCGTTGCAGATGCGACAGCCGGAAGGAAAGATAATGCTGACAAGCGCATCGCTGGCGGCAGTGAACACTGCTTGCACGCCCTGCGAAAGCCTGAGCCTCTTGCTCGAGCGGCCGCTGCTTGGTGTGCTTCCGTTCGACGTGCTTGGGCCTATTGTACTTTCTGCTCCCACGGCAGAAAGAATGTACACCGTTCCAAGCTAATAATTAAACTTGGAAATTACGGCAGAGTAATCGGCAAATGGAAAGAGGTTTCGTCGCCAAAATCATTTTCCGGAAAGGACAACCTATAGTAGGCCTTGCTCCATTTTTTCCTGGCAGGCGATGCAATGCTTGGCCCAGGGCACGGCTTCCAGCCGCTTTTGCTGCATTTCTTCCTGGCAGTTGGCGCAGACTCCGTATTCGTCTTCCTGAATGCGCTTGAGCGCGGCATCAATCATATTCAGGAGCGACCGGTCGGCATTGGTCATGCCGAAGAGAAATTCCTTGGTATAGGAGTTGGCCGCTTTGTCCGCCAGGTCTACGGTGGGGTCTTCGTCCGCCGTTCTTCCTTCTTCCTGGGTGCGGGCGATGGTCTTCATCAATTCCTCGCGCCGCTGTAGCAATTTCTTCTTGTAATAATCGAGTCGTTTCTTGTCCATGTAAGTCCCGCCCCTCTGCATGCTATTTGGGGCCACCTAAAAACTCCGTAGTGTAGACCCGGTTCACACCGAAGTCAAGGCAACAGGCGGGCGTCATGCACGCACACTAGTCACGCAAACTAGTCCAGAAGTTCAGGGCCGCCGAGTTAACCTGAACAATGGCGCTCTAAAGAATCAACCTCGTTGCTTCAGCAACCTCTTGTT
>JAWOLO010000288.1:0-6719 GCA_033853375.1 Terriglobia bacterium
CCACATTCGCTCCCACATCCAACAGCACCGAAACCCCGCCTCTCGCGTTGGGAAAGGGCGCCGCGAGCGCGACGCGGTCCACGGACTCGAGTGTGCCGAGAATGAACTTTGCCGCGGTCATGACCGCTCCGGTATTTCCGGCGCTGAACAGGCCGTCGGCCTTGCCGTCATGTACCAGTCGCGCCGCCACATGCACCGAGCTGTCCTTTTTCCGCCGGAATGCCTGCGCCGGGTGATCGTTCATGGTGATCACCTCACTCGCCGGAACAATCTCAATGGGTAGGTTGGGTGCGGCGTGCTTGGCCAGCTCAGGACGCACAACATGAGGCTGCCCCACGAGCAAAATGCGCACGTTGAACTCGCGTGCGGCCAGCACACTGCCTTCCACTTCAGGACGTGGTGCATGGTCCCCGCCCATGGCGTCAACGGCGATAGTAATCATGGGATTTTGCTCGCAGAATCAGCGAACGCGAAACAGCTTATGCCGACGCTTGTACCACCTTGCCCTTATAGTTGCCGCAATGCGGACAAGCCCGGTGCGGCAGCTTCATCTCCTGGCAATTCGGACATTTTCCGAGTCCGGGTTTGGCCAGAAAATCATGCGCCCGCCGGTTGCTCGTCCGTCTTTTGGAATGCCTCCGTTTTGGGTTAGGCATAACACTACACCTCGTTCCCGCCGCGTTGGGCGGATTATATAGGGCTTTCGCCCTGGAAAAGCTATTGTTTTTTCAGCCAGTCCTGCTTGAGGCGCGCGAGAGAGGCCCATCGCGGATCCGTGGCGTGGGTCTCGCAACGGCACTCTTCGTGGTTCAGGTTGGCGCCGCAATTCGGGCACAGCCCCCGGCAATCGCTCTTGCAAATGGCCTTGATGGGAAGCGCCAGAAGCACCTGCTCTTTCAACACGTCCGCCAAGAAAAGGCCATCTCCTTCGTAAAATCCGATCTCCGTATCGCCATCCTTTAGCCGGTCTTCCCTATGCTTCGTGAGGCTGGCATCCTTCGGAAGCGGCGCATAGAACAGGTCAAACGAGCGGCTCACTTCCTCGGTTACCGGTTCGAGGCAGCGCGCGCACACCAATTCGACCTTGGTTTCGAGGTTGCCCTCGACTCGAATCTGGTCGTCCAATAACTCCGCGGTGGCCGTGACTTCCAGCGGCTCGATCTGCTTAATCTCCGCCGAATGAAAGTCGATGCTGCCCGGCGCGTAAGCCTTGTGAATACGGAGTTTGCGGACAGCTAATTCTTTCACGTCCAGGAACATCTGGTCTGCGCCTCCGGCGCGCACGCTCATGCTTTACCATTATTCAGAGGGGTTCACGCTAAGTCAAGGAAGCCACGCCCAACTTGCTGTTTTTGCGCCCTTCTTGTCACCCTTTACCTGCGGTCTTCTACCTGCCCGCGGACGTAGTAGTACGGCTTGTGGCTCTTGCATCTTTAGGCCGCTCTGTGTCGTACACGATTCAGATTCTTGGGGGCTAGCATGTCCGGTCAGAACTCCTTCGGCTCTGGGTCTTGTTCCCGCAAGGTCAAGGTATTCTTTGCGACCCTTATCTTGGGCGCGCTTCTTTCCCAGACCGGGCTGGCGCAAGAAACCGGCCGCAAAGTGCTAAAGAAAGTCCCGGTCACTTACTCCGGGATTCTAAAGTCCAAGGGCATCGGAGGGGTCGTCCGTCTAAAGGTTTTCGTCAAGCCTGATGGCTCCGTACGGGACGTCGAAGTCCTCGGCGGCAACCCCATCCTGGCGGAAAGCGCACAGAAGTCCATTCTGCAGTGGAAGTTCTCGACAGCCACCTCGAAGACAATGGTCGAGCTATCCGTCGTGTTTGATCCGCATACTGAATCGGGCGGCTGAGAGAAAAAAGCCTATCCTTCTGCTCGGTCCGCCTAGGCTTCTGACGAACTGCTTGCGCATGAGCGCGGTCGCATCTCTGAAGAGCGAGCTGGACCTTGGTAATCGCATCTTGGCGATATTTCATCGATGCTACTTACAGGCTTTGTAAATACGACCCGGGTAGAACAAGAACGAGCGAGCAAAATCTTCATAGGTTTAGTACTCCCTTTGTTTTCAAGCCAAATCCTCTCAACTTAGCGCATCTTATTGATTCCACAGGCCTTGCTTTGTTGTTCGCAGCAAAGAGTTTTTTGGCTGCAAGCGTGCCGCATTCCTCTCTCCAGTCAAGATCATTAGGAGAATCCTGTATGCGATTCCGCACCGCACTCAGCTTGGCCTTCATCTTTGTTGTATGCTTCACTGTAGTCGCCTGGGCTACGCCAATTCCTGATCGGATCGTCCCGGCCAGGTTGGCGCCCATCCCCGACAACCAGCCCGAATGGGGAAAGACCGCGTCAGCGGTGAGGCAAGAAGGAAGAAGCGATTCGTTCGAGCGCGGCAAAATTAGGTAATTCTTAGTTCAGCAGTCCCACACCGCCACAAGCGCCCAGTCCCTTGCGGCATTTTTATTCCGGATTGAGGAGCTCAGATGCGCACGACTCTGAAAATCGTCCTGCCCCTGATCGTGAGCGTCGGTAGCGTGTCTCTGGTTTTCGCCGGTTACCAGGTAAGGAACCAGCGGCGCATTTTGCGCAACGATCTCGCGCGACGGGCCGAAATCCTTGCGGAAAGCCTGCAAGAAAGTGTGGAACGCGTGCTGGGCCGGGGCCAGGAAAAAAACCTCCAGCGCCTGGTGGAACGTTATGGGCAGCGAGAGCACTTAAAAGGAATTGCCATCTATGATGGGGCAAGCCATATCCTGGCAATGACTCCAGGACTCGATCCTGCCTTGCCGTTGCACCCTACCCCAGTAACGAAAGCCATGCAGAACGATAAAGGAGTGGGCGAATTTCTTCAGCCCGAGCAAACTTCTGCGCCCCAGGAAAGCGATGCCGTTCCCGTGCACATTTATGCTTTGCCGCTTCACCGCGACAACGAAGTTGCGGGCGCCCTCCTCCTGGTGCACGACACCAGCTACATTGAAATACAAGTCTCACATACGCTCCGCGATGCTCTTCTCAACGCCCTGGTGCAAACGCTGCTGATTAGCGGCTTGGCACTTCTTCTCGTGCGTTGGACCTTCACCGGCCCCCTCACTCGCACTGCAAAATGGTTGCGAACACTGCGAACCGGTCAGCCCAATCCTCCCCCGGCGCTGCTGCAAGGCGAAATCATGGAGCAGCTGCACCATGAAGTTACCCACTTGGCCCGCGATTTACATTCGGCAAGAGCGGCAGCGGAAGTGGAGGCGCGGCTCCGCGATTCCAATGCTTCTTTGTGGACGGCAGAAAGGTTGCGGGTCAGCTTGCGCAATCGGCTTCAGGACCAGCCCCTCTTTGTTGTTTCGAACCGCGAGCCCTACATGCATGTGTTCGACGGAAGGGACAAAGCCATCAAGATGATCGTGCCCGCCAGCGGCGTCGTCACTGCCCTCGAGCCGGTTTTGCTGGCGTGCAACGGCACATGGGTCGCGAACGGCTCCGGCAGCGCTGACCGCGAAATTGTCGATGCCCATGACCGCCTCCGAGTCCCTCCGGACAATCCAAGTTATACGCTCCGGCGCATCTGGCTGACGGAGGAGGAAGACAAAGGCTATTACTATGGGTTTTCCAACGAGGGTCTCTGGCCGCTATGCCATAACGCCCACACGCGCCCGATCTTTCGCCCCGAGGATTGGCTGCAATACCAGAGGATTAACCAGCGGTTCGCTGACGCCGTCTTGCAGGAGATGGCAGACGTCGATTCGCCGATCCTCCTTGTTCAGGATTACCATCTGGCGCTAGTTCCGCGTATGGTAAAGGAAGTCCGCCCCGATGCGCGTGTTGCTATTTTTTGGCACATCCCCTGGCCCAACGCGGAAGTTTTCGGAATTTGCCCCTGGCAACGCGAACTCATCGAAGGCTTGCTGGGTGCGGACCTCATTGGCTTCCACATTCAAACGCACTGCAACAATTTTCTCGAAACCGTAGACCGCGCTCTCGAAGCGCTCACCGAATGGGACCGCTTTGCCGTCAGCCGGCAGGGGCACGTCACGCGCGTGCGGCCTTATCCCATTAGCGTAGCGTTCCCCGAAAATTCCAGCCTCGAAATCGATTCCGGCAGTATTGATGCGCTGCGCGCCAAATTGTGTGACGAAATGGGAACCGAAGCCACGCACCTGGGAGTCGGCGTGGATCGCGTCGATTACACGAAAGGAATCCTGGAGCGGTTCCGCGCCCTGGAAAGGTTTTTCGAACTGAACCCGGGCTACCGCCAGAAATTCACGTTCGTGCAGATTGGCGCGCCCAGCCGGACAGATATCGAGCGTTACAAGAATTTCCTCGAGGAAGTAGGCGTCGAGGCCGAGCGCATCAACGACCGCTTCCAGACGGGGCTGTGGAAGCCCATCGTGTTTCGCAAGAAACACCATTCCCACGAGGAAATTTCCCGCTTCTACAAGGCCGCCTCTCTTTGCATGGTCACTTCCCTGCACGATGGAATGAACCTCGTGGCCAAGGAGTTTGTCGCTTCCCGCGAAGACGAACGCGGTGTATTGATCCTGAGCACGTTTGCCGGAGCGGCGCACGAACTGAGCGACGCACTGCTCGTAAATCCTTACGACATTTCTCAGCTCGCGCGAGCCATTCGTCGAGCGCTGGAAATGCCCGAGCGGGAGCAGGCCGAGCGAATGCAACGAATGCGCCACATCGTGCGGCAACACAATGTCTACCGCTGGGCGGCTCACCTTCTCTCCGACCTGACTGAGATTCGCATCGAACTCGTGGAACGCGCGGAAGCGTAAGACGGCTTCGAACTGCCTGATTTGGGTCAACCCTTGGGTCGTTTGCCAACTCCTGTTGCATTCGCGCATCTAAGGATGGAGAGGATTGCTGAATTGAACGTCGCCGAGACACCCTTCGATTTCGTCACCGCTTCCTACCTCACCCGGATCGGGAATCAGTCGGCAGGAACCCTTGCGGAATTACTGACCGGCCTCGAACATTGCAGTGACACTTCCATTTTTCATCATACTTTTCAAACGCTCGGCGTCCACCACTTCCTTACGGAAGGCTTTTCCAATGACTTCGCGCAATGGACGCTTGCCTCTGTGAACCGCAACGATCTTGCGGAGCAACTGGCAACCCTCGACATCCGCGATTACACCTCCATTGCCGCGCTGCGAAGCGATCTCTGCCGCGTGGTCCGGGATTTTTGCAATACTCACCCGCAATTTGCGTCGCAATCGGGCCTGGAGCGATTCTACTTCTGCGAAAGCGTCGAAGTGACCGTGCCCTTTGGCCGTAGCGCGCGCACCCTGGATGAGTTTCGCGAAGGCGTTGCGCACCTCAGCCACGCCGGTTTTTACTTCCACTTCATCTCCTCGCGCCTGCGCCTCCAGCTCCAAACCAATGACTTTTCACATTGGCTCTCCGGCAGCCTGGGACTCCGGACACTTGCCGACAGCATCAATCGTATTGATGTCTACACCAATACGCTGGACAGCGCGCGTGCCAAGATGCTCCGCCTGATCGACCGCGAAAGGAGAAAGGCATGACGGAAGTTCTGGCGGCTAGCCGCATCCCATTGGAGAACTATGCGGAAGTAGTCGGCGCCGGTGAGATCGAGGAATTGCGCGCGCTGGCCAAGCCGCTGCGCGGCCGCAGCATCGAGATGATCAACTCCACTGCCGTTGGAGGTGGCGTCGCGGAAATTCTCAATCGGCTGGTGCCGCTTGCCGAAGAACTCGATCTTGGCATTCGCTGGGATGTCATGAAAGGAGCGGAAGAATTCTTCGACGTTACGAAATCGTTCCACAACGGCTTGCACGGCGAGCCGTACCATCCCAATGCTAAAGATTTTGAGATTTTTCTTTCTTACAACGAGCGGAACCGCGCCAATCTTCCACTCGACGCCGAATTCATGGTCATTCATGATCCGCAGCCCGTCGCGATGATCGATGCGCGGCCGTCCGGCTCCAATCACTGGGTCTGGCGCTGCCATATTGATTTGTCGCATCCGAATCGCGGGGTCTGGGACTTTCTGGAGAAATTCGTTTCCCGCTATGACGCCGCCATGTTCTCTTCGCCCGAATTTTCCCGCCAGCTTTCCATCCCCCAATATCTCTTCTACCCTGCGATTGATCCTCTCTCGGAGAAGAATTGTCCCTTGGATTCGGAATTCATTCAGCAAGTTCTCCATCGCTATCAGATTGATTCCCAGCGCCCGATCTTGACGCAAATTTCCCGCTTCGACCGATTGAAGGATCCCGTCGGCGTGATTCGCGCATACAGAATCGTGAAGCGGTACTTCGACTGCCAGCTGGTCCTTGCGGGCGGCAGCGCTTCGGACGACCCGGAAGGCGCTCTCGTCCTCAAAGAAGTGCGGCGCGCGGCAGAGCACGATCCCGACATTAAGATCCTCGAACTCCCCGCGTGGGCCCCTCTGGAAGTGAACGCGCTCCAGCGCGCTTCCACGATCGTCGTGCAGAAAAGCTTGCGAGAAGGCTTTGGCCTGACGGTTTCGGAAGCGCTTTGGAAAAAGAAACCCGTGGTGGCTTCCGCGGTTGGCGGCATTCCCACACAAATCATCCACAAACACACGGGTCTCCTGGCGCATTCGGTGGAAGGCACCGCGTATCAAATTCGCTTTTTGCTTTCCCACCCGGAAATCGCCGCCAAGCTCGGCGAAAACGGTCACCAGCACGTGAAAGAAAATTTCCTCATCACCCAGAAGTTGAAGCGCTACCTTGC
>JAWOLO010000289.1:0-12627 GCA_033853375.1 Terriglobia bacterium
AGTCCAGGCCTCCCAGCCAATCTCTGCAATCAATTAGCTCGTGCGCTTGACGCAATCCTCTTAGCGCCCTAATATGCGCGCCAATGAAAGCTTTTGATGCTCTTCGATCGCCCCTAGACTTTCTGCAAAGCAGGCTTCCTGATATTTTGCACGTCGACGTACTCGAAACCGAACAACAGTGGTGGAAAACCGAGGGCGTTGCCATTTCCGGGGCGATTGATCGCGCTGGAACGCCGTGGTTGCGCATGTTCGATCCAACCGGAAAGCGCGCCGATGAAGTTCTTTACCCTCGCGAATACCAGACGATTCTGCGAAGGGGCTATCGGTCCGGCGTGGTCTGGCGAGCGCTCGAAGAGAAATCGCTCATCCCGACCTACCAATTGATCTACATGATTTCGTTCTACGATCCCGGAGTTTGTTGTCCGTACACGGTGACGCTCGGAACGGCGGTTCCTCTTGCAAAATATGGGACTGCTGAATTACAGGCGCGGTTCCTGCCACAACTCTTGTGGAAAGATGATTCGGCGTGGCAGGGGGCCACCTGGATGACAGAAATCGAAGGCGGCTCGGATTTGGGCGCAGGGGTAAAGACGGTAGCCCGGCCCGCTCGCGATAGCTGGCTGCTTACCGGCGACAAATACTTTGCGAGCAACGCAGGAGCGGAGTTGGCCGTTGTGGCTGCGCGGCCGGAAGGAGCCGCTGAAGGCGTGCGCGGTCTGGCGCTTTTCCTGGTGCCTCGTTATCGGAAAAATGGAAGCCTCAATTACTTGATTCGCCGATTGAAAGACAAGATTGCCACTCGCTCGGTGCCTACGGGAGAAGTGGAGTTGCGGGAAAGTGAAGGATATTTGCTGGGTTCCGCTGACGTGGGGATCTATTTGATTTTGGAAGTCTTGAACCTCTCGCGCATCGCGAACAGCGTGGTGAGCGTTGCGCTAGCTCAACGGGCAATGGCGGATTCTCTTGCGTATGCTGAGTGCCGCGCCGCCTTTGGCAAACGGATTCTCGATCATTCGCTCCTTCGGCATCAGTTTGAGGTTCGCTTAAATGGCCTGCAATCTGCCTTCTCTCTAGCGTGGGAAGCTGCCCGACTTTTAAGCGAAGTGTGGATGGAACGACCGCCGTATTCAGAGCGCTACCACTTGTTTCGGCTGGTAGCACATTTGGCGAAGTATTGGACCGCCGAGTTCGCTGCGGATACGGCGAAATGGGCGATGGAGGTGCACGGAGGGCTAGGCGTGCTGGCGGAGTATGGCGTAGAACGCTGGTTTCGCGAAGCGATGATTCTCGCGATCTGGGAGGGAACTTCGCACCGCCAGATTCTCGATGGACTCGAAGTGATGGAACGGAAGCAGGCGCACAAAATGCTTTTTAAGCATTTAAGTAACACTGCATCAGCCAAAGAGGTGCAGGAAATGGAAACAGAAGTAGAACAGCTTTTGAAACTGCCCAGTGATCAGAAAGAAGCCGGCTCAGAGGCGCTTTTCCGGCGGCTTGCGGTTTTTGCAGCCGATAGTCTCTCACTTAAATATCGGCGATGAGGCAGGCACAAGCGCGTCCCATCGCTTCTCTGTGAGGAGCGCAACTTGACGTGAGTCTCTATCATGTTAGAGTAACTCTTGCAATTTTGCTCGTGGCAGTCATTTCTACGCTCCGGGTGGTCGAGGAGAGCAATCCAAAATGCGGCGAATGAGAGTCGCCCCGAATGAGCCACTTGCCCCGGGGGGCACAGCGGCCCGAAGTCACCCAAACTTAGGGCACCAAAGACGGCTTTCCCGAGTCGACGCGACAAGCAACAAAGAGACATTGGGCCTTCGCGAACGCAAGAAAGCGCGGCTCCGGCAGCAAATCATCGACACTTCGATTCGCCTGTTCCGCAAGCGGGGCTACGAGAATACAAGAATTGAAGATATCGTCCAGATCTTGGAAATCAGCCAACCCACGTTTTTCCGCTACTTCCCAAGCAAAGATGCGGTGCTGCGCGAAGTCGGCCGCCGCGGCTTCAGTTGCATCAAGGAGCATCTCGAGACAGAACTCTCGAGCGACGTTTCAACCGGGGAACGACTGCGGCGAATGTACGAAGGCATGGCTCGCGAGGTGGAATCCGACCGGCCTTTGTGGAGAGCTATAGTGCTTTCCGGAGCAATGGATCCGGTGCGCTCTCCTGAAATGCGTCGGCCGGAGGAGATTGCAGTTAGCCTTTTGAGGGAAATCCTTGCCGAGGGCCAAAAGCGCGGAGAGATCACCAAAGCATTTCCCGTAGCGCACTTGGCGGAGTTCATGGAGGGACTCTATACTACGGTGGTTCGCCGGTGGGCTGTGGACCTTTCTGGGCCGCACAGTTTGAGCGAACGAGTCCGCAGCGCCCTTGAGTTTTTTCTGAAGGGCGTGCAGCCGTAAGCCTCTCAGTGGAGCGCGGCTTGTTCCATTCCATCTCCTGCATCCCTTGTCCAAACCAGACGCGATCACGTCGCCGAACTTTCCGCGCGCGACGGGTTTCTCCTGTCGTTGAGGCATAAGCGATGGAAGCTGCTGTCCTGCATGAATTCAAAAAAGCTCTTGTGCTCGAGGATGTAGCGCGACCGTTGCCGGAAGCAAACGACGTGCTCATTCAAGTGGAGGCTTGCGGGGTCTGCCATTCCGACCTGCACGTAGCCGATGGAGACTGGCCTCAGTTCACTTCGATCACGAAAATACCCTTGATCCCCGGTCATGAAATTGCGGGTCGCGTCGTTGAGAAAGGCAGTGATGTTCGCGAGTTGCAGATCGGTGACCGAGTCGGCGTACCTTGGATTTTCTGGACCTGCGGGGAATGCGAATTCTGCCATGAAGGAAACGAAAATCTTTGCACGCGGCAGAAAATTACAGGAGTAATGGTAGACGGCGGCTTTGCGGAATTCGTGAAAGCCCCCGCGAGCCATGCCGTGAAGATTCCGGATGGGCTGTCAGCCGTGGAAGCGGCGCCACTCTTTTGTGCCGGCGTAACTGTCTACCGAGCGTTGAAGCAAGCTAGAGTGCGTGACGGACAACGGCTGGCGATCTTTGGTATCGGCGGACTGGGCCACATTGCAGTGCAAATCGGAAAAGAACTAGGAGCGGTAGTTACGGCAATTGATGTGGGCGATGAAAAGTTGCGGCTTGCAGAAACTCTGGGCGCAGCGAATTGCCTGAACGCTGCGTCAATGAACGTCGCAAAAGCTTTGCGGGCGAAGGGGGGTGTCCACGTAGCTTTGGTGACTTCCGCAGCAAAAGCGGCCTACGACACTGCGTTTGCGTGCGTCCGTCCAACGGGAACTCTTCTTGCCGTCGGCTTGCCTGCCGAAAATATATGCTTTCCCCCCATTCTCATGGCAGCCAAGGAAGTGCGCATCCAGGCGAGCGCTGTTGGAACACGGGCAGACCTGCGCGAAGTGCTGGCGCTGGCGAGCAAGGGGAAAATTCGTTGTCACGTGGCTACGCATCCACTCTCTGATGTGAATTTGGCTGTGGACCGTCTGCGCCAAGGGCAAGTCTCGGGCCGCATCGTCCTTTCTTTTCCGTGAGGTTTCCTCCGCGTGTTTCGTGTGCCGTTTCCAAGGGCCTGCCTCTCATTCCGCCATTTTCGATTTGACGGGGAACCGCTTTCGACCTGCGGGAAACGCCCCAACAGTGGCGCCGCAAATTTCGTATTGACGTTAGTTCGTAAAATGTGATACCGACTATCACAATCTCGGTGCTCCTACCGGGCGCGTGGGAGGGACGCAAGGCTGGCTTCCGATCTCATGCTCTTTGCAGGACTTTCTTATTCCAGTCGAGGGCGACTACGGCGGCGATCGAGGCTGCCGCAGGCATAGGGCCATGGTTGCGAAGGTTCAAGCGAATCTGACAAACCGATTCTCGGTTCCTCAGATGAACCAGGAGGGGCTATGAAGTCGACCTTGCTAGCAGTTGCAGTTCTTCTGGCGGCGTGTTTGTTTCCTGCAAGCCATCTAACGAAAGCACAAGGCGTAGGGGCCTCCGCCGACCTGACAGGAACGGTCACGGATCCGACCGGCGCCGGCGTACCGAACACAAGAGTCACTGTGACTGACCCTCAAAAGGGTGTAGAACGCAGTGTAGTGACCGACGAACATGGATTCTATCGAGTGTCCGGCCTCGCCCCCTCAACCTATAAAGTCACGGTCGAGCGCGCCGGCTTTCAAACGGAGACGGCCAACGGTGTTGTGTTGACGGTCGGGCAAACCTTGGTTTTCGACTTTCGCCTCAAACTGTCGGGAATGTCGTCGCAGGTGGAAGTCAGCGCCGAGCCACCCATCGTCGAGACCGAGAGAGGAAGTCAAGCAGATACTCTCACCCAGAACTACATTGCCGATCTGCCGATCGACCGCCGTGACTACCTTACCTTTACGTTGCTGATGCCGGGTGTGTCCAACTCCACTCGCCTTGCTGATGACCAGGATTTTCGCGTCAAGCAAACGCCGCAAAGCGGACTTTCTTTTTACGGGAGCAATGGCCGGGGAAATACAGTAACCGTGGACGGAGGTGAAGCTAACGGTGATTCCGGGGGCGTTCGCCTCACCGTCAGTCAAGATGCGGTTCAGGAGTTCCAAGTCAATCGGAGCAACTATGGGGCTGACCTAGGCGGCGCGAGCGGCGCATCCATCAACATCATCTCGAAGTCTGGAACCAACGAAGTGCACGGTGGTCTTTACAGCTATTTCCGGAATGACGCTATGGACGCCCGCGATCCCTTTGCCTTCAGCCAGGCGCTGCAACCCGGCCAGGCGTTCAATCCATTGGCCTCCGACACGACCGGCAGCCCAATCAAAAATTCGCTTTCCCGGTATCAATACGGGGGCACGTTGGGATTTCCGATCAAGAAGGACAAGACCTTCTTGTTCGGCGCTTTTGAAGGTCTGCTGCAAAACTCGCAAAACGCGGTGCCTTTGCTGACCAGCACAAGCACTCTTCGTCCCGATGCCACGCAGCAGCCGGTTATCGGCGGGCTGCAGGCCCTGGCGACGCAGTCGGGCAATCCGAATGTCCCCTGCCTGAGCGGCCCGGTCGGGGCGGCCGTCGCAGCGAAATTGGGCCTTCCCGCTCCTAATCCCACCACCAATGTCCCCGCTGGCACATGCGCCGCAATCCTCCTGGGGACTCTGACCGTCAATCCGGCCGCTTCTCCTTTGAGCGCATTCCTGGTAAACCAGTTTGAAAACAACGGCGGCGTGTTCAACTACAATACGCGTGAGTACCTTGCTTCAGGACGGCTGGACCACCGCTTCAGCGATAGCAACCAGCTCTATCTCAGTTACCGTTATGGCCACGACCTTGAGGAAAACCCGGACGTGCAATCTCTGACGGGCTTTTCTGCAGGCAGCTCGATTCATAATTATGACGACAACATTCAGCTCGGGTGGTTCCACGCGTTCAGCGCGAAGGCGCAGAATGAGTTCCGGCTGCAATGGGATTACAACAGTTTTAACGTCATCCCCAATGAGCCTGGAGAAGTAGGGCTGCAAATCTTCGGATTCATCAACAATCTGGGAACCAACATCTTCTTGCCGAATTTCACCATCACTCGCCGCACCGAAATTGCCGACAACTTCACCTTGATCCGCGGCACTCACACCTTGAAATTCGGCGGCTCCGAACTGCTCCGCGGGAATCATAGCGAGTCGCACACGTTCTTTCCGGGTCGCTTCGTGTTCGGGGCATTGCCCGGAAACTTGCTGAGCCCTTGCCTCACTACCCCTATCGCTTGTCAGCTTCCTTCGGTGAATTCGGCGCTGCTCAATTCGCTGCAGTCGGCTAATTTCGGCGTGCCACAAGTCTTTCAGCAGGGTTTTGGGAATGCGGACTACCCTGCCTATACCCGGCCTTACACTTCTGCCTATCTGCAGGATTCCTGGCGGATCACACCAAGCTTTACGCTCACCTACGGCGCTCGTTATGAAATCGATTCGGAGTATCTGCCGGTCAGCACGTACTACAAGGATATTGGGCCTCGCGTTTCATTTGCCTGGGACCCCTTCAAAAACCACAAGACTGTAATCCGGGGCGGTTACGGGATGTTCTTCGGACCGATTGATACGCAGATTCCCCAGGTAGATTTGAGCTTGGGCGTCCTGAACAAAAACTACAGTACCGTGGAGAACCAGAACAACAAGTCGCAAGTCCCCGATCAGGTGAATAACGTCGTGGGCACATGCGGGGTCAGCTTCGGGACGGTCGCGGTAATTCCCGGAACTGGCACGAGCCCTTGCATCCGTTTTATTTCTATTTATGTGGATCCAATTGGTGCAACGCCGTTTGCTCCGACGCTCCAAACGGCTCCGCAAGTGTTCCAGGGGCTCTTCGCTCAGGGACTGATTCAATGCACAACTCCTACTGCCGGCAATGCCGCTTGCATTACGCCTGCGGATGTAGCGAAGTTCGGTATCTTTGTCGCTAACAGCGGCCCGCTCGCGCCGCTGACCGTGCTATTCAGCAACCCTCCGAACTTCAAGCCTCCGTATTCGCAGCAGGCGTCTTTCGGCATCGAACGTGAGATTGCGCCGGGCTTCTCCGTGTCTTTGAGCGGTATCTACACCCATACACTCCGGCTGCCTGTGGCGATTGATACCAACCTACTGCAAGCGCCGTTCACAGCCGCGAAGTTGACAAACGGCAAGACTGTCCAGTATCGCAACTGGAATGGAGGGGTGGCGCCGGGCAACGCGGCACCCGCCGACCCGCTGGGCGGCCAAGAGGTTATCGTTAGCGGCCCCAACGCAGGCCTAAGCGTACTCACTGCAGGCTATCCTTGCGCGAATCCCTTCGCTTGTTTCGTTAATCCGCTGATCGTACAGAACAACCAGTACACTTCCGCGGCATCGGCGCTTTACGAAGGAGGAATCCTGGAAGTCAAAAAGCGCTTCAGCAATTCCTTCACGCTGCTCGGCAATTACACCTACAGCAAAGGGTTTGACACCTCGACGGATTTCAACAGCGACTACGGGCCACAGGATCCGACAAATCTGGGCTTGGACCGCGGCCTCTCAGAGTTCGATGAGCGTCACAAGGTGGTCATCGCCGGGGTGTTCGATAGCCCGTGGAAGAGCCCCATCGTCTCCGGCTTCCAGCTCGCCCCGATTTTCTCTTACAACAGCGGGCACCCCTTCAACCTGCTTGCAGGCGGCGAGGTCAATGGTAACAACCACACAACCAACCAGCGGCCCATTGGCGCTGGCCGTGACACTGGCCTGGGCCCCAGTTACACCAACTTCGACATGCGCCTGAGTTGGAAGCACAAAGTCCAGGAAAAGACTACACTGCTGTTGACCGCAGAAGGATTCAACATCGCGAATCACACGAATTTTGCCAGCGTCAATAACGAGGTGGGCCCTGTATTTGGGTTTGAGCCGGGTTTTACCACGTTCCATGTGCATGGAAACAGGTCTTTGTCGCCAAGCCAGCCGCTGGGTTTTACATCGGCGTTTCCCAAGCGCGAAATTCAGTTGGGGCTGCGGCTGACGTTCTAAGGCACAACCGAGAGATCCCGCGTCGAAATTTGGACCGCGGAAGAGAATTCCGCGTTGCGGAGGACTGCGCCTGACATGAAAATTGTAGAGTGCATGGGAAGCATATCGCGTGAGTTTATGGCGTCCCGGTGAATACCAAGAAGCTTTTCGATCTGTCCGGCCGCGTAGCCATTATCACCGGGGGCTCCATTGGCCTCGGCCGCCAAATGGCGGAAGGTCTGGCGGAAATGGGAGCAAACTTGGTGCTCTGCGCGCGCAAGAAGGAGCGCTGCGAACAAGCCGCTGAAGAATTAAGACAACTTGGCGTCAAAACGCTAGCGCTTGCCTGCGATGTCAAGAATCCAGATCAAATTTGCGATGTTGTGCAGCAGACCGTTTCCCAGTTCGGCCGCATCGACATCCTGATCAACAACGCCGGGACCTCTTGGGGCGCTCCGGTCGAGGAAATGCAGTTGGAGCATTGGAATAAAGTCATTGAGACGAATTTGACCGGTACGTTTCTTTTTTCCCAGGCCGTTGGAAAATTCATGGTCCCGCAGCGGCGCGGAAAGATTATTAACATCGCTTCTGTGGCCGGGATGCGAGGTGCACCGCCTGAGTTTCAAGCCATTGGATACCACGCCAGCAAAGGCGGCGTCATCGCCTTCACCAAGGATCTTGCCTGCAAGTGGGGGGTTCACAACATCCAGGTGAATGCCATCGCCCCTGGCTGGTTTCCCACGCACATGTCCAAGGTAGTGATCGAGAGAAACCGGGAGATCTTTCTGAAGAAAATTCCTCTCGGTCGCTTCGGGAGCGATCATGACTTGAAGGGCGCGGCCGTGTTCCTGGCCTCAGACGCATCCGATTTCGTCACAGGACATGTACTGGTCGTGGATGGAGGGCAGACCGCCTGACCCAGGGCGCAATGAGCGATGAACATTCCTCTCACACCAATTCGGTTCCTTCGCTACGCCGAGCAGCAGTATCCGAAGCGGACCGCAGTGGTTTGTGGAAAAGGGCGGTTCACCTACGGTCAGTTTGCCGAGCGTGTGGGTCGGCTGGCGGGCGCTTTGCGAAAATCGGGAATTCAAGCTGGCGACCGCATCGCGTTTCTAAGCACCAACTGTCACCGTTTGTTGGAAGCCTATTATGGCGTCATCGAAACGGGCGCCGTTTTGCTGCCGCTCAACATCCGGCTTGCCCCCCGGGAGCTTGCGTACATCCTCAACGATGCGGGCGCGCGCACACTGTTCTTGCAAAGTCATTTCCTGGAGCTAGTCGAGTCTTTTCGTTCCAAGCTCACGACCGTTAAAGCTTTCTATTCTCTTGATGGTTCATCCGAAGTGGATTGGTTATCCGGCCAAAACTATGAGGCACTCGTCGCAGACTCACCCCCGCATCGCGCCAACATCATGCAGGTGGACGAAAATTCTCTCGCTGAGCTTTTCTACACCAGTGGAACCAGCGCCGAGCCCAAAGGCGTGATGCTGACCCACCGAAACATCTATTTGCACGCCCTCAACGCTGGTTTGGCTTTGCACGCCGACAACGAAGCAGTGGAACTGCACACCATTCCGCTGTTTCATGCCAACGGCTGGGGCGTCGCCCACTTCCTCACACTTCTCGGCGGAAAACACGTCATGATGCAAAAGTTTGACCCGCAGGAAGTCTTTCGGCTCATCGAAGCGGAGCATGTCAACTATTGCAGTCTCGTTCCCGCGATGGCCACCGCGCTGGTGAATTGTCCCGAGCGCGCAAAGTACGACCTCAGCAGTTTGAAGCGAATTAGCATTGGCGGCGCCGCATCGTCTCCAACATTGGTCCGCGAGGTCGAAGAGAAACTGGGGTGCACCTGCTTTTCGGGATACGGCCTGACGGAAACCGCGCCCGTATTGTCCATCTCGCCGATGAAGCCTGGGCTTAACTGGGAAGGCGAGCAGCGATTCGCAGGGCAAGCGATGACGGGTTACGCCATTCCTGGCGTCGAGCTCCGCGTCGTCGACGAAAATGATCAGGATGTTCCGCGCGATGGGCAGTCCATGGGAGAAATCGTCACCCGCACCGATGGAGTTATGGAAGGTTACTGGCAACAGCCGGAAGCTACTGCGGAAGCGCTGCGTGGCGGATGGTTTCATACCGGCGACATGGCTAACTGGAATGAAGACGGCTACATCCTCGTCGTCGATCGCAAGAAGGACATCATCGTGAGCGGCGGCGAGAACGTTTCCTCGCTCGAAGTAGAGAAAGTTCTTCTTTCGCACCCGGCTGTTTTAGAAGTCGCCGTCTTGCCTGTACCGGATCCAACTTGGGGAGAAGTGCCGAAGGCGCTCGTTGTCCTAAAGCCGAACATGCAAGCCGGTGAAATCGAACTCATCGAACATTGCCGCTCGTGCCTTGCGCATTACAAGTGCCCGCGCTCGGTTGAATTTCTCGAAGGCTTGCCCAGGACCGGGACTGGCAAAGTGCTGAAAAGGGATCTGCGAAAGAAATATTGGCAAGGTCGCGAAACAATTCGCCCTGAATTTGAGGAGCGTAAAGGTCAGCCTAATGCGTCTGAGACCAAGAGCGGCTCCGGCACAGCCGCCAAGCGGGCCACGCGAAACAATTGAGCAGGCGTTCCTGCGACGAAGGAGCACGAGAAGATATGGATCTGAATCTCACGCCCGACGAGGTGGCCTTTCGCGACGACTTTCGCGCTTGGCTCCAAGTCAACGTTCCAAAAGATTGGTCGGAATGGCGCGAGAGGCCGCTGGAAGAATCTTTTCCGTACCTGAGGGCTTGGCAGCGAAAGCTACACGAAGGCGGTTGGGCCGCCGTTTCGTGGCCAAAGGAATATGGCGGCCGCAGCGCCACCTTGATGCAACAGGCCATTTTCTGGGAAGAGATGGCGCGCCTTGAAGCGCCGCCCATGGCCAACGCTCTGGGTTTGGGCTTGATCGGACCAACGATCATTGCTTATGGTACGGACTCACAGAAAAAGCGTTTCATTCCCAAAATTCTCAGCGCGGAGGAAATTTGGTGCCAGGGCTTTTCTGAGCCCAACGCGGGTTCTGATCTTGCCGCGTTGCAAACGGAGGCCCGGCTTGCAGACGGACATTATGTTGTGAACGGCCAGAAAGTATGGACCAGCTATGGTTGGGTGGGGGATTGGTGCGAGCTTGTTGTTCGAACGGACCCAACAGTTCCCAAACACAAAGGTCTCACGGTTCTCCTTGTTGACATGAAATCGCCCGGGGTCGAGGTTCGTCCGTTGCGGCAGATGACCGGCGAGAGCGAATTCAACGAGATATTTTTCCGCGATGTGCGCGTACCGGTAGAAAATGTCCTTGGTAAAGTCAACGACGGCTGGAACGTCGCCGTCAGCACGCTCATGCATGAGCGCGGGGCTTATGGCGCGCGCCTCATCCTCATCTTCAAGCGAAATATTAGCCGCCTGATCGAACTCGCGCGCACGATTCAGCGCAATGGCCGGCCTGCGGCTCAGGATCCCATTCTGAGGCAAAGACTCGCGCAATGTTATGCCGAAGTCGAAATCATGCGCTTGAATCAGCTTCGCGCCTTCAGCCGCATCACCGCGACGGGCGCTCCCGGTCCCGAGGGCTCGATTCAGAAGCTATTTTGGAGCGAACTCAATCAGCGATTGCAACAAGTGGCGCAAGAAATGCTTGGCCCGTATGGCCAACTTCTTGCGAGCGACAGCCGCGCCATTGACAAAGGCATCTGGTCGTACGGTTACTTGCGTTCGCGCGGAAATACTATCGAAGCAGGCACGTCCGAAATCCAGCGCAACATCATCGGGCATTTCGTTCTCGGGCTGCCCCGAAGCTACTGAGGAAGACGCCATGCAATTTGGATTGAACGAAAGCCAGGAATTTCTTCGAGATAGCGCCCGCAAATTCTTCGCCGGCGAGTGCCCCATCGCCGAAGTCCGTCGCCTGATGGACACCGATTCCGCGTTTGACGCGAACTTGTGGAGCAAACTTGCCGAGCAGGGCTACACCGGCATTATTTCCCCTGAAGAATTTGGCGGCGTTGGCCTCGGCATCGTCGAGCTGATTTTGCTGATGGAAGAGGCCGGCCGCGCATTGCTTCCAGGTCCCTTTTTCGCCACCGTTGTGATGGCAGGAAGCCTTTTGGACGCCGTTGCCTCGAAGGATCAAAAGAAGAAATACCTCGCACCGATCTGCCAAGGAAAAACGCGCGCCACGGTCGCGTTTTTTGAGCCCGAAGGGAGCTGGGACCTTGCGGATGTGCACTTGAATGCAGTCAACGGAAAGTTAAGGGGCGAAAAGCTGTTTGTCCCGGATGCCGCAATCGCCGATTGGATTATGGTCGTTGCCCGAAACGGCGTCTTTCTCGTCGATTCGAAAGCGCCGGGGATCCGCATCCAGTCGATGCACGGTATGGATCTCACTCGCAAGGTTTATTCCGTGCAATTCGATGACACACCCGCGGAAAAACTCGGTGAGACGGCTGACTTGTCGAGACCCCGCGCGATTGCTACGGCTGCTCTTGCAGCCGAAATGGTCGGCGGAATGCAGCGTACGCTCGATATCACTGTCGAATATGCGAAAACGCGCAAGCAGTTCGGCAAACCTATCGGCATTTTTCAAGCGGTGCAGCACCAGTGCGCCGACATGTACCTCGAAACGGAAAGCGCCCGTTCGGCGGTTTATTACGCGGCTTGGGCTTTGCAGCATGACGCTCCCGATGCCGCTGCCGCGGTTTCCATCGCCAAACTTTATGCGAGTGATGCCAGCCGCACGGTGGGCAATCGCGGAATTCAGGTTCACGGCGGGATGGGCTTCACCTGGGAAAACGACCTTCATCTCTATTACCGGCGCGCGAAAGCTTCCGAGACAATGTTCGGCGATGCAACGTTTCACCGCGAGCGGCTCGCGCGTCTGACCATCGACGCGGATGCGGTTTCCGCACGCGGTGCTTAACCGAATCCATTCGTTTCTATCGAAGAGGCAACCATCATGGGAGATCTTGTTCAATTCACGAAGTCGGGAAACATCGGCGTCATCACCATCAACAATCCGCCGGTAAACGCTCTGAGTCCCGGCGTGCCCGAAGGCATTTCCGAAGCCATCGACCAACTGCTGGCGGACGGCGCGTTGAAAGCCGCCGTGCTGATTGG
>JAWOLO010000290.1:0-4252 GCA_033853375.1 Terriglobia bacterium
GATATCGGCCGCTCTCTTCTTTTCTTTGGAGCGCTGCTGATTCTTGTCGGCGCTCTTCTTTACTTCGGCAACAAGCTCCCCTTTCGCTTAGGGAAATTGCCCGGAGACATCGTTCATCGCGGCGAACACACCACTTTTTACTTTCCCATCGTCACGTGCCTTCTTCTCAGCGTCGCGCTTTCGCTCCTCTTCTGGCTCATCTCCCTCTTCCGCCGCTAACGCCTCCTTTTTGGAGTGCGGGAGCCTTGCTTGCGATTTTCTTCCATTCGAGGAGCATGTCAGGGCGCACTTGGTATATAGTCTCGACGCAGAAAACAGCGGCTAGCGAATGTTCAAATGGAGAACCAAATGAATCGCACTCTTCTGGCATCACTCGCAATCCTCGCTCTTTCCGTCTCGGCCTCCGCTCAATCTCCTGAAAAACAACCGGCCTCACAGCAGCAGGCAGGGTCCCAAGCTGCTTCTCCCTCGTCAGCAAATGCTCCCGCCGCGCGTCCAGAAGACGTGAAGTCCATCGACAGCATTCTTACGGCGCTCTACGGCGTCATCTCCGGGTCCGCCGGCGAACGCGACTGGGATCGCTTCCGCTCCCTGTTCTTGCCACAGGCGCGCCTCACCGCCGCCACCAAGAACGCCGACGGCTCCTCTCGCGTCCGTCCCATGGGCGTCGAGGATTACGCCAAAGGCGCAGGCAACTACTTTATGCAGCACGCTTTCTATGAAAGCCCCATCGTGAACCGCATCGAAACGTTTGGAAATATCACGCAGGTCTTCAGCAGCTATGAATCCCGCCGTGCTCCCGGAGAAGCCCCTTTCGCCCGCGGCATCAACAGCATTCAATTGCTCAACGATGGCACGCGCTGGTGGATTGTCAGCATCTTGTGGGACGAGGAGCGTGGCGACAATCCTCTTCCGAAGGAATTTGCTGCTAAGGCCTCCACGACCCAGAAATAACGTGATGATGAAAATCTGGGCCGGCCTCACATGTAATGATGAGGCCGGCCTCTCCTTTTAGTTCACTGCACGGCGAATTCCGCCCGAATGAACGCCTTGATTCCTTCTTCTCCCGTGAGTCGCAGGCAAATCAACTTGCCTTCGTTCTCCAGGTCAATGTGAAAATCAAAAAACGGACAGCACTTGCTTTCCGCCACCACCCAGTCCGCCAACTCCGAGAGTGTTACGTTTTGCGGGCTGAACTGAAACTCATATCCCTGCGGCATCTCGACAATTTGCTTTCGTGCCGCCATTAGTTTGTCTCCCAGTTGTTTGTGATGCGCCCGCTCTTCCGGCGTCAGCGCTTTGATGTTGCAATAAAACTTGCTCTGCGTCGTGGTCATCGGCTTCTCCTGGTCGGACGGCGTTGGCGTCGCGCCCCGGGCTGCCCACGTTACTATCGTGCTGCCCGCAAGCAGCAATCCCAACATCATCCTTGCCGTTTTTCCTTTGTGGGTTCCCGAAAACCGTTCTTTCTTCTGATTCATGGCCTTCCTCCAAATAGGATTTGCCACGTCCCATCCCCGAATGCTAAAAGTTAAAGTCAGCTTTAAGTCAAGCGGTGTTTCGAGGCCGAGTCACGGTCCAGTTTTCCGCGTAGGGGCGGGGCTTGCCCCGCCCGATGTGGCCCAAGCCTTGAGGTGGGGTGCGCTGGCTGGAACGGCCCTTCCAACGCAGGTGAAAACAATGAAAATCGGCGAGCTCGCTCACCGCGCAGGCCTCAACGCTTCCGCGATCCGCTACTACGAAAAACTCGGTCTTCTTGCACCGCCCCATCGCGCTAGCGGCCAGCGCCGGTACGCTCCCGACGCTCTCGACCGCGTCCTGCTCATTCGTTTCGCCGGAGAAATGGGTTTCTCCTTGGCGGAGATCAAGCTCTTCCTCGGCGGTCTTCGCGACAACACGCCCGTTGGCCCACGCTGGAAAAAACTCGCCACACGCAAGCTCTCCGAGGTGGAAGACACCATCGCCCGCTCTCTCCGTCTCAAAACGCTGCTCCAGAATCTTCTTCATTGCCGCTGCGCTTCTCTCAAGCAATGCGTTACGGCCCTTGGCCTCAGCGAAAATCTTCGCTTCGTCGCGAATCACTCTTCCTAAAGCTCTATTGCTGCTCCTCTCGGCCGCGCATCAACATTTCTATGCCGCGTACCTTGAGCCTTGTCTTGCAATGTTGTAAGGATCTCGGGCGCACGTTTCCGCGCCCTCCCAAGAATTCTGCAGAATTGCGCTTATTGACGCACAGGAATAGACTAGGGGCGGTAACTCCGACCCTTACTGCCTAAAGGAGACACAACTCAAGGCCGCAGGGGCGATGTCCCACGCAACTCGGGGGACTCAGGGTTCGGGTGGAAACGCCCGCGCCTCCCGCAATTGGAAAGGAGCGATTTCTCCGGAAATGTGTCGATTTCCGGCCTGCCCCGGTTCCATCTCTGCGGATTCGGGGTTTTCTTTTGGCCCAGTTGACAATGACTCTCCACGACAATTTTGGCCGCCAGATCACGGACCTACGCATTTCGGTCACGGATCGTTGCAATTTCCGCTGCGTCTATTGCCGTTCCGCCGACCCGGAAAACTACCACGACCACGACGCCATCCTCTCTTGGCCCGAACTCGATCGGCTGGCCAGAATCTTCCTTGGCCTGGGAATCCGCAAGATTCGCGTCACCGGCGGCGAACCGCTCGTCCGCGATGGCGTGGAGGACTTCATTTCCCGCCTTCACGCACTAGGCTTCCCCGATCTCTCCATGACCACCAACGGCCACCTCCTCGCCGAGCGCTGCGACCGCCTCCTCGCTGCCGGCTTGCGTCGCATCAATATCAGTCTCGACTCGCTCGATCCCGCCAAATTCGAGCGCATCACACGCACCAAGTCGTTCTCCAAAGTCATGGATGGCATCGACGCAGCGCAAAACTCGCGTCTCGCTCCTGCAAAAGTAAACGCCGTTCTTGTTCGCGGTCTGAACGACGATGAAATCGAGGCGTTCGCCCAATTCGCCCGCGATCGCGGAGTCATCATGCGCTTCATCGAATTTATGCCGCTCGATGCCGACCGCCACTGGTCCCGCGAACTGGTCGTTCCCGCTGCGAAGGTTTACGAGCGCATCCATGGCCGCTGGCCCTTGGTTCAGATTCCCCATGAGCGTAGCGAGACGGCACGCAAATACCGCTTTGCCGACGGCGCGCCCGGCGAGATTGGCCTGATCGCCTCCGTCACGCAGCCCTTCTGCGGTTTTTGCTCACGGATCAGGGTCACTGCCGACGGCAAGCTCCGCACCTGCCTCTTTAGCAAAGAGGACCATGATCTTCGCTTCCTGTTGCGCGACGGGGCCTCGGACGAAGATCTGGTGACCTATATCCAGTCCGTTATTTATGAAAAAGAAGAAGGCCATCGGATCAACGAGCCCGGCTTTGTGCCTCCTTCTCGCACCATGGTCTTCATCGGGGGCTAAGTTGGACAATCCGTAGGCATATGAGAAAATAATCCTTTAGGATTCAGGGACAGAAGACCACCTCTAAGTAAAAATTACCCCAGCCATGGGCGACCTCCTTTCCATTTCCGGAAGCAGCAACAGCATCTTCACCAATGAGCCGCCTGCTTCCCTTCGCGCTCCCGAAATTGAGCCGGGAGTAGGTTGCGATTTCGACTCTTACTTGCTCGTCCCAGACGATAGCCTCGACGACCGCATCGCTGCTGCCAAGGCCCGTCTGGGCGAAGATGTGGTCATTCTCGGCCACCATTACCAGCGCGATGAGGTCATCAAGTTCGCTGATTTCCGCGGGGATTCCCTCAAACTCTCGTTTCAGGCCTCGGAAACTTACTCCCGCTATATCGTTTTTTGCGGCGTCCACTTCATGGCCGAGAGCGCGGACATCCTGCGCCGCGAGCACCAGATTGTCGTACTGCCGGACTTGAACGCCGGCTGCTCTATGGCGGACATGGCTGATATCGGCCAAGTGGAGGCTTGCTGGAGCGAACTTGCGTCGGTAACAGATGCCCGGAAGATTGTTCCTGTCAGTTACATGAACTCCACCGCGGCTATCAAGGCATTCACCGGGCAACATCGCGGTTCCATTTGCACCAGTTCCAACGCAGCAGCAGTTCTGCAATGGGCTCTTGAAGTGGGCGAGAAGGTGCTCTTCCTTCCCGACGAACATCTCGGGCGCAATACCGGCTATCGTATGGGCATCCCGCTTGATGAAATGATCGTCTGGGACCCGTATCAGGAATTTGGCGGGAACACGCCGGAAGCGGTTCGTA
>JAWOLO010000291.1:0-4308 GCA_033853375.1 Terriglobia bacterium
TCCTGTCCTTTGTCCAGCAGGACTTGCAGAGAACCAACGCCCAGCGTGAGCAGAGCTATACCTATGTAATCCACGCGGATCCCGCCGCGCTTCAGCCGGTGCAGGAATGGCGGATCTTCAACCAGGGTATAGGTAAGGTAAAGCGCCAGAGCGGCTACGGGTAGTTTGATGAAGAAGATCCAGCGCCACGAGTAATTGTCGGTAATCCACCCGCCGAGCATCGGACCGATCGTTGGAGCAAGGACCGCCGTAATTCCGTAGAGAGCGAACGCGAGCCCGCGCTCCTCCGGCGAGAAAGTGTCATTGAGGATGGCTTGTGCCATCGGCTGTAGCCCGCCGCCTCCTACGCCCTGCAACGCGCGGAAGAAAAGCAGCGCTGGAAGGCTTGGGGCCAGCCCGCAAAGCAGCGAACTGACCGTGAAAACCACCAGTGAAATAAGGAAATACCGTTTGCGGCCAATGACCTCAGCTAACCATCCACTGATCGGTAGAACGATGGCGTTGGCGGCGAGATAGGAAGTAAGAACCCAGGTGCTGTCATCGTAACTGGCGCCAAGATTCCCAGCGATGTAGGGCAAAGCGACGTTCGCAATGCTTGTGTCCAGCACTTCGAGAAAAGCGGCCATCGACACGGTCACTCCAATGACCCATGGGTTGACCTTGGGCGTCCAAACAACGTTTTCGGCAGTCAGCGTTGTAGACGCAACGCTCATCGCAAGTACACTTTCGCAACGACGTTCATGCCGGGACGGAGCTGGTGATCGCGATTTTCACCCGGCTCTAAAACAACCTTTACCGGCACACGCTGAACGATCTTCACGTAGTTGCCCGTGGCGTTTTCCGGGGGCAGCAGGCTGAACACGGGACCGGTTGCCCCGGCGATGCTGTCGACATGCCCTTTATAGGAACGCCCATTGGAGTCGCAAGTGAACTTCACCCTCTGCCCCGGCCGCATGTGCCTGAGTTGCGTTTCCTTGAAGTTCGCAGTGATCCACACTTGATCCAGCGGAACCACCGTAAGCAGTTGTTCGCCTGGTTCGACGTTCAAACCCACGACTACTTTCTTGGTTACCTCCCCGCTGACCGGCGCCAATACCTTTGTGTATCCGAGGTTGAGCTCGGCCTGATCGAGTTCGGCCCCCTTCTGCCGTTCGTCGGCAATGGCTGAGAGCGCGCGGGCGCGCGTGGACGCTACCCGTTGCGGTCCGGCTTGGGCGGATTCATCCCGCGCAATCGCTTCGAGGAGCCGGCTTCGTGCTTGCGCGACATTTTGTTCGGCTGTGGCCTCGTCCGCTTTGGCGGCCGCCACTGCAGCGTCGTTCGTTTGTGCTGTGGCTACCGCGTGGTCGTACGTCTGCTTAGGTACTTCGTCCTTGATCAGCAGAAGGTGGTACCGCTGAACGTCGTCCTGGGCTTTTACGTTTTCTGCCTCGGCTTCCAGGATGCGTGCCTGTGCGGCAGCAACTTGTTTCTCGGCGGCGGCAATTGAGGCCTTGGAGTTTTCAATGTCGGAAGAAGTGAACTTCAGTTGGCTAGCGGTATCCACCGAGCTAATAGGCACATCGATGTTGAGGGCACGAGCGGCAGCCTCCGCGGTGGCAAGGTTCGCCTGCGCTTTCGCGACAGCGACTTGATAGTCCTTTGGATCAATCTCTACGAGTGCGGCGCCTGCCCCCACATACTGGTTGTCTTCCACGTGCACTGCTTGAACGTAGCCTGAGATCCGCGCGCTCACCGGATAGAGGTGAACATCGACTTGCGCGTCATCGGTGGTCTCGAATCCAGAGAGGTAGTGCCACAAAAAGATGCCACCGAGGAGAACCACCACCACGGAAGCGACAATAATCCAGCGCTTGCGAGAACGCCGGCCCGGATACTCGATGGGGGAAGTCGTGGTGGGGCTTTCCATCCCAATATTGCGCGTTGAGGACGATGAACTTTCCGGACTCTTGGCTGTCTCTTGGTCGGACATCTTATTTTCCTTTCAAATAGACCGCGTAGTTCGATTCCGCGACACCGATTGCTCGCGCCAGTGAGATTTTTGCGGTGTTATAGCGGTAAAGGCTGGCGATATACGCGTCGTTGGCATCCGCGAGGGATTCCTGCGCCTGAACCACCTCGATGTTGTCCGTTACCCCTGATGCGAAGCGATCGCGTGATTGCTGCAGGGTCTCCGTAGCGAGACGGACGGCATTCCGCGCAACGGACACTTCTTCCGCGGTATCCTGCAAATCGAGGAAAGCGTCACGAACCTCCTGGTCAATGCCGGCATGGAGGTCTTCGAGTCGTTGCTTAGCCTGTGCTAGAAGAGAATCTGCAACAAGGTTATCTCCGTGAACTCTGCCTCCCTGGAAGATGGGGAATCGGAGCACTGCGGCTGCGTCGACTGTGCCTCGACTCGATGCGGGATTGGTGCCGATGGCTCCATAATCCGCAACTGTGGACAGTGCGGGGTAACGCTCGGCTGAAGCAGCCTTCTTTTGAAACTCGGCCGAGCGCACTAGCTCCGTTTGGCTTTTATAGTCCGCGCGAGAGGCGTACGCTTGCCGCAACGCTTCATCCAGGGTTGAAGTTGCAAGCGGCTGGTAAGCAACCTCGGTGGTTATGTCGAACGTCTGACCCGGCGGAAGTCCTGTCGCCCGCGCCAGAACTAACTTTTGCTTAGCCAGATTATTCCGCGCGACGATCAACCTTTGTTCGCGCGCCTGAAGCTCGACATTGGATCTCAGGACGTCAACCGCGGCCGCTAGCCCAGCTTTCTTCTGGTCGGTCGTCTGATCAAGGAGCACTTTCGCAGTGTCGCGCTGAGCTAAGGCAGACGCGACTTGCGACTGGTCGGCAATGACCAGCAGATAATTGGACACCACCACAAGAACAATCAGTTCGCGAGCATTCTTGTAACTGTATTGAGCTGATTTCACTTGTGCACCGGAAGACCGCGCGCGCTCGATGGATTCCCAGTTGAAGACGGACTGATCAAGGTAAGCGCGAGTGTCGAAGACTCCAAAAGGGCCGATGACGGGCGGCTGGCCGGGAACATTAATACCTATGTTTGCCTTTAGGTCATTTTGGCGAACCCCAAAACTAGTAGCGGTGGTCAGATTTGGCAGCAGCGTGCTGAGTGCCCGCCACCGTTCGCCTCGGGCACCGGAAAGTGCATCGCTGGAAAGCAGCCCCCCAAGGTTTTGCTGTAGACCACGAGCTACGGCGTCTTCCAGTGAAAGCGAGAGCGCCGTTGGAGTGGCAGTGCCCGTGGGGACTCCGCCGAGATAGGGGCTCTGGGGCTGCAGACCGGCCAAGCCCTGACTTCCTACGGTTGAAAGTAGAGCCACCCCATTCTGCGTGTTCGAGAAGTTGGGGCTCGATTGCGCGGCGGCGGCCGTCTCCCACAAAAGGGCCAGGCCGCACAGCATCCATGCCTTGGGCCAAGACCTACGCATCATTCGCATATCTGCCTCTGTCGCCTTTCCCTGTGTTTGAGATCTTCGTTCACTGATTTAGGGCAATGGCATCTGGCTTCAACTCGATTTCCCCAACTATCGTCCCGGCAATATTTTCAGCGGCGCCAAAATGAGCCCTCAAAATCGAGTTTCACTTTGTTTTCAAGACTCTCCTGAACATCAGTTGCCCCAGATTCGCTCGCCTTGCAGGCCCGCGGCTTGTGAGTTCTCGCGTTCCGCCGCGATTGTCACAGCGGCCCTTAATTTCGGGGCGTGTATTCGCAATGCCTGGCGCAACGACTTGGTGAGGTGCTGGCGGGCTCGAAACATGCGCGCTTTCAAGGTTCCAAGTTGAACTCCAAGAACGGCGCTCGCCTCCGCCAAAGGGATCCCCGCAAACGTGTGGACTCGAAAGGCTGTCTGAAGTCGTCGTGGAAGCCGCTGAATTCGCTCCTCAATTAGTGCTCTTAGTTCGGTTTCCGAGCATGCCTGCTCCGGATTTTCCCGTGTGTCAGCAATTTCGCGTTCTAAGCGCTCAGGGCAAGAGACCAGAATCTCGTCGAGGGAAGACTCGGAGCGTGAGTTGATCTTCCGGCGGGCCATCCGCGCCGAGTTGATGACAATACTTGTCAGCCATGTTGAAAATGTCGATTGGCCCTTGAAGGTGGCTAGGTTGCGGTAAGCCGATAAGAGGGCGTTTTGCAGCGCATCCTCGGCATCTTCCTTATTTCGCAAAACAGCAAACGCAATCTGTCGGAGCTTGTCGGTGTTGACAGTGAAGAGTTGTTCCAATGCCTCGGCGTCACCCGCAATGGCTCGCCGGACAAGAGCGTCCTGTTTGCTTGCAGGAACCGGGCAAGCCGCGTCG
>JAWOLO010000292.1:0-14848 GCA_033853375.1 Terriglobia bacterium
TTCTCGGAGTTCTGAAAGACACATTGCAACATGATTTTGGCTGGAACGAAATCCAGTACGGAAATTTGGTGTCAGCGTTTCAGGCAGCCTACGCGGCGGGCATGTTAGTAATGGGCTGGGTAGTCGATCTGCTGGGAACGCAGTTGGGGTACGCGCTGGCGATGATCTTCTGGAGCCTGGCGTCGATGGGAACCGCACTGGCGAATTCGCTCGGCGGGTTCAAGATGTCGCGCTATGCGCTGGGCTTCGGAGAAGCCGCGGTGTTCCCGGCGAGCATCAAGGGAGTGGCGGAATGGTTTCCCAAAAAAGAGAGAGCGCTTGCGACAGGTATTTTTAACGCGGGAACAAACATAGGCGCGATTGTCACGCCGCTAATCGTGCCATGGATGGTCGTGCGCTGGGGCTGGCGAAGCGCATTTGTATGGATCGGAGCGATCGGGTTCGCGTGGCTGGCGGTCTGGCTCCTGATTTATCGTAAGCCGGGGAAGCACTCGCGTGTTTCTGAGGTGGAACTGGAGTACATCCGGAGCGATCCGCAGGGACCAATGCAAAAAATGAAATGGTTGCGGTTGCTTCCGCTGCGACAGACCTGGACATTTGCGTTGGGAAAATTTCTGACGGACCCAATTTGGTGGTTTTATCTTTTCTGGGTGCCCGGATTCTTGCAAGAAAAACATGGGCTCGCGCTGACGGGGATTGGTATTCCGATCATGGTGATTTACCTGATTTCGGATGCCGGAAGCGTTGTGGGTGGATGGATTTCGTCGTCGTTGATTAAGCGTGGGCGCAGCGTCAACGTGGCGCGAAAGATGGCGATGCTGCTTTGCGCGGTTGGCGTGATTCCGGTAGTGTTCGCCTATCGCGTGCAGAGCACGTGGTCAGCGGTAGTCTTAATTGGACTTGCGGCGGCATGCCATCAGGGGTTTTCGGCGAATCTTTATACGCTGACGTCCGACATGTTTCCGGCGCGCGCGGTAGGCTCGGTGACGGGAATCGGTGGTATGGCTGGCGCGATTGGAGGTTTTTTTATCGCAAAGGTGGTGGGGCATGTGCTGCAGTGGACAGGAAGCTACATGATTCCCTTTGTGATGGCGGGAGTTGCTTATCTGGTGGCGCTAGGAGTGATTCACGTTTTGTCGCCCCGATTGCAACCGGTGAGAATCGAATGAGAAGAAGAGAGCAAGAAGAGACGGCTTTTGCCGATGAGAAGCCGACTAAGATGGCCTCAGGGGCTAAAGCCCCACGTCTATGCTGCTTTTCGGCTCGGCTAAAGCCGTGCCCTGACGTCCGCATTCCATGAGATGTCTTTGAGTTGAGGGAAGTGCATGGCGCTGACGATTAGGCCGAAAAAAGAATGCCGCTGGGACCTGGTAAGCCTGGGGGAAGTGATGGTGCGCTTCGATCCGGGCGAGCGGCGGATTGCGACGGCGCGCAGTTTTGAAGTGTGCGAGGGCGGCGGCGAATACAACGTGGCGCGCGGATTGAAGCGCTGCTTTGGGTTGGAGACGGCGGTGGTGACGGCGTTTGCGGATGATCCCGTGGGGCGGCTGCTGCAGGACCTGATTTATCAAGGCGGCGTGGATCAATCGCTAGTACGTTGGGTGGAGCACGATGGCGTGGGGCGCGCGGCGCGGAATGGATTGAATTTTACGGAGCGCGGGTTTGGAGTGCGTGCGGCGCTGGGAAGCTACGACCGCGGACATACGGCGGCTTCGCAGTTGAAGCCGGGCGAGATTGATTGGAAGGAGATTTTTAGAAAGCACGGCGCGCGATGGTTTCACACGGGTGGAATTTTCTGCGCGCTTTCGGAGACGACGCCGGAAGTGGCGTTGGAAGCGATGCAAGCAGCGAGGAAAAATGGAACGATTGTTTCGTATGACTTGAACTATCGGGCGTCGTTATGGAAATCGCTGGGGGGGAAGAAGCGGGCACAGGAAGTGAACCGGCGGATTGCGCCGCACGTGGACGTGATGTTGGGAAATGAAGAAGACTTCTCGGCGGCGCTGGGATATGAGGTGCCAAGGGTGGATGAGAATCTTTCTGCATTCGAGGTGGAAGGTTTCAAGCAAATGATTGCCAAGGTAGTGAAGGATTATCCGTTCAAGGTGGTGGCCACCACGTTGCGGAAAGCGAAAACGGCGACTCTGAATGATTGGGGCGCGATTTGCTATTGCGATGGGAAGTTTCATCAGGCGAAGAATCGAGAGAATTTGGAGATTTTTGACCGCGTGGGAGGCGGCGATTCGTTTGCCTCGGGATTGATTTACGGGTTCCTTGCGGCGCAGGAGCCGCAATGGTGTGTAGAGTGCGGGGCCGCGCACGGAGCGTTGGCAATGACGACTCCGGGCGACACCTCGATGGTTACTTTTAAGGAAGTGATGCAGGTGATGAAGGGAGTCGGGGCGCGCATCGCGAGGTGAGCGGGGGTTGCAAACCGTTTAAGAATGGATAAGCAAAAAGTTCGTGAGCGAATCATGGAGATTGGAGTCGTGCCCGTGGTGCGAGCCGCGTCAGCGCGAGAGGCGCGGATGGCGGCGGACGCCGTTTGTGAGGGCGGGATTCCCATCGTGGAGATCACAATGACGGTGCCGGGAGCGGTCGATGTGATTCGCGAGTTGACGAAAAGTAGTTCCGGCGATGTTCTGATTGGCGCGGGGACAGTACTCAATGCCGAGGCAGCGAGGAAGTGCCTGGACGCAGGGGCACAGTTTCTGGTGAGCCCGGGGCTCAATCTGCAAGTGATTCGGTTTGCGGCTTCGGAAGGAAAACTGATGATGGCCGGCGCTCTGACGCCCACAGAAGTGATTACGGCGTGGGAGGCAGGCTCGGATTTCGTGAAGGTTTTTCCGTGCGGGCAGGTGGGAGGGGCGAAGTACATCAAAGCGCTGAGAGGCCCGCTCCCGCAAGTGCTGCTGGTACCGACGGGCGGTGTGAACCTCAATACGGCGGGAGAGTTTATTGAAGCGGGCGCTTCGGCACTGGGAGTCGGCGGCGAAATGGTGCAAGCGGAGGCGCTGAAATCGGGAAAGCCGGAAATTATTGTCGAGAAGGCGAGCAAGTTCCTGGCGGCAGTGAAGGAAGCTCGCGCCAGGATGAAGGCAGCGAGTGCCGTCGTGAAAGGAAGCCACTGAGCGAAGAATTGTTTGCGAGCGCGGCTTACGGCCGCAGATTTTTCTTGAAACTGAGATTAAAAGCAGATCCCTCCGCCGCAATGACAATTAGGGATCTTTATCGGCCGCCGAGTACAGGCATTCATTCACTACGTTAGTGGTTTACGCCGCTGGCCATGATGCCGCCATCGACGACAAGCAAGTGACCTGTGACAAAGCTGGCGGAATCTGAGGCAAGAAATACGGCTGCGCCCACGAGCTCCTCGAGCTTGCCGAAGCGCCCCATGGGTGTGCGCAGCAAAAATTCCTTTCCGCGTTCGGTGCCATCGAGGAGATTTGCGTTCATGTCGGTGCGGAGCACGCCGGGAATAAGCGCGTTAACGCAAACTCCGGAGGTTGCCCATTCGATGGCCAGCGTCTTCGTGAGGGAAGCAACAGCGGACTTGCTGGCGCCGTACGCAGCGACTTCGAAGAGTCCCACGAGCGAAGAAAGCGAACCGATGTTGATGATGCGGCCGTAACGCCTCTCGATCATATGGCGGCCGAAAACCCGGCACGCACGCAGCGTGCCTTTCAAGTTTGTTTCGAAGATGGCATCCCACTCGGATTCGGGCAAATCGAGAGTGGGCATTTTCTTGGTGCGCCCGGCACAATTGATGAGGATTTGAACACTGCCGAATTCTTTGCAAGCAGACTGCAGCAGGCGCTCGATGCTGGCGTTGTCAGTCACGTCGCAGGTCTGGACCAGAGAGCGGCGGCCGAGCGTAACGATTTCCGCAGCGACCTTTCGCACGAGTTCTTCGCGGCGCCCAGTTGGGACAACGTTCGCGCCGGCCTGAGCGAGTCCTCGAGCGAGGGCGAGGCCGATGCCGCTGGTGCCGCCTATCACAACGGCAGTTTTATTCGTCAAATCAAGAAGCGGATGGCCCATAGGTGCTCGCGTGTGAGTTCAATTTTCCTCCAGCGGTGCGAGTAGACGCCCGATGTGGCCATCGATTGTAATGCGGGACGCGAGGATCAGGTAGCGAGTATTGCCAAAGAAAACGTTTACCAGTCTTGATTTGACATGGAGGATCGATGAGCTTAAAAGTCTAAACGCAATGGGACCGTAAGCCTTTCCGGCCCGGTTACTGTAGCGGCGCGAATGCGGCGGCCGCAACTGCCAACCCACACTAGAATTCTTGGCATCGAACCTTACAGTACAATAAGAGACAAGCGCTGTGAGGAGAAAGCAAGCATGTTTGAACGCCCAGCGGTAGCGACTTACGCACATTTGAAGGATGCCAGCCTTAACGCGATCCTAGTAGTTGCAATTTGTGTTTTTGCGCTGCCGCTTGCGGCCCAGGAACGTGGTCCAATGCCACCGCCGTCTCCGGGGACGGTGATTCAGCCTGCGCCAGCGGCGCAATCTTCAACGGGACCACGCGAACCAGCCTCGCACATCATCAATGAGCCGCCCGCGATGCCGGTGGACGAGATCATCCAGAAATTCACGGAGCGAGAGGAGGCATTCCGGAAGGAGCGCGACAATTTCACCTACACGCAGGATGTCCTCTTTCAAACTATCGATGAGGACGGCCAGGTAGACGGCGAATTCCGGGAAGTTCGCGACATTTTGTTCACGCCGGATGGCAAGCGCTACGACAAGGTCACCTATGCGCCGGTTACTACGATTAAGCGGCTGATCATGACCCAGCAGGATTTTGACGATATTGAAAAGGTGTGGCCCTTCGTTATGACGCTGGAAGAATTACCGAAATACGACGTGAAATACGTAGGGCGCGAGCACGTGGATGAGCTGAATACTTACGTGTTTGATTTGGAGCCTAAGAAACTGGAAAAAGGTCAGCGATACTTCAAAGGGCGCGTATGGGTGGATGACAAGGACCTGCAGATCGTGAAGACTTCGGGAACATCAACCGGCTTGCTAAAGAAGAAGGAAGATCAAGCTTTTCCGCATTTCGAGAACTATCGCGAGAATATCGAAGGGCACTACTGGTTTCCGTCATACACACGCGCGGATGACATCCTACATTTCAAGTCTGGCGAAGAGGTGCACGTGCGCATTGCCGTGCATTATTCGAATTATAAGCGGTTCAGCACGACCATCAAGATCGGGAACGCCACACAAATCGATCAGCCAAAGCCGTAAGGCTAGAGAAGTGGGGGAAGGAAGGCGCGTTGGGCGCTAGCGCCGACTGAGCCAGACGAGCGTCACGCCAAGGCAAACGACCAGCACGCCAAGCCAGCGCTGCCTGCTGATCCTTTCACGCAGGAACATTGCGGCCCCAATGGCTCCAGCTGCGTAACTGAGCGCGGTCACGGGAACGACGAAGCTTACGTTTTCCATGGAAAGCATGGCCAACAAGGAGAAAAAGGCCAGAGTCATGAGGCCGATACCTGCCCACATTGATCCGACTCGCGCGGCGCGCCGAGCAAATTGCATCAGCGCAGCGGGACGGAAATCGTGGACCTCGCCGAGGGTCTTCATGGCATGAGAGACGCAAAGCTCTCCGCCCGTTCCGGCACCGACGACGAGGAAAAGGAGGATGAGTTCGAGCACGTTTATGTTTTCTCCGTCGTTCGCGGATGAGTGTGCCCAACGATGAAGACGCCTAAGCAAATCACTCCGATGCCCGACCAGCGCAACAGATTCACTTTTTCGCCAAGGAGCAAGAGCCCAAGAATGGCGACTACGGCGTAGGAAACAGAGGAGGCGGGCTGAACGTAACTGTAATCGGCCCAGGTTAACACCAGCATGTAGGCGAGGAAGAAGGCCAGCAAGCAGCCGATGCCGAGCCAAATGTATCCGGAAGCGAAAACTCCGCTTAAAACGTGAAAGAGTCCTCTCGGCTCCCAGCCTTTCGCGGGGCCGACGCCCTTCATCCCCTTGCTCAGCAATACGTTACCCAAGGGAGCGAAGAGGACAATAAAAAGAAGAAAAAGGTACGTTTTAAGGTGCAAGCCTGCAGAATTTTTCATGCGATTTGAGGTTCGCTCCCCCGGGCGAAAAGCTCGCTCTGTTTTTGGATCCCCTGCTAATTTATTTTACCCGATGTAGCCTTGCAGCCAAAGCTCCAAGAAGCGAAAAAGTTCGCTTTTTGCTATGCTCTTTCTTCAAAATAAAACGTTGAGGGTAAACCCAGTATGTCCGCTCAAGGGGTGCAATGATTTCGCAGGCTGCCGGTTATCTCTTCCTAGCGCTCGCAGCCACACCTTTTATTTATTATTCGCTCGTATTATTCAGCACGTGGCGGTTTTTCCGGCACGCCGACAGACGTTTATCCCCAAATTCCGATTTCACGCCTCCGGTGAGCAATTTGAAACCTCTTCGCGGGCTGGATCCGGAGGCTTACGAAAATCTGGCCAGCTACTGCCGCCAGGACTACCCGGACTACGAGATGATTTTCTGCGTTGGCGATGAGAATGATCCTTCCGTGCCGGTTCTTGAAAAGCTGAAACGAGATTTCCCCGACCGGCAAATTCGTATTCTCTTCGGTTCCGGGCGCAAGGCCATCAACGACAAGGTGGCCAAGCTCGTACGCATGGTGAACGAAGCGCGGCACGAAGTCCTGGTCATTAACGACAGCGACGTTCGGGTGGAACCGAATTACCTGCGTACGGTCGTCGCGCCTTTGCGTGACGCGAAAGTTCGCGGCGTGACTTGTCTTTATGTCTCGACAGAAGACAAAACTTTTACGCAACACCTGCAATCCGTCGGCATGATCTGTGATTTTTTCCCCGGCATTTTTGTGGCACGGCAACTCGACGGCATCAAATTCGCGTTCGGGCAAACGATTGTCACGACGCGCTCGTGCCTCAAGGCCTTCGGAGGCTACGAAGCCATCGAGAACCGTCCCGCGGACGACTTGCTCGTAGGCCGATATATTGCGAAACAGGGTTTTAAAGTCGAGCTACTGCCGTACGCGGTGAAGACTGTCCCTGACTATGATTCCTTCAAAGGGCTTTTCATCAAGCGGCTGCGTTGGCTGACCGTCATGCGGCACATGCGTCCCTGGGGACATATCGGCCTTACGTTCACGCAGGGCTTGCCGTGGTCGCTAGCAGTGCTGCTTGCGCATCCGGCCGACGGCATCGGGGTGGCTTACTTTGCTGCGTACGTGGCGTTTCGGTTGGCGATCACCGGGCTTGTGGGCGTTTGGGGCATGAAGCAGCATGGAATTTGGAAGAAGATGCCGCTCGTCTTTGTTTGGGACGCTACTGCGTTCGTTATCTGGCTGCTAACGTTTGGGCGCAGGCGAATTCGCTGGCGTGACGTGGATTACCGGATTCATGACGGCACGCTCGTACCAGTGGCGGCAAATCCGGCGTCGAATTCCCTCAGATAACGTGCATGACTGTTTTTTCCGCAAGGTGAGATGGGCGCAAAAGTTGCAGTGGCTGGCGCGGGAATCTATGGCTCGACAATAGCGATTCGCCTGGCCGAACAGGGCCATGACGTGCGCTTGTTCGATCCTCTCGGTATTTTGCGCGCGGCCTCGGCCATTAATCAGTATCGAGTCCATGCGGGATATCACTATCCGCGCAGCCTGGAAACGATTCAGGAAACGCTAGAAGCACGTGCCGAGTTCATTCGCGCATACGAACCGGCCATCGTTCGAAACAGCCATCACTATTATGCAATCCCCAAAGAAGGATCGCGCACTCCACCGGATGTTTACGAGCGCGTGATGAAGGAGCAGGGGCTTCCGCTCAAGCCATGTCGGCCAGATTGGATGAACTTCGATTTCATCGATCGCTGCTATGAGGTAGAAGAAAACATATACGATCCGGATGTGCTGCGGGGATTAGTCGAGGCGCGCATTTACGCTCTAGGGATTCCGTTCGAACGGAAGGCATTCACAGTAGAGATGCGCTCGGACTTCGATTTTGTGGTTTGGGCCACGTATGGTTTAGGGCCCAGCCGACGAGCATTCAAAATCGGCAAGTTTCAAGTGGCGGAGAAGATGCTGATCGAGCTGCCCGCCGCGCTGCAACATGTAGCGCTGGTTGTCGTTGACGGGCCGTTTACGGCATTCGACCCGTATGGGAGTTCTTGTCGCTCGCTTTTCGGTTCGGCCAAGAACACGAATCACTGGACCACGACGGATCCGGATGAACCGATTCCCGAACCATACGCGAGCATTCTGAACGAGCCGGAATTTCGACCTGTGCCTTTCACTCGTTTTGAAGCCATGCGGCAAGATTGCTGTGAGTCTGTGCCGGGTGCGAAGGATGCGAAATACATTGGTTCGCGCTTCACGATTCGTGTCGTTGAGGACAATCCGGAGCACGACCGCCGCATCCTTTATGTGCAAGAAAGGGTACCTGGAGAGATCCATATTTTTTCCGGGAAGGTTGTCAGTGCGGTGAAGGCCGCGCGCCTCGTTTGCGAGAGGATTGCTCGCAATGGCTGAAAACCCGGCTTACGTTATTCTCGGCCGCGGACGCTGGGCAAAGAAGATGCGGCCCATCCTTGCCGCGGAAGGAAGAGCAGTCGCGGCCATTGAGGAAACGCGCCAGCGCACGTCCGAGAGTGCATCTAGCTACGTTTGCCGTCTCGAAGAAATGATGAAGGCAAGCGGCGTACAGATCGCATGGCTTTGTGTCTCGCCAGGTCCGCACGTGTCTCTGATGATTCAAGCGGCACTCGAAGCGGGGCTGCATGTCGTAACGGAGAAACCATGGTATGGATCGGGAGCGGATACGAACCATTTGCAAGCTCTAGCACGCACACGAAGACGACTGGTTGCCATTCATTTCGAATACCTGGTTCACCAGGAAGTTGAGAAGTGGAGAAGAAGTTTCCACCCCGGCTCAGATTTGCGTTTTGGCGGACATTTTTTTCTTAGCCGCCCCGATCATATCGGCGTTCCTGCGATCGACAATCTGGGCTGCCATCTTATGGCGATACGTCAATTTGCCGTGCCGGAGTCTGAAATTTGTGAATTGCAATGCGCCTATGAGCGCACAGATGAACGCATCGTATGGCTGGAAAGAGGCGGACAGCGCGTCGCCGCCATTGACCTGCTGAAAGGGAGCGAGCGCCTCATCCAGGACTTTATGAAAAAAGTGGAGGCCGCGCTGGAGAGCGCGGCTTTTCCTTTCGATCTGGATTTTGCCCTGCGGGTGGCGAATCAGCTCAATGCGTACAAGGCACGGTGTCCCGCATAATTCTTCAGGCCTTCTTCGCTTTTGCTTCCGCGCGTGTTTCCACACTGGAACTAGATGCCTTTGCGGGCATGCTCATCTGCAGACGCCGCTCGTTCCTTGGCTCGCGCCAGTTGACCTGTGGGAGCATCAAGGAAGCATCGACGCGATCACGGTATTTGAGCGCGATATTCATCAGGGAATCGAGCAGAGAGTCAGACAAATAGTGTGGCTCGAGCCCGAGATCAATCAGTTTTGAGTGCTTGGCGTTGTAATAATGCTGTTCGGATTCGACGCGCGGATCGGGAATGTGATCGACTTCGACGGTTACGCCCATCTTCTTCGCCGCCGCTTCCACCAGGCGCGCCAGGTCCATGATGGAAAATTGTTCCGTGAACTGGTTGTACACGCGGCATTCGCCTCGCGCCGCGGGGTTGTGGCAGGCGATCTCGATGCAGCGAACGGTGTCGCGAATGTCCAGGAAGCCGCGGGTCTGCCCGCCCCTTCCGTAGACAGTGAGCGGTTGGCCAATCGCCGCCTGGACACAAAAACGGTTCAGGACTGTCCCGAAGACGTCGTCGTAATCGAAGCGGTTGATTAGCGCTTCGTCGAGAGCAGTTTCGTCCGTCATCGTTCCGTAAACCACGCCTTGGTTCAGGTCGGTGGCGCGAATCCCCCAAATCTTGGAGGTGAACATGATGTTGTGGCTGTCATGCACCTTCGAAAGGTGATAGAAGGAACCTGGCTGCTTCGGGAAGGGAACGGTGTCCCTGCGGCCGTTGTGCTCGACGGTGATGTAGCCTTCTTCGATGTCGATGTTCGGTGTGCCGTATTCACCCATGGTGCCCAGCTTGACCAGATGGCAATCGGGAAGAAATTCGCGCATTGCAAAGAGCACGTTCAGTGTGCCCACAACGTTGTTCACTTGCGTGAACACCGCATGTTTGCGGTCGATCATGGAGTACGGCGCGGAGCGTTGCTCGGCGAAGTGCACGATCGCTTCCGGTTCGAAAGACTTGAACGCGGAAGACAGGAAGTCGTAGTCGGTGACGTCGCCGACAAACATTTCGATAGTCTTGCCAGTCAAGTTTTGCCACACGCGCAAGCGATCCGTCAGCGGGCGAATGGGGGTGAGCGTTTGCGCGCCGAGTTCGTGATCCCACAGGCGCCGCACGTAATTGTCGACGATGGCGACAGAGTGACCCTTCTGCGAAAGGTAAAGCGCCGTCGCCCAACCGCAATAGCCGTCCCCACCGAGCACGGCAATCTTCATGAACCCTCCTCCAGGTTACATATCTCATTCGAATGTCTACGGCTATCGGTGCTGGGATCCCCCCAACCTTGCATCGCACCCAGCACAAAAGACTTGGGAAAGCACCACTTCGACCGGGACTTCTTTTTTTACCTGTATACGGGTAGCCTTGGCAAGCGCGTTTTTGTGGCGTGCGCACAAAGAATGCAGGCCGTGAGGGGCCCGCTGCGCTGAATAGGCCCGGCTTAAGGTGAACGAGACAATTGCCGCGTTGTTGCCAGCGGGCGGTTGGTCAGCACCATTTTGCCGCCGCTGGAGGCCACAACAGTTAGCCGGTCTTGCCCCACTAACTTTTCAAAATCCCCAAAGGCATTAGCGTAAGCCAGCAAATAATAGCGCTCCGGGCTTAGCCACCTTTGCTTGAACTGTGCATCGTCGATGAAGACGTCCGGGGTTCCTGGCGCGTAAGACCCGTATTCAAGATTGAAATACCGGCCGTTCAGAATCAGCGCATCGCGGCTGGTGTAAAACGTGATGGAAGAAAATTCGTAATAATTGCGGTTATTGATCAGAGTTCCTTCCGGAGCGCGCAAAATGGCGTTCGCCAAGGGACGGGACCCCAGGAAGGGATCAAACACGACGAGCGCCAGCCGCGCCGCGTGAAAAAACACCATCATCATCACAGTGGTCGCTAAGAATGCGCGCTGTCCCAGCCAGCGAAACGTTCCTATCACGCCCACAAGAACCGCCAGCGAAGCCACTACCATTGGAAATCGCAGGTACGCAAAGGAATCGATGGTCAAGTCCAACATGTGCCCGAGCGACAGTGTGTAGGCGCTGGGATGGTGACTGAGGGCTTGGGAAATGTCGCCGGGTGTGGGCAGGTGCCGGACGGCAATAAAGATTCCGGCTAGCGTGACGAGTGCGAGAGATGCGATGGTACAGAGAACGCGCGTTCCCCGGCGAATCCAACTTCCGCCCATCGCCATGGCCGAGCCGAGCAGCAGGGCCAGCGCCGGATAACATGGCATCGAGTAATATTCCTGCGTCGTGGAGAACGTGAAAAAAACGAGGATGAAACCCGTCCAGCACAGGGCAAGCAAACGAGTTTTTCCCGCACGATCAAGCGGCTTGTAGGAAAGCTTGGCGATGGCGGGGAAGTACACGCTCCAGGGAAACAGCCATACGAAATGAAGCAGCCAGAACCACAGCCGCGGGACGGTGTTGTAATCGCGCGGGTAGCGCAGGTTCAAGAAGCGCAGAAATTGCTCGTTGATGAAATAAAACCAAAGGAAGCCATGGTATTGTCCCGGGCCGCCGTGAAGGGCAAACGAAAAATAGGGTGGATTCCGGAGCGCGGCCAGAATATGCCAGGGAGCGGCAATCACCAGCATGATCAGCAAGCCGCTGATGGGGCGGAGGCGCTGCCAGGTGCGGCGCACGAAGAGTTGCTTTGTCACAAAAAGATAAATCAGGCCGGCCGCGATGGGAAAGGCTAGAGCGACCAGACTCTTGAGCAGCAATCCGGCACCTAGGCTGGCGGCCAGCAAAAACGCCCAGAGCCGGGGATGCGGTTCTTCTTCATCCAGCGCGCGCAGAAACGCCCACAAGGCCAGCGCGATAGTCAAAGTCAGCATCACATCCGGAATCAAAATGCGGGTGAACAGAAACAATCCGACGCACGTAGCCATGCATAAGCCCGCATACAGGCCTGCCCGCCTGCCAAATGCCCAGGTCCCAAAAGCGGCGGTGAGCCAAGCGAGAGCCATCACAGAAAGCGCAATGGGGATGCGCGCCACCCAGTCGTGAACGCCGAATACCTTGAAAAATATAACGATGAGCCAATAGATGAGCGGCGATTTTTCGAGGTAGGGGACGTGGTCCAGCCTCGCTGTGACCCAATCCCCGGAAGTCAGCATGTTGCGCGCAATCTGAGCCTGAATCGCGTCCACATCATCCATCAAAGAAGGTGGAGAAACTATGCAACCCAGATAAATGATTCCTGCAACGAGCAGGACCGTCAGGTAGCTGCGCCAGCTTTGACTTGTAATAAAACCTTCGGCGTCTCCGAGGACGCCGCCTGGATTCGCCATTTTTTCATCCATAGAAAGAGGATCAACAAACCCCACAGGTGATAGCCGAGATTGGCTTTCCGCTGCAAGTGGAGATGGAGGAACTTCTCCATGACCACCGGGCGGAAAATCTCGCCATATTCGCTCGCACCGTAATGCAGAGCGTCAGTCAAGAGTGGGAGCAGAGGACCGCGCAGCCATTCATGCGCTGGAATATCGAAGCCGATTTTTGGACGCTGCAGGATCACCGGCGGCAGCCTGTCCTTCATCAATTCCTTCAGAATCACCTTTTGTTGCCCGCCGCGGATTTTCAAGGAAGCAGGAAGCTTGGCGGCAAACTCGACGACGCGATGATCGAGAAATGGCGGTCGGACTTCGACGGAATGGGCCATGCTCATGCGGTCGCTCTTCGTCAGAATGTCATCGGCGAGGTAGTATTTCTGGTCGAGCCAGAGATAAGGCGCAAGATCGTCGGAAGTCGCAGGGAGCCCGTGTAATTCGGTTAAAACTCGTTTCAAAGAGGGGGGCAGCGGCTGAGTGACAAGAGCCCTTTTCTCGCTATCGGAAAACGTGCCGTTCCAGTAGACATGGCCGCGCGCAGGCGACATCAGCGCGCCTTCCAAAAAGCGCTTCACTTTGTATTCCAAGCTGATTTTGTCGTCCGAGACAGGCCAATAATGAACCGCGCGCAAAGCCGTCTTTAAGAAAGAGCGCGGCAAGATGCGTAGCTTATTTGCGAGGCGATTCGCGCGGTACGTCAAATATCCGCCGAAGAGTTCATCGGCTCCTTCTCCGCTCAGTGCCACGGTTGTTTTCGTTTTGCAGAGCTTCGAGAGGAACCATACTGGGAGCGCGCCTGCATCGGCGCTTGGCTCGTCGGAGAAGTAGGCAAATTCCTCGATCGCTCCGCGCAAATCTTCAGCCGGAGTCAGGTCCAGTTCGGTATGGTCAGTCTCGTACTGCCTGACGGCGCGATGAATGTATTGCGTTTCGTCAAAGCTGCGCCCGCGAAAGGAAATGGAAAACGTCTTTAGCTGGGAGCTTGAAGCCTTTGCAGCGTAATGAAGGATAGTCGTGGAATCAATCCCGCCGCTGAGCCACACGCCCAATGGAACGTCGGAAATCAAGTGCTCGCGAACGGCATCTTGCAGCAGAGTATCCAGCTCTTCTTTTGCGGATTCGAGCGTGTAGTTGTTCGAAACGCCAAAGGGTAAGGTCCAATAGCAGCCGCTGGAGACTTTGCCGTCGCGCCATTCCAGCCAGCCGCCTGGCGCAAGCTTCTCAATGCCCTCAACCAGCGTCCAAGGCGAAGGGATGTAGTTCAGCGCGAGGTAGCAATCGAGTCCCTCGAGGCTCAGTCTACGGTCAATTTCGGGATGAACGAAAAGAGCCTTCAGCTCCGAAGCAAAAAACAATTCTTCGTCCTGCCGCGCAATGTAGAGTGGCTTGATTCCCATGCGGTCGCGTGCAAGCACGATGCGCTTCTTGGATTTGCTCCACAATGCGACCGCGAACATTCCCCTCAGCTTCGCAAAACAGTCTTTATCCCATTGGAGAAACGCACGAAGCACGGTTTCCGTGTCGGAATGCGATTCGAAGCGGTGGCCCAGGTTTTCCAGTTCGGCGCGCAATTCGAGGTGATTGTAAATCTCTCCGTTAAAGACGATTCCGCTGTCGCCATCCTCTGTAAGGATGGGTTGATTGCCGTGATCCAAGTCGATGATTTTGAGGCGGGCCGCACCCAACGAGAAGAGGTTCGATTGAAATACGCCCTGCTGGTCGGGACCGCGGTGAATGAGCGTCGCCGTAGCTTGGCGGATTCTCTCCGGCGGCGCGCTCCAGTTTTTAGTAGTGAACCCGGCAATTCCGCACAACGCTCGGCACCCCTCCGTGCTGCGCGATGTTCTCGCGCAAATCATCTGAGCTTCTGAGAAAAATGCGTCTCTAGAAGTCTATCTGGTGTGCCAGGCGGCACGCAACGTAAGACTCGGCGACTTGGGCAAGTTTTGCACCAGCGATTCCGGTCCAGTAGAGAAGAGATCGTGGAAATCAATGAACTACGGCCATGAAAGAATGCATCAGGGCGCTGACTCCATTCCACATGATCTGCACGCCGATACAGAGCAGAAGAAACGAGGAGAGCCGCAGGATGATGCTCATACCGCTTTCGCCAACTACGGCGGCGAGGCGATCGGCAAAACCGTAACACAGGTAAATGCTGACCGCGACAACGAAGGCTCCAATTACGGTGGCGAGGATGGCGC
>JAWOLO010000293.1:0-16329 GCA_033853375.1 Terriglobia bacterium
TCGTAGACGCGGATAGCAAGCGTGTGTTCGCCGGGAGTGAGTGCCGGAATGCTGAAGTCGTAGTGCTCGACGGGAGCATCGCTGATGCCATTGCTGGGAGAAACGAGAATCCAGTCTCCGCCATCGATGCTGTATTGGGCGTGGTCAATCGCAGAGGTGGCGTCGCGCGCAGTGAAGGAAACAGGATGTCCTCCGCGCATTTTGCCGGAAGGCGGGCCGACACGCAGATCTTCGACCACGGGCGGTGTGTTGTCGACTTCGAAGCGCTCGCTTTCGCGTTCCGCGGTAAGCACGGAAGCCGGCGGATTCGAAGGAGAATCGGAAGCAACGATTTTGAAATAGTATGCGCCGTCGGGAAGCGTCGTGGTATCGAACGAATAATACTTTTGATCGAGCTTGTCCTTGAGCAGCTTCCACTCGTTTTCATTTTCTCCGCGATAGTAGACGGCAAATTGCAGTTCGTCGTCGTTTTCGTCGTGTGCGGTCCAGAGCACGGTGCGGTAGCCCCTTTGCGCGAAACCTTGCGGCGGCTGTTCGAAGTGCGTGGTCGTTGTCGTTTGCGTGATGGTCACAGCGGCGGTGCCGGTAGCCGGAGGCATTTTCAGCGTTACGCTGCTCGGCTGACCGGAGGCGATGGTTGGCGGGTTTTGAGCGCGCACTCCGGGCACTTGAATTGCAATGCCGTCGATAACCGGGGCCACGTTGCGCGGGAGATAAGCCAGGCTCACCCAATCGATGCCATCACCGGGGCGGCCATCGTGAATGACAGCTTTCCATTGCGCAAATCGCGCGGAAGGCGCTTCGGCGGCGCTGCCTGATTTTGTGTACGGGCCAAACCAGCGGGACCATTCCTTATCCGGATCATCGGTATTGCCGCTGCGAACAAAAAATTCGATACGCGGTTCGTTTCCGTGCGCGGCGCCGGAACTTGAGGCCGACTTGCCTGTAGGAACCGGAGGCGGACTCCACCACTCGATGCGCCCCCATTGGGAGAAGAGCTGCGCATCAAAAGAGTGAGATTCGAACGTCCCTTCGGCTTCATATTCTGGTCCGAGTGAAAACACTTTTCCGGGATTGGAGGTACACAAGAAAACTTTTCCGGAAGAATTTCCCACGATGCCGGTGATTTGCGAGGATCCGGCCTTGGCTAGTTGCGCAAATACGCCACGTCCATCAATCGCCAGAAGCGCGCCGTTGTTGCCCGTGCCGGCGAGAAGGCGCCCATCCGAAGCCAGCCCTAACGAATAAACAACGTCCTCACGCGAAGTCCAAAGCTCTTCCGGGGCGCCATCCGGATGGATGCGGTAAATGCTGCTCGAAACCAGGGATGGGAACGGAAGAAAAGGAGGCTGGATCGGGCCCTGAACTTGTCCAACGGCGCCGGCAATACCGGTCGTAATCGTCGTTGTACCCTGCGGAGTTGCGATAACCGTTGTGGGCGCAGGCGCGCCTGCGCGTGGTTTCTCGCCAATCGCGGAAGCGTAGATGCTTCCGTCGGGAGCCACAGCAAGTGAAGTGACTTCGCGCTTGGAAGTTTCGTAAAGAACGAAACCTTCCGCGGTGCCAGAAGCGCCGGCCTTGGGATTTTTGTTTGAATTTTGTCCCGTATTGCGCGAGATACGAAGGATGCGGCCGCTGGGCTCGGTTCCAGCGATGAGATTTTTGTTCGAATCGAACGCCAGAACGCGAATGTGCGCTTCATCGCTGGAGTAGAAAAGTTCGCCTTTGCCGTCGGGCGCTACCGCAAAGAGCTGTCCTTTATCTCCTGTTGCGACATAGAGCGTGCCATCCGGGCCGAAAGCCAGATCCCAGATGTATTTCGCCTTGGGGTCGAAGAAAAGGGATTTTTCTCCGGAAGCAGAAACCTTGTAAACCTTGCCGTCAGGAGACGTGCCCACATAAAGCGTGCCTTTCGCGTCGAAGGCGATGGCTTGCGCGGAGAGATCGCTGGAATCAAAGACGACAGAAGGTTTTGCATTCGAATCGAAGCGAAAAACTTTCGCGGGAGAGCCGCCTGCGGCGTACAAAACGCCTTTCGGGTCAAGCCGCACGGAGAAGAGGTAAGAAGCGTCAGCGTCGGCAAGCAAAGTGAATTTGGGGGCGAGTTCCAGGCGACCGTCGCTGCGCACGGCGACGCCATGAGCCGTGCCCTTGAGAAATTCTTCATACGTGGACTGTCGCCAACGGCGGGTGTGCTCGGCGAGAAGAGGGAAGCAAGCAACGAAGTAAACAAGTGAGGAAAAACAGAAAAATCGAAAAAAGTGGCGAGCGGCCGTTCGCCGGCATCGCTCAGAGTAAACGAGTGAAGGGCGACGAGAAAGGAAAAGACGCTTATGGGAGTTGAGCATAGATAGGTTCACCGGATTTGGAGATTGAGCGAGATGACGCCGGAGATGGGGCCTCCGAGCGGGATGGAAGCTTCGCTGGCCAAAGATTCTCGAAGCACCTGCACGCTGCCCGGACCGGGGCGGCCATCCACAATGTTGATTTGCGAAAGCGGAATGTTGGGGAGTTCTTTATCGTCCCAAAGCAGCGTTGGCGCGGGAACAAAAAGGCCTACATATAGGCGATCGTTGCGGCGCTCGCGGTTCAGGAGAGAGATGAGTTGATCGAGACCGGTGGGCCCGCCGCCGAGGCCCGCGAAAGCGAAACCACGAGAGGCACGGTTGAGCATCTCTCCGTCGCTAACCAAAACGCGAAGAGTGGAGCCTCGGACAATCTGCTCGGGAATTCGAATTGTGGTTTCCTCGATCTGCGGCGCGCCGCGATAAGGCCTCAGAAGAACGCGAACGCGCACGGTTTCACCGGGAGAAGCCTCCCCCTTTTCGAGCCAAGCGCTTTCAATCGTGAAGGATTTGCGCCCGGGAACGCTGTCGACATGCAGCGAGATGCCGTCGACTTTGGCTGGCTCAAACGTGTTGGAGAAAAGCCGCGCAAAAACGCTTTGCATTGTCAGCGCGATGGGGAAACCGTCAGGCGTAAAAGAATCAGTGGGCGCAAACGTGTTTTCAATTTCGACAGGCGGGTGGCCTTGCAAGCGAATCTCTCCGGTGAGGTGGAGCGTGGTGCCTTCGCCATAGGCGGGATTCTGCGTGAGGCCATTGAATGTCGTGAGCGCCACGAGAAGCGGCGTCAGTTTCGGATGGTTGACGATTTCAAAATGCAGCTTCCTTTCGGAATTGGAAGCGCGGAGCGACAAGTCCAGAGGAATCATTGCAGGAGGAAGGCCGAGCTTGCCGGCGACAGCAGTCAAGTGGTCGCTGGTGATGGTGCCGATAGAGCCTGCCACGTTTACGATTTTCGTGGAAGCGAGGTCGGAGGACAGCGTCATAACAACGTGGCTACGCGCCATGGGAAGCTGCACGTCGCCAAGATTCAAGAACGGATGACCACAGAGAAAAACGCGATCCCCCTCAACGGCGGTTACGGTACACGCGGAATTGATGGAAGCGTCGCCTTGCACCAGAACCATGCCTGCCATGTCCCCAGCCACCAGGTGGGAGTCCTGTGGACTTGGCGCGGCCGTGCCACCCTGCGTGGCGACCAGGCCGTAGCCTTGAAGCTGACTGGCGAATTGCTGGAGCGTAGCCGGTTGAAATCCGGAGAAGACTAGCGGCGTCTCGATGGGCTCAAGAGCAGAGCCGGAGGGAAGACCAGCACTTGCGGATGCTTCGGCAGGAACCCCCAATTGCTGCATGGGAACTTCGGCGGTGGCCGAGGGTGGGGGATTCAAGACATCCTGGATCGGCGTGACGCCGGCGATCGGCTCCTTGGTGAAGATGCCCAGCTTCAGAGAAAGCGCTCCGGCGAGTTTGCCTTCGAGATAAACAGGGCTGCCGCTCATCCCGGCTACGACGCCGGTGTGTTCGACTTTGGGGCCTTTCAACTGGATGAGGATGATGGATTGCTTGGGGCCGAGAAAGTTGTCCAGCACTCCGATGACTTCCAGATCGAATTTCTCGATCTTGTCGCCAGCAAAAATGGTGTAGGCATAGCCCTGCATGCCCGGCTTAACTTGGCTCAGAGGAAGGGTTTCCGGCTGCTGCGCTTGCAGGAGGCCTGGAATCAGACATAGCGCGGCGAAGAGAGCCAGGAAACAAGTCACGCGACAATTCGACGGATGCGGCCGGGCGGTAAGCATGAACTGTCCATAATACGCGGCACCCGTACTAGAGGCAATTGGACGGCAGGAGGTTGCCTAGGTAGGAGAATTCAGCTAGGCGTTCTAGAACTCACTTCGCTTTCTGCCGATAAGGGCGGCTTGGCCCGCCTAGTCGTGGTGGTGCATGGCAAAGATTCTGTCTAGCGAATCTTCGTACGGGTAGACGTGGACCATCCAGCCAAAAATGACGGGATGAAAGCGTCCGCCGGCCTCGTCGCAAGCTTCCTGCGTCGCAATCGAACCGCGCAGGCCAAACTTGGTCCAGTCCGCGCCGCGAAGCTGGCCGACAGGCGGCATGCACAGATTCGTATGGAGATGCCAGGTCGCAACGCTTAACGGAATGCGCTCGTTGAGTTGCTCTTCGGTAGCGCGCTTCGGCATGGTGTACATCGCGCCAACTAGTTCATAGCCCGCAGAAGTTTTCTTGTAGAGCAGAGAAGTAGGACGTGACGGCTCGAACGTGAACGCTTCGAGGAAGCCGTTCTTGTAATTCGTGAAGTGATATTCGGGCTGCTTGAGATTGGGGAGAAAAATCTTGTAACCGTCGGCGAGGGCGACGCGGTAGTCCTTGTACTTCTCGATGCCTTCGCGGAGTTCATCGACGATTTCTTTGGCGCGCGCAATGTCTTCGGGAGTTTGCGCGCGCTGCGCCGTCATGTACATGTGCGCGTTGTGCGCGTGCTCGCCAGGCGTCATGTCATGAACGGCGTGAGCTTCGTTGGCCTTGGCGTCTTCCATGTCCATGCCGGGCATACTGGAATCCATGCTCTGCGATTGCTGCGGAGCTTGCGCCGCGGGCGGCTGCGGAAAATCTTCAGATTGCACGGCGGGCGCGTGATGGCCGGGCATCGCGGAGAGCAAAACAGTCACAAGAAAGAGCGCGCCAACGAGAATTCCGAATTTTGTGGCGAGCTTTGCGAATTGGCTGCGGGCTGGCATTGAAATCTTCTCCTCACTGAATGATACGTTCTGCTATGCGGTTGGATTTCACGATCAAGGGTGGGCGGTGCCGTACAAAAAAACTGACCACAAGGACAGGAAGCGGCCGCGGGAAAGCGGAAAAAGGACAATGAAAATTGGTCGCTGGAGAATTATGGTGAAGTCTAGACCCATTGTCATTCCGAGCGTAGCGAGAAATCTGCCTTTCTGGGGAATCCCCACCAGGTTCCAATTCAGGGCGAGAAGCCGTGGAGTGCTAGAATCTTTCCGTGAAGAAAGAAACGATTTTGCCTGCAAAATTCCTGACCGGCGCGGTGGAGCTCCCGGGGGATAAGTCCATATCTCATCGCTATGCGATGTTGGCGGCGCTTGCGGAAGGCACGAGTGAGTTGCGGCATTTTTCCGCTGCAGCGGATTGCCACAGCACGCTCAATTGCATGCGCGCACTCGGCCCAGAAGTGAAGCTCGATAAAGATACGGTGCGCATTACGGGGCGCGGCGCGCATGGACTGAAGAGCAGTTGGCGGGCGTTGGACGCGGGGAATTCCGGCACAACGATGCGGCTGCTGGCCGGAATCCTGGCAGGACAGAATTTTTCCTCCAAGCTGACTGGCGATGATTCCTTGCAGAAGCGGCCGATGAAGCGGGTAATTGCGCCGCTGCGCGAAATGGGTGCGGACATTCGCGGGCGGGAGGATAATTTTGCGCCCCTCGAGATTCGCGGTACAAGGCTTCACGCGATCGATTACCAAATGCCTATGGCCAGCGCCCAGGTGAAGTCCGCGGTTCTGCTGGCAGGCTTGTTTGCGGATGGCGTGACGAGCGTGACAGAACCTGCGCGCACGCGCGATCACACGGAGATCGCGCTGGAAGAGTTTGGCGCGAGCGTCGAAAAAAATGGGCAAACGATTCGAGTGCATGGGTTGGGCCCTGGAAACGGCAGTGGAAAGTTAACCGCAAGATCGCTCGATGTACCCGGAGATTTATCTTCCGCCGTTTTCTTTTTAGCGGCGGCTTCGCTGTTTCCGGACTCGAACTTGCTCATCCACAACGTCGGCCTGAATCCCACACGGACCGCGATTCTCGACGTGTTCGCGGAAATGGGCGCTTCGATTGAGATGCTGGGGCTGAAGAGTTCGCAAGGCGAAGTTGTCGGCGACCTGGCAGTGAAGGGCGCTTCGTTGAAAGGCGGGGTGATTGCCGGAAAAAGAATTGCTCTTGTAATTGACGAATTGCCCATGTTGGCGGCGCTGGGGCCGTACACGGAAGAAGGAATTGAGATCCGAGATGCCGCAGAGCTCCGAGTAAAGGAAAGCGACCGGATTTCCGCACTTACGGAGAATTTGCGACGCATGGGCGCGAGCGTAGAAGAGCGGCCGGATGGCTTGAAGGTAGCAGGACGCAATGCCGGAAAATTGCGCGGCGCAGAGATTGATCCACAGGGAGATCATCGCATCGCCATGGCCTTCGCTGTGGCGGGCTTGGCCGCGGAAGGAAATACGGTGATTCGCGACTCGGGTTGCGCGGGCGTATCCTTCCCGACTTTTTTCGCAGGATTGAACCGCCTCGCCGAGCGCTAACACAAAGCTGCGGGAGCTTGTTCCTATTTGAATCTTTCCGGAGTTTCCCTACAGGTTTACACCCGATTGTTTAATTAGCTCGATGATTTATCCTCCAGTTCCCATCCTTTTTCCCAGCCTGTGGGCGCTGCTGAAAACGTCCGAAGATTCAAATTCTTTTTCTTCCACGGAGTGTGTCATGAGGATCAATCGTCGTGACTTACTGAAAAACACTGGGCAAAAAGAATTGGATAGAGATGTGCGGGCCGCAAACTAGCTTGGGTGCAAGCTAGTTTGCGAATCAAACCAGTCTGCACAACAAAGTGCGACCTTCTTTCTAGACTCGAAGTCTGGCGATGGTTTAACGAACGGTTCAGAAATATCGCTAGCTGGTTTTGCGGATGGAGATCGAACCGTAACTGGTTTTGAGCGTGATTTTCGGGCCGCGGCCCTTTCCGTACTTTCCTTCCAGATGAGAATCGCCGCCGGTGGATGTCTGTTTCAGCGAATCGGCTGAAAATTCAGAATCGATGTCGCAGGAATGGCAATCGGCAACGATCTCAAAGCTAGAAGATTCGGGAAGGCTCAGAGTGATGGGCGAAGAAGAGTTGGTAATGTCGATATCCTCCTTAGGAGGGAGCGAGAAACGCAATTCGACGTTGCCGTTGCGATTGTCCACTTTCACTTTGCCGCCGGCATTCTCGATGGAAATATCGTAGGAATTGGTGCGCAATGTGAGATTGCCGGGCGCGTCAGCGATCTCGAGATTACCAGAGCCGGTTTCCATATGCCCGGTAAGCTGCGTGAGGGTGAGGTCGGTGCGCTGGGAAACGAAGCGCACGCCTTTGGCAACCTTGTCAGCGCGAATGGGGCCGAAAAATTCGCCGTCGATAATGAGTCCGCCGGTCGCTGAAGATACATTGATTTCGCCACCGTGACCGGAAATTTTCACATTGCCTTTGGTATCGGACACTCTTACGTTGCCCTTGCCCGTGTCCACAGTGACGTCAGCCGCTGTGTCGCGTACGTCGACGTCTCCCCGCGTGGTGTTGACGATTACGGGCTTGCTCATGTCGGAAACGGACACGTCGCCTCGCTCGTTTCGAATGGTGAGGGACGCGTTTTTGGGAACGGCGATATCCAAGTCCACGTTAGCGCGCGAATCGCCGCCACTCGTATTTACAGGGCGCACTTCGTACCCGTCGCCGTTCTTAGCGATTTCAAAAGAGATGGCGGAAGCGACGTGCTCGGCGTCCGTTTCGCTCCACGCCTTGACGTTTTTCTTACCATCGACGTGAATTTGCGAGTCGTCCCCGGAGCGCACGCTGATATCACCACGGACATTGCGAATAGTGACGCGGGAATCGGCGGGAACCGGCAGCGGCTTCACGTTCAAGTCAAAATTGAATCTGTCGCCACGCGCTGGGAAGTCATCCAATGGAAATTTGCTCTTGAAAAGGTCGACGCCAGCAACGATTCCAAGCAGGCAGAGCAGCCCCAAAACGAGGAAGATCTCGCCTGCGGAAATGGTTGAAGGATTTGATTGGCCCGAGCGGCTGGCTACCGCACGCTCATAGAGCTTGATGGCGCCCCAAAAGATGATCAAAAGAGGCCACCAATGGCTGACCAAGCGGGCGATGTCTAAGCCACGATAGTTGTGCACCAACAAAAGCAGGCCTACAAACAGAAGGGCGAGGCCGGGGAAGAGCGATCGTTGCGGTGGGCGGGAATCGGCCATGGATCGTCAGTGTCCCGGACCCTGCCCCTGGCCTGCGTATGGGTTTTGAGATGGTGGTGCGGTTCCCGGAGGGGCAGGCGGAACCTGATTCGAAATATGTCCATCCGCGGGAGCCAGCGCGCTTGCGAGACTGATCACGCCAATCACAATAAGAATCACCGGAAAAGTATTGCCAAAAGACAGGTATCCACCGCGCAACTGGTCGAGAAGAAACAAAACGCCAACCGTGACGACAATCGCCGGACCCATAAGGCCGCGAATCACGCAGCGGCGGCAATTGCAACGAATGCGATCGCTCATCGAAATCTATCCTTCTTTCCTAAGAACGTCGTTCGAGCCGTTTGCGAAACATCAAAATGCCCACGCCAATCAAGACGAGAGGCCAAAGGCGTCCGATCCGCCAAAACGGAAACCAATTGAAATTGTTTAAGAGAAAAAGTACCCCCAGGACAATCAAGATAATCGGGCCTACGGGGCGGTTTTTGCTCCAGGATTCGAGGGGATCAACCGGAGTCTCACCCAGATTTCGTGCCTTAGCCACACGCATGGCGTCAAAGGCCATGTAGAGAATGAAGCCCGCGACCAAGAGGCCTAGAACGGTCTGCGCGGCATCGCCAATGTCGGTATTGAGCCCGAAAATCATGGCGACGAACACCACGATGTGAATGAGCGCCTTGTTGTATTCGCCGTTGTAGACCGCGCCGAGCCCAGGAAAGAGACCGAGCACAAAAGCAACGCCAGGACTGCTTGTAGTGCGGCCTGGCATGGGCGGCGGTGGGAGTACACCGGGCGGAGGAACGGTCGCGCCGGGAGCCGCTGTGGGAGTCGCGCCAGGAATACCCATGATGGTAGCAAGGCAGTCTTCGCAATAGAGAACATCGCGCACCGGGCGCACGCACGTTGAGCACATGGCCTTCCCGCAATTACGGCAGTAGCCGACAGCGTCCACATCAGTATGGACGGCACAATTCATGGCATTCTCCTGTCCACCAGCGCGCCACTCAAAATCGGGAATTCGCAGGCCAGGACTTCGAGCCGCTTGCTGATATCGTTGGCTCGATTCTGCTGCTTCGGGGAAGACGGATTGGAATTGTCCGTCCGGCCCGGCTCCTTTTTGGGAGAGGACTGGGGAATCGTTTCTTCGCGCAGGCCAGGATTTTGCTGCTGATTCTCGTTGATGGCCTGCTGAATTTCGTAAACGACGCGCAAGTCGCTGACGAATTTTACGCTATGCGCATAGACCCGATGAATCGTGCTGTCCGCGTTGCGATAGATGGTGGCCGGAGAAAGGTCGGCAAGCTTCGGCCTGCGCCAGTTAAAACCCGTGGCAGTCAGCAAGAGTACGATGGTGGCAGTCACGGAAACCGCGCTGTAAACGAACCGTGGCGATTGCAAGCCGCGCAGCCAGACCCAGAAGTCGTACTTGGTCCGTACGACACCCACGGTGGCTTTCAGGATCGCCGTTTCCAGTTGCGGAGGCGGCTCGACCTGTTCCAGTGCATAGAGACCGCCCAGCGTATGCGCAACGCCCGCAACCAGCGGGGCGCAGACCTCGCAAGTGTTCACGTGCTGATTGAAAGCGCTCCATTCAGCGGGGTCCAACAGCCCGTCGAGGTAGTCGCTCAAGCGTGCTTCGGTTTGTTCGCAAGTCCAGGTCATAACCCTGCTCCGCCGCTCGCTATAAAAATGCTCACCACAGGCTTCATGACGGACGCACTCCCATCTGCTGCAGAATCCTGGCCAATTCGATGCGCCCGCGATTGATGCGTGACTTCACCGTTCCTTCCGGCACCGCCAGCACCCTCTGAATTTCGATGTACTCCAATTGCTGCAGGTCGCGCAAGATCACCGCTTCTCGCAGCTCTGGCGAAAGCCGAGTGAGTGCCGACTGCACTTGGCCGCTCAACTCCCCAAGCAGCGCTTGCTCGTCGGGGCGGCGTGCGACGGACTCCTTGGTTTCCACTACCGGCATGGCGTCGTCCAGAGAATCTGTGACACGATCCCTCTTGGTTCTACGGTAATGGTCAATCAGCAAATTGCGCGTCACGCTGGTCGCCCATGTGGCGAAACCGCCATGAGCCGAGCGATAACTGGGCAATGTGCGGTAGACCCGGAGGAACACATCCTGTGTAAGGTCCTCGGCTTCCGTGCGGTTGCCAGTGAACCGGTAGCAGATGTTAAAGATGCGGCGCGTATGGCGACGCACAAGTTCCTCCCAGGCCGACCCGTCGCCCTGGAGGCATTGCAAGACAAGTTGGGCATCCTGCTCCAACGTATCATCGGCCTCTAAACCTACTACGGTGCAAGGCGTGTCTGCGAGCCGGCTTCTCTCTCAAAAAACCGCTGGCAGTCCATCCCGGCCTGCCAACTATGGAACGAAAACTGCTAGTGAAATGTTCCCTTTGAAGCTGGGCCAGACTCTCACCGTCATTGACAGGCATCTTACTCACGAGGCGAATGAGAAACAAGGTTGTCCGTCACGCCTGTATCCCCGCGGGTTGCCCGCCCAAAGTATCGAACAATGTGCCCTCTCGCGCTGGGTGGGCTTCTCCCTCAAAAAGCCCAGGAGATACGTGATCCCGGCTGTGTTCATGTAACGCATTGATATGGAAGGTGTTATAAGGTATGGTCTGAAGATGTTTGTCTTTCCTCTTAACAGAGGAACGTGGATTTAAGCGCCGAAACTCTTTATCCAGGATAGGCAATCGTGCCAGAGTTGAAGAGTATCGATTGGCAGCAACGCAAGGCCTAGAAACCTGGGAAGATTCCCCAAGAGACTCTGGCTCACGTCCAAAACGTATCCCTACGCTGATCGGACTGTCCTGACAAACCGAGGCCAACTTGACGCGATGAAGTGCTACCGATAGTCTGACGAGCGCATGCGAACTTCGTCGAGGAAGCTTCTTATCGTCCTGGCCGGTCTGATCCTGGCTGGGTTTTTTATTTATCAGTCCGGCGGATTCATTCATAAAGCCAACTTCAGCGGACAAAAACTGCTGCACGCGGTTGCGGGGGCAAACCTCTATTTGTTGCTGCTCTCCGTTGTGATGATTTACGTTTGCTACGCGGTCCGAGCCCTGCGCTGGCAATTGTTTCAAGGCAATCTTGGGTCTTCCCGCTTTTGGATTATTTACAAGATGACGCTGGCAGGATTCGCCGCGATCTTTCTCCTAGGACGTCCCGGGGAGCCTGTTCGGCCTCTATTACTTTCGCGAAAAGAAAAGCTGCCTATCGCGGATATGTTTGGAATATACGCCCTGGAGAGAATCTTTGACTTTGCGAGCACTGCCGTAATCGCTGCGGTGGCATTGGTTTTGTTTCAATCCCACGAAAGCGCCGGAGAAACCACCACAGCCCTGGGAACTGCAGCAAAAACAGCGGGAAGCGCCCTTTTCGCGGGGGTAACGGCGGCGGTGGTGCTAGTCATTTACTTGCGCCTGCACGGCACGGCGGCGTTGGAGAGACGACTTCAGGGATGGCTCCAGGGGCACGGCTGGAGACGATCCATTGCAGGGATATTGCTTGGCTTTGTGCGGGGAGTGCAGGCTGTCCGCAACATGAGCGAATTACTGCTCGCCATCTTTTATTCCGGTGTGCACTGGTTCCTCGTGCTGCTGGTGTACTACTGGGGTTCGCGCAGTTTTGGGGGGAAGCTCGGGATGCTTACCTTGGGAGAAGTCATGCTGGTCATGGCGTTCTCGCTCGTGGGATCCGTCGTGCAATTGCCTGCTGTAGGGGGCGGAGCACAATTGGCTTCGGCGCTTGTGTTTACGAAGATATTTGGGGTAGAAACGGAGCCGGCAACCGCCGCGGCGATTGTTCTTTGGCTGATTGGTTTTGCGGCGTGCAGCCTCGCGGGTGTGCCGTTTCTCATTCAGGAAGGGTTGTCGCTCGGGAAATTGCGCGAACTGGCGCATGAGAAAAAAGTGGAGGGCGAAGTAGCCCAATCAGGAGACCCAGCCTAGTGAAGTGTCCTTTTTGCGGGCATGTGGATGACAAAGTGATTGATTCGCGGGAAGGGCGCGGGGGAGATACCATCCGACGCCGGCGCGAATGCTTGAAGTGCAGCCGCCGCTTTACCACCTACGAACGCATCGATGAAATTCCTTATATGGTGATCAAGAAAGACGGACGCCGAGAGCGCTTCGAACGCCAAAAAATTTTGCAAGGGCTGTTGAAAGCATGCGAGAAACGGCCGGTGGCCACGCCGAAGTTGGAAGGGATCGTCGACGAAATTGAGGCTGTCGTCCATGAGTCGACGGAGCGCGAGCTGACTACCACGGAAATCGGGGAAATGATCATGCACCGGCTGAAGAAGCTCGACAAGGTCGCGTACGTGCGTTTCGCCTCGGTCTACATGGATTTCAAGGATGTGCAGGAATTCATGAGCGAGTTGAAGAATCTGCTAAAAGACCGCGCGGTGAAAAAGTGATTGCGACGCTCGGATTGTGTGACGGGCGTATATGGGCAGATGGTATCCGGGAGCGAGGAAAGAAATGAATCGTAGAAGCTTTCTGAAGTCGGCAGCAGGCAGTGCGGCGGTTGGAGTGGCAATGATCAATCGTGGCCGCTACGTGCTGTTTGCCGGTGGGCCGGAGTATTCCGCACGCGCGATTGAGTTAGTGCAGCGCTCCATAGTCATTGACATGCTGGCGCCACTGTGGATCAGTCCCAGCAAGACCATGAAAATGCTAGGCAATCCCGAGAACTTCAAAGCCGAGGACTACGCCCCCTACAAAGACTCCGGCATCAATGTGTTCCACATCGCTATCGGGACTGGAGGCCCAGACGCGTACCTCGAGACGCTGAAATTTCTCTCCGGCTATAACACTTTCCTGGCGCGCCACGATGACTGGTTCGAACGCGTGGACACTCCGGCGCGCCTCGACGGCATCGAGACCACGGGCAAAGTGGGCATCATGCTGGGAATTCAAAACTCGGAGCATTTCCGCAAGGCGGATGACGTCGATTACTTCTATGGGTTGGGCCAGCGAGTCTCGCAGCTTACCTACAATGCGCGCACACTGATCGGGAACGGCTCGACGGAGCGGCGCGACGACGGCCTATCCGACTTTGGCGTGAGCATTATCGAGCGGATGAACAAGGTGGGCATGGCCGTGGATGTTTCCCATTGCGGAGACAAGACCACGCTGGATGCGTTTGACGCGTCGAAGAAGCCAGTGCTCATCACGCATTCGAATTGCCGTGCACTGAATCCCGATCATCCTCGCTGCAAGACCGATGAAGCTATCAAGGCCATGGCGGCCAAAGGCGGGGTCATGGGCATCACGGAAGTGCGCATGTTTGTCAGCGCGAAGGAGCCGACGGGCATGGACGCGATGATGGACCACTACGATTACGTCGCGAAACTTGTGGGCGTGGAACATGTAGGTGTAGGAAGCGACATTGACTTGCTGGGTTACGACGCGCTGTCTCCTGAAGAGGACAAGCAATTGAGGTCGGGATACAAGAGCAGTTACGGCTTCCGCGAAAAGAATGACATCGACGGCTACAACTTTGCCAAGCGGCCCTTCGATCTTGCCGAGGCTCTCCTCCGTCGCAAATACAGTGGCGCAAATATTGAGGCCATCCTCGGCGGGAACTTCCGCCGTGTGCTGAAGGAAATATGGACTGTGTAGTTTCGTTTCGTGGCTAGGTGAGTTCTTCTGACGACGAGGGGTTTCCCATGAAAAAGAAAGTCTTGATTTTGCTGCCGACGCTGCTGGTGTCAGCTCTCGTGCCTGAGATCGTGAATTCCGCGAGAGCGCGTGACAGCCACGTAAAGATCGATCCCGAGAAGATTCGAGCACACGTGAAATATCTGGCAAGCGATGCGCTTGAGGGCCGTGGAACGGGACAAAATGGCGGCGATATGGCGGCCGAGTATATCGCGGCGCAGTTCAAGAGCTATGGCTTGCAGCCCGCTTCGGATGCTGGAACGTACCTGCAAAGCGTCCCCATGGTGAGCATGAAAACGCTTCCCGAAACGACGTTCAAGTTGATCCCTGCCAACGGGCAGCCGGTGGCCCTAAGGAATCTGGATGATTTTGTGGCCAGCAATGAGAGCCAGACAGAATCGGCGGATATCGATGCGCCGATTGTGTTTGTCGGTTACGGGATCACTGCGCCCGAATATCAGTGGGACGACTACAAAGGCTACGATCTGAAGGGAAAAGTGGCGTTGCTGTTTGTGAGCGAACCGGTAAGTGACGACCCGAACTTTTTCAAAGGGAAGGCGCTGACTTACTACGGACGATGGACCTACAAGTACGAAGAGACCGCGCGCCGCGGCGCCGTGGCGACGCTAATCATCCATCGCACGGACCTGGCAAGTTACGGATGGGACGTGGTGCGGAATTCGTGGGGCAGCGAGAAGTCCTACCTGGAGAAGGGAAACGCGCCAAAGCTGCAGGCCGCATCGTGGATTCAATTGGAAGTGGCGAAAAAGCTTGTGAGTATGGCAGGACTGGATCTAGACAAGCTGTTCGAGCAATCGCGGTCGCGCGATTTCAAGCCGATTGAGCTGGGAGTTCGGTTAAAAGCCCACATCGCTAGCGAAATGCATCCCTTCGTGGCGCACAACGTCTTAGCAATGCGAGCGGGTTCGGACCCGAAGAAAGACGATGAAGCGGTTCTCTATACCGCGCATTACGATCATCTTGGAATTGATAAGAGTAAAGCTGGCCACAACATTTATAACGGGGCAGTAGACAACGCGACGGGATGCGGAATTCTGCTGGAGCTGGCTCGCGCTTGGGCGAGAGCCAAGAAGGCTCCGCCACGCTCGATTTTGTTCGCTGCAGTGACTGCCGAAGAGCAAGGGCTACTGGGCTCCGAGTATTTGGGGAAGAGGGTCGCGTATTTGCCGGTTGATCCGATCCTGGATCTGAACTACGACGGGCTGGCACCTTTGGGCATACCCGAAGAGGTGGAAGTCACGGGGGTGGAGCGCACGACGTTTTATTCGGTGGTTGAGGCGACCGCGAAAGAGTTTGGACTTGCAATCCGGCCTGACGCAAGGCCGGAAGCGGGACATTATTACCGCTCGGATCATTTTAGCTTGGCGCGCGTGGGGATCCCGGCGTTTTCCATCAGCGAAGGACTGAAATTTCAGGGGCATGATGAAGCGTGGGGAAAACAGCAGGCCGAGGACTATGTGAAGAATCGCTACCATCAGCCAACCGATGTATATGGCGACGATTGGAACTTTAAGGGTCTGGCAGATATGGCCGCTTTTGGATACGAACTGGGGTTAAAGGCTGCTTCCCAATCAGAACCCATAAAATGGATGCCAGGCGACGAGTTCGGGAAAGCTCGCAAACAAACGAGCGAAATTGATGGGGAGGCTCTGTTCGCAGGCCGCCCGGATTTGCATTTAGTGCACGCAGAGCGCATTCTCTATCCGCCGATTGCGAGGCAGACGCGCACTTCAGTCACAGTCGTTGCTAAAGTTTCTGTGGCGAGTGATGGAAAAGTGGATCGCGTCGAAATTGTCAGCGGGCATCCTCTGCTTCAACAATCTGTTCTAGACAGCTTGCGGCAGTGGATGTTTTCTCCTCAACCTGGAGAGCCGAGAGAGTTTGAATTGCGTTGTGAATTTGGTTTTCTGGAGGCAGTTTCTCCCAGCCCGCGGCAAGTTCTAATTGTGGCCGAACCTTTCCATCTTCGGATTCTCGCGAGCACGGTGATCCTCAAAATGACTGGAATCAGCGCGGCCAGACGCCAGCAGTGAAGGACTTAATGGTCTGAAAGCCGAGCTTCTCGTACAGCTTCACAGCGGTATGGTTGTCCGAAGTGACCGTAAGCGTTAATTCGCGGAATTTCATCGAGCGTAAGGCTTCGGCAGACGTTTGCATCAGCATGCGGCCGATGCCGTGCCCCTGAAAGCCGGGCAAGACGCAGATTTGCGTTGTGTGACCCACGCCGGACGA
>JAWOLO010000294.1:0-4163 GCA_033853375.1 Terriglobia bacterium
TGCAATTGGATGTTGGCCGCCAACTCCCGGAGATGACAATCATCGAAAACTCGGCGCGGGTTGCTACTGGATTCGCGGATCCTTTCTAGCAGAATTTCCTGGGTAGACGAAACCTCGGGCGTTACCACTTTCGCTTCACTTGCTACCATTATTGTGCTCATTCGTTCTTCTCCTTTTCTCGAAATCGTTCGGATTAATATTCTTCGGGCAATAAGAGGGTGGTGTGTGATCTCGAACTTTCCGTGATGACCCACACCACATCGTTCGCCGTCGTTCGGTAGCTGCTCATGAGGCGGAATCCCTTTTCCAAGCTGAAGTGGTTTTCCTTGCGATCTTCTTCAGGAATCTCTCCCCAATCGCCTGTCACATGACGCGAAAGGAACTCCATCGCAGACTGGCCGGATTTTTCGAGAGCGGCCAGCGCGCCGGGTGTGGCAACGAGTTGGCCCAGGTCAAACAACGGTTTTCTTAGTGTCTTTCGCATCTTGGAAACTCCTTCTTGCGGATTTGGGCGTAGCTTTTCAGAGGCGCGGCAAGGAGCCGCGCATGAAGAACAAATCCCTTCATGGCGAGGGGAGGCGACTGGCCGTCCGCGGTGTCAAGGCCGCGCCGTTTTCGCGTTCATCGGAGCGGAGCGGGAGAGTCTTGACAGAAGAAGCGGGCGGTCCAGGTGGAGGTTTTCAGCAGGAAGGGCGGACAAAATAGAATTATCTGACAGGGAGTTGGGACATCTTCCCAGAAATCTCGCGGAGGGAAGTAAAGCAAAGTAGAGTGTTGAAGAAAGTGAGGACTATGCACTGGAACTGGAAATCTCAAAGCAGGGCATATGGTGGGTGGCCATGCGTCGGTTAGCCGCGCGGATGCGGCAATCCAGTGGCGCAGAAAAGTGGCGTGTCGGCCCAGTCTTGGCCAAGCCTAATCTCAGCTGAATTACTTGGTTGTGTAGGGTGCGTAGGCCCCGCGATAAACAATTCGAACGGCTGGAAAGCTTCGCGCAACATGGCGGCGTACTTCTTCCGGTCGTAGCCAAACCATCCCTCCCAAAGTGCAAAGGCTCGTACGCGGTCATTCGGGACGGGGGACACGCTATCAGTGATGATGTATTCAATGTTTTGTCCCGGATGTAGCTTGACCCCACTGCCGAAGAGTTGCTGCGCAGCAATTGCAGTGACACCTGCTTTTTGGTAGTCTCGCGGCTCTCGCGTAATGCGCTTACTGATGACGAGATCCTTGATCTCCACATCTCCACTGGCTAGGCGCTCTTCGTAAGCAGCCAAAACCGTGCGTGCAACTTCGAGCTTTTGAAGATACGAATCGTAGTCGTGGGCTTCCGCCAGGATTGAGAGCGCCTCATGTTGCATTCGATTCAGCAGAGGAGGTGTATCGTGGCGTCGGCATTCGAGCCCTCTGATCTTAACTTCGCCATCCTCAGCAACTGCGAAAAAGCGATTTGGGACTGGAACATCCTGATATTGCTTCGATGGAAGAAAAACAACGTATCGGTAGATGGCCTCAATTGCCAAAGGCAGACGCGTCTGTTCCTCGATGTCTCGGGCGAGTTGCTCGTAATCTTCGTGCGTCGCTCGTTCCTTCCACACATAGAGCGAGTCCACCAGAGCATGAAGCAATTCATATCCCCGGCTCTCGGCAATTTCCTTCGCTACGAGAAGTGTTTCCCTGGCCACGGCGTTAATGGCCTCGTGAGCCTCGATTTTCCCAAATCGCGCGTTCTTGTAGCCCGTATAGCCGAAGCAGCAGACAAGGAGCCACTTCAGCGAGTCGCGCTGCAATTTGAATCTCAGCGCAAGGTCTGGGGCCGATGTTTTTTGAAGTTTCTTCAGTTCTGTCCTCTTAGCGATCAGTCGTTCTACGACACGGCTCGTGATGCCCCGCCTTTTCTCGCAAATTCGATAGCCCAGCTCTGGTATCCGGGGAGCATCGGGGCAGCATGGGCAATTGACGGTTTCGGGAGAGATGTTGAAACGGGCCATGATGCTTGGAAACTGGCTTACAAAATCTAGCTCTGCGACATTCGCTGTAAAGCCAAGCCTCGGTACGAAGACCAGACCTCCCCGATCTGCGGCAAGCAGCTCGTCTAGTTGTTTTGGATCTTCTGGTTCGGCTTTCTGTTCCGGTATCAACACGCCGTCGCGGTGAGCAAGTTCCATCTGCATGTAAGAGATTCCGGTCCCGGTGGTTGTTCTCGCAGCGTACTGGATTGGTAGCTTGGTGACTCGTGCCAGCTCCCAGAGGCCGGCGAAATCGCATTTCTCCGAAATGAAGGAGTTCTGCTTATCGACGTGGATGCGCCCGAAGAGCGTTGTTGCGCTCGCTTTGAAAAGTATGCGTCCGTAGCTCGTATAGCTGCGTGCTTTCGATTGCTGTACCGCGGCTACCTGATCGCGATTCAGGTTCAGGGAGAATTTCAAACGTTCCGCTTGTTGGCGGAGCAATGGCAAAATCGTTGAATCACCCCACTCTGAAAGGATTACATCGGGGTCCTCTCGCTTAAGCAAATGGGCGAATCCCAATGCCGGCGGTTCGCCGCTTTCGTCAAGCTCCCAGCAAGTCCCATCTATTTCAATTTCGAGGGCGGGTCTCTGCCCATGTGCCGGATCGATGCCCGAACATCCGGCCAGTCGAATCTGCATAATCTTGAGAGGCGGCATCTCGTAATCGAGCGTCCATTCACTGTCGCGGCATTCGATAGCTTGGATTCTTCCTTCTTCGTCCGCTGCCACTTCTACGAAGGCAAGAGGAAATACTCGCTTCTCCCAACAGTAGAGCGAAGCAACCATAAGGTCGCTGTTGTAGAGCTGCAAGCGTGAATCGAGGCGGTGTACCCACCGTCCCCAGCCGACGAATTCGGTGGGGGCGAGAACTGACATTTCGAGGACTTTCCGCTGCGCATTCAGCCATAGATCGGTCCTCTCCGTCAGCCGGGCTCGAACTTTTGTGGCTTGTTTCTGAGCGGCGTCCTGGAGACGGGCAAGGCCATCCTCGCTCCCCGATACAAAAAACGCTGGGGTAAATGAGTCAGTCAAACGGTAGTGCGCTTGATTCCTGTCGATCAGCCACAGCGTCATCCCCTGTTTGTTCGGGTAGAGGTCGAGAATCCATCCTTGTAGCAATTTCACAAAGCACCCCTGCGTTCTGAAGGACCTTCTCGACGGCGTACAAGCGCTTTTCCTGGTCGAGTGCTATGGAAAGCAGAATGGCTTCCATCGGATTATCGTGACACTGGTAGGTCGCCGCCTGCGTGTAGCAGCGCACGCGAACAAAGAGTCTGTCGAAGTGCGGCTGATCCTCGCGCCTCAACGCACGCCTAAACTTTTTCCATCGCTCTGCTGCTTGTTGAATTAGTTGTACGAATGTAGGGACGGTCCTGCCCATAGTGCGCCTCCAAGGGTTCACTTCAGACGGATAGGAGCGGTGCGGTTTTCTCGCAGGTAAAGGAGAGTTCGTCGCTGGGCCGCGCTTCAACCTTCACAACTTGGTTTGCTTGTTTGCAGAGCCTCTGGAGGAAATCCCGCCGTTTTGTTTTGTAAGAAGTCGCGTCGGAAAACACGGCAACCGAGAGGGGAAGCGGTGCAATCCCTCGCAGTTCTTCGAGCGCATGTTCGAACGATGCACGGGCTTCTCGATCGCGCACATCCTCGTCGAAAAACAAATCAGGGAGGGCTGTAATAATCACAACGCTGGCATCAAATGTCTGCAGAAATTTCGGAACACGCCGGATTAGCTCCGTCAGTTGAAAACAGGTAAAAGCTCGGGAAACTCGGATGAGTTGATTGAACGCAGACGGCTCAAGACCGCGCTCCCGAGCAAAGCGGGCCATCAAGAGCGGGCTAATCTGATTGGCACCGTCAAGATAAAGAATCCGCTTTCCCTCAAGCAGGACTCTCGGAAGGAAGTACTGCGAGAGTCGCGGCATTTCCGGGCAACCGTAATAAAGCGTCAGCGCGCGACTAGGCAGCACCCAGGGTCTTTGGGACGACTGTCTTTCCCCGCTGCTTGCTGCGAGGGGTGAATTCATAGCGACCTACCGTTGGCCCGGGATAGCCTAGATCATACTAGGCGAACAAAAAGCGAACTGTCAACAAGGATGGCGACGCCCCTTTTGTGGATACAAGCGCGTTTTTCGTTCCCTATCTGTCCTGTTT
>JAWOLO010000295.1:0-2714 GCA_033853375.1 Terriglobia bacterium
TCCGCCTGCTTCCGCAGGCAAGTCAGGCTTGCGTTCGAGTTCAGGAGGAGGGAACGATCCTCGCATCGAATTTTTCGTGCGCAGCGGCAATACCGACGATCCGGGCAAGGAATGGTCTCGCTGGTACGGCCCGTACACGCAGTCCGGCTCCGCTTCAGAAGCGCCGTCAGCGAGATTTGTGCAATGGAAAGCGGTCATTCACGGCGGCCGTCCGGGAGACGGCATCGACTGGGTGAGCCTGGCCTATCTGCCGCGCAACGTCGCGCCCGTGATCGACGGCATCGCCATTCAGGAGCCCGGCGTGCGCGCACAGAGTCCCGCGATTCCCTCCGGCCAGGCGGCCACAGTGGCGCTCAAGATGCCTCCCGCCCCCAGCCCTACGGGCGTAACGATCACCCAGAGCACCACGGCTGCTCATTTCGAGCCGCCTCCCCAAGGCTCTCTTCAGAAAGGATATCGCACGGTGCTCTGGACCGCGCATGACGAGAATGAGGATGAGCTCCATTTTGCGGTTTACTTCCGCGGTGAAAACGAAAGAGAGTGGAAGTTATTGAAGGACAATCTCGAGCAGAAATTTTATTCCTGGGATACGACCGCCATGCCCGATGGCGCGTATTACTTGAAAATTGTGGCCTCCGATTCTCCTTCAAATCCTCCTTCCGCGGTACTTACAACCGAACGCGAAAGCGAGCGCTTTGAGGTGGACAACACGCCGCCGGTCGTCGAGGACCTGCGCGTAGGTCCACCTTCCGGTAAAATGAGCGGAGGCCATCCCGCATCATTCACCGCCCGCGACGCCACTTCGGCAATTGACCGCGCGCAATACAGCCTGGACGGAGGCGAATGGGTTCTTGTCTCGCCAAGCATGGGCATCAGCGATGCTCCGGTCGAGCACTACGACTTCGGCATTCCCGCAGTTTCACCCGGAGAACACACACTTGCCGTTCGTGTCTTCGACCATTTCGAAAACGTCGGCACCGCCAAAACCACCTTTACCGTTCCCGCCTCCAAGCCTTAATCTCTAAGCGCTCGCAGCGATGCGAGCGGGAGGTACGGGACATGAAGTTCGATCTCGTCTCTAAGGCAGTCCTTCTCGCTCTGGTAACCTCGGGGGTTTTGCTCACAGCCGCCGACGAGCCAACGGTGACCGTGAAGGGTTATGTGCTGGACTCTGCCTGCGCGTTCACCAAGAGCTTAAGCAAACCCGTCAGCAAGCAATGTGCGATCTCATGCGCCAAGGCCGGTTCATCGCTTGTTATTCTCGCGGACGATGGAACCATTTATTGGCCAATTGCCGGCACAACTCCGGCCAGCGGTCAGAATCCTAAGCTGCTGCCTTTTGCCGGAGACAAAGTAACGGCAACGGGCAGGATTTATAAGCGCGACGGCTCCAAAGCCATCGTAATTGAAAGGATTGAACCACAGACTTCGCAGAAGTAGGCCTGGCCAAATTCGAGCGCGGAATTTGTGCGCAGAGGGTCGCGGCTTCGGTCTGGATGGCGAAGCCGGTCGCGGAATTCCAGCAGGCCTTGGCAAAGAAACTAGGTCGACATTCGGCTTTTTACTGAAGACTGAGAACTGAGGGCTGGTGACTTCTCCTCAACTCATCCAGCGCTCTTGCACGGAAACGACCTGGAACTTCTCGATTTCCGCCCCAAAGCCGATCCGGCCGTCCCCGTAAGGATCATTGCGCACATGGACCACGCGGGCCATGCAACGCATCTCCTGAGGGGAATTCCCGGTAACCTCCGCAGGCATTCTAATCGTCACCTCCAAGGGCATTCCCACCTGCAGGGGGGCAGAAGAAGCGAAGTAAAAACCACCACGGGAGATATTCAGGGCTTCGGTAAAATGCTCGGTCTTGTCCGCGGCCACCCCCGCCACTCTAAACCGCAACGGCGTCCGGTGATTGAGCCGGGCAACTTGTCGACGCTCAACAGCTTTCATGTTCTCCTCCCCCGCGCGAGGAAGGGTCATACGCGGGCTCTCGCGAATTGAGGAAGGGTGCTTTAAGCGTAGCAGAGCGACCGGTCTGGTCAAGTACCAAAGGGGGCATGGCCGAGTAATACCAGTACTCTATCCTCGCACCCGTTTGCAGCAGTTTCGGCTTCAGGCTTTCGTCGCATACCATAATGACTCTTTTAGGGCCGCGAAAAACCCGGTAAATAGAGAGTTTGGGGGCGCCGCTTAAACCAGAGTGACTTTATGACCACAGCACCCACTTTCGAATCGCCAACTTATCAGGCCCCGAGTTGGCAGGCCATCTGCGAAGCGCACGCCCGCATCGCAACTCGCATTCATTGCACGCCCATACTGACTTCCACTTCGCTCGATGCGGTGGCCAGTGCGCGCCTCTTCTTCAAATGCGAGAATCTACAGAAGACCGGGTCGTTCAAGATTCGCGGCGCTTCGAACGCCATCCTTTCTCTTTCAAACGAGCAAGCCGCGCGCGGAATTGTCACGCAATCCAGCGGAAACCATGGCGCGGCGGTGGCCTGCGCCGCGGCTTGGCGCGGCGTGCCTGCCTATATCGTGATGCCGAAAAACGCGCCCAAAGTGAAAATCGAAGCCATTGAAGCCTACGGCGGGAGAATCACGTTTTGCGAGCCCAAGGTTTCGTCGCGCAAAGAGGTCTGCGATCGCGTGCAGGCGCAAACCGGCGCCCATCTCGTCCATCCTTACGACGATGACCGCATCATCGCCGGGCAAGCCAC
>JAWOLO010000296.1:0-31523 GCA_033853375.1 Terriglobia bacterium
ATCCGTGAAGTCCCGGCGGGCACCTGAGTATTTGTAAAGAGCGTGCCGCCGCCAATTTCGAAGTAAGGAACAACACTACCATTGGTATCGAACGCCCATTTGAACGCAAAAGGATTCACGCCTGCGCCGTAAGCAGTATTTTGTTTTTGAAAGACTATGAATGCTGGCACTGCTTCTACGGCGTATTCCAAACGGCCTCGAAGGAAACCAGGACCGTGAGGTGCCGTGAGAATCAAGCCGTAGCGCAGACCGACATTCCAAACGCCGTCGCTGGACTGGCTGCCATTGGTGCCGTGGCCTCCACCGCTCCAAATCTGCACTTCATGCTCGCCTTCGACGGGACCTGCTTGTGAGCGGGCAATCGGGGCGAACAAAAAAAGCACAAGAGGTAATAGAACGAGAATTGTTCTGCCCAACAAAACCGTCTCCTTCGAAGAGGTCCATTCCCGGCCATAAAGTTGGACGCACAGAAGATATAGAAAAATGAGGAGAAAGGCGAATTCCTTCTAAGTCCCGCAGGGGCCTTTGGCGGAAGTTATTTCAGATAGGTGCGCACGATCTGAATCACGTCGTCTGCGGCCTCTTCCGAGGACTTGGATTTGCGCGGCATGTGATTGCGGATGTGATCTTCCATCAATTCGCCCATGAGGCTGTTGATGGCCCCGCGCGCCGCGGAGAGGCGCTGGAGGACATCGGCGCAAGAGTCGTCGTCATTGAGAGCCCGCAAGACACTTTCGAGCTGTCCGATCACTTTCTTCGTGCGGTTGACGAGATCGAGTTTTTCTCGAGAAAGGTGCGACATTTTGCTTGCCTACCCTATCCAGGTATGGTATCAGTGAAAGGGGCCGACAACAAGCCATCGACGAACAATAGCTCAAACCGGTAGGGGATTGCAAGGGCTTGACCTCTGGCGTGGCGTTCATCATTTGTTCAAGCACGCCGTTTAGTCTCAGGCCAAAGCGGGCTGTGCCGGGATAGGCATGGGTCGGAACCTGGAACTTGAAGATGCGGCGAAGATTTAGACAAACCGTTTTGTTTTTCTTCGTGGGCCTAAACGCATTGTTGCTGGAGTCGGCAAACTTGAGCGCGCAGGACGCACAGAAGAATCCGCACTCAACGGGCACCGACAGGCAGCAGGAAGCCGCTGACGACCCCGTCCCAACAATGTTTCCGCACCTCGAAACGGATTGGCTTTGGATTTCAGGGCAAGCCAATTTTGTTTCTCAATGGCATCCAGCGTTTCCTTCGCCGTACCAGGGACCAAATAGCCTTTCTCCGCAGGCTCAGGATGCGACGTCGCGGGTGTTGACGCTCTTCACCGGACTGCGATTGACGAGCACAGCCGAGCTCTTGTGCGACGTGCAAGAAACTGGAGGACATGGGATTGGGGAGGCGCTGGGACTCGCCGGATTCACGAATCTGGATGTGGTTCGGAATCCCACGTTGAGCAAGGCGCCGTACGTCGCAAGACTGATGTGGCATCAAATCATTCCGCTGAGCGGAAAAAGCGCAATGTCTGAACGCACGCCATTCTCTCTCTTCTCCGCACTTCCGGAACGCCGGGTGGAACTAAGGTTCGGCAAAATGAGCTTGGTCGATTTCTTTGATTTGAATACCTACGGGAGCGACAGCAATTTTCAATTCATGAATTGGGCGGTAGACAACAACGGGGCATACGACTACGCCGCGGACACGCGAGGATTCACATATGCGGCAATGCTCGAATATCACGACCATCGCTGGGCGCTGCGATTTGCGGAAGCGTTGATGCCTAAGGTGGCCAACGGAATTCACCTGGACGCCGACCTGGCTCGCGCACGCGCGGAAAATATCGAACTCGATTTACACGGAAAAGCGCTGAGAAAACAGGAAGGCATCATCCGCTTCTTGAGCTTCGTGAATCATGCCAACATGGGCAGCTACGCGGAAGCGGTCCACAATTTTCTAGCAGGTTTGACTCCCAAGCCCGAGATTACAGCGCATCCCCTGCAAACCACTATCAAATACGGGTTTGGGCTGAATTTCGAGCAGCCGCTCAATGATTGGATGGGCATCTTCGGCCGGTGGGGGTGGAACGAAGGCCAGCACGAGTCCTACGTGTATACCGAGGTTGACCAGACGGTTGAGATTGGCGCTGGCGCAAGCGGAAAGGCCTGGAGGCGGAAATATGACCGGGCGGGGGTTGTTTTCGTCTCCAATGGAATTTCGCGGGATCACCGGGAGTACTTGGAGCTCGGCGGTTTGGGATTTCTTCTCGGCGACGGGCGGTTGAATTATGGGCGCGAGAATATCGTCGAAACTTACTACACGGCGCACTTTTGGCGAGGGATCTATCCTTCGTTTGGTCTACAGCACATCAACAACCCGGGTTACAACCGCGATCGTGGGCCGGTGCTCGTGCCGTCGCTGAGACTGCATTTGGAATTTTAGATAAAGTGTCTTTTTGCCGTAGCACACACCTCTAGCTTTGTTTCAGGCCCGTCCTTGGGGAAATTCTCTTGGCAGCAGACCGAAAGTCTGCTAACTAAGTAGGACCGATTTTCGTCCATAGAGCAAGGGCGTAGTCCGAATCCTTTCCATTTCACGCAGAGTTACCAGGGACCTTCTTGGGGGAGAGTATGAAAAGAGATTTGCGTCCAACTGTACCGGCAAAATTCGCCAAAGCACCCCAACTTTTCCTGACACTGCTCGCGGCACTTTTGTTGATCGCGATCGGTGCAAGCGCGCAGACCGTTGACGAAATTATCGCTAAGAATATTCAAGCGCGTGGCGGCCTGGAAAAACTGAAGGCGGTTAAGACTTTACGAACCACCGTAAAGTTCAGCGATGGAGGATTTCGCGCGGAATTTCGCCAGCAAAACAAGCGCCCCGCCAAAGTGCGGGAAGAGTTCATCGTCCAGGGTATGGCACAGATTCAGGCCTACGACGGGAAGACAGGGTGGCAGATTTCGCCGTTTGGTGGCCGCAAAGATCCAGACCTGATGTCGCAAGACGATATGAAGAGCCTCATTGTAGATGGTGATATTGACGGCCCGCTGGTGGATTACAAAGAAAAAGGACATCTAGCGGAACTGGTGGGACACGATTCCATGGAAGGAACAGACTGCTACAAGATCAAACTCAGCATGAAAAACGGCGATGTTCGTTACTACTACCTGGATACGGATTCCTATCTCGAATTGAAAGTGGAGATTCAGACCACTATTCGCGGCGCGCTCCAGGAGTCAGAGCTGTATTACGGAGACTACGAGCAGGTGAATGGAATCTACTATCCGTTCTCTGTGGAACAGGCGCAGAAGGGAAGCTCTTCGCGCGCACAGTTTTCCGTCGAAAAGATAGAGCAGAATGTGGACCTGGACGATTCGCTTTTCTCCATGCCAGCTACAAAAACGGAAGCGAAGAAACCCGCAGGCGGGAAGTAGTCCGCTGAAACGAGAATTCCCAAGATTTGCCAAAGAAATGCCGTTGCGTCAGAAGATCGCCGAGGACACGACCGCCATGTATAAATCAATTCGCTGTTTTGCCGTTGTGCTGACTTTCGTTGCCCCTGCGCTGCTTTTCGCGGGGCTTGTGCACGCGCAAGAGTCTAAATTCGATTCGGATACCATCTCTGGCCTGGGAGCGCGGAACATTGGCTCCGCAGCGATGAGCGGTCGCGTCGCGGCGATCGCGGCAATCAAGGAGAATGGCAGGCTTACCGTGTACGTGGGGGCGGCGAGCGGTGGCATATGGAAATCCATCAATGGGGGCACAACGTTCAAGCCGGTATTCGACAAGGAACCTGTGCAGTCCATCGGCGCCATTACGATTGATCCGCAATCGCCTAAAACCGTTTGGGTGGGCACGGGCGAAGCCTGGACGCGCAACAGCGTGTCCATAGGCGATGGCATCTACAAGTCAACGGATGGTGGCGACAGTTGGCACAACATGGGGCTACCGAATTCTGAGCGCATCTCGCGGATTCTCGTCGATCCTCAAAACAGCAACATCGTTTATGTGTGTGTCCCGGGAAAGCTCTGGAGCGACAGTGAGGACCGCGGAGTTTACAAAACAACCGATGGCGGGAAGACCTGGAACAAGATTCTGAAAGGCCCCAATCCGTCGACCGGCTGCTCGATGATTTCAATGAGTCCGCAGGATCCCAAGGTGCTGTTTGCGGGCATGTGGGATTTCCGGCGAAAAGGTTGGACGTTCCGGTCGGGAGGAGAAAGCCCAACGGCGCCGAGCGGGAGCGGTTTTTTCAAGACCACGGACGGCGGAGCAACCTGGCAAGAGCTCGATGAAAAGAGCGCCAAAGGGTTGCCGGCAAAACCCTGGGGGCGAATCGCCGTGGCCATTGCTCCTTCGAAGCCAGACGTCGTTTACGCTCTGATCGAATCGACGCGCAGCGCACTGTTTCGTTCCGATGACGGCGGAAAAACATGGCAAGAAGGCGACCGCAGCAACTGGATGGTGTGGCGTCCGTTTTATTTTGCAAATTTGATCGTTGATCCCAAAAATGAAAACAAAATCTACAAGCCAGATCTCACTTTGATTATGAGTGAAGATGGCGGAAAGAGTTTTAGCGGTATTGGCAATGGCGCCCACGGCGATTTTCATACTATCTGGGTGAATCCCGACAATACCGATCATCTCATCGCTGGCGATGATGGGGGCCTCTGGTATTCCTACGATAGCGGAAACACTTGGTGGAAGGGCAATAACTTGCCGATTTCTCAGTTCTATCACGTGAGTGTGGACAATGCTGATCCGTATCACGTTTTCGGCGGGCTTCAGGACAACAGCGTTTGGATGGGTGACACGCAATACCCAGGCGGCATTTCCAACAGCCGCTGGGAAAATCTTTTTGGCGGAGACGGCTTCTGGGCGTTTCCCGATCCAGCGGACCCAAACTATGTCTATGCGGAATCACAAGGCGGATATATCGGCCGGGTGAACCTTACTACGCTCGAAGGGCGGCCCATCAAACCGCAGCCCAACTACGGAGAAGGAAAGCTGCGTTTCAATTGGAATACACCGATTCACATGAGCCCCAACGAAAAAGGCACGATTTATGTTGGCGCGCAATTTCTCTTCCGCTCACGCGACCACGGTCAAACCTGGGACCGCATTTCTCCCGACTTGACCACGAACGATCCAGAAAAGCAGAAACAGGAGGAATCCGGCGGCGTTACCGTGGACAATTCATACGCCGAAATGCACACGACGATTTACTCGATCAGCGAATCGCCGCGCGATGGGCAGACCATCTGGGTGGGCACCGACGACGGCAACTTGCAATTGACCCGCGACGGCGGAAAATCCTGGAACAATGTTGTCGGCAACTTGCCGAACCTGCCAAAATTCTCTTGGGTTTCCTGGGTCGAGGCGGGACTCTTTGACCCCGCAACCGCGTACGCTGCCTTTGATCGCCACACTTTTGGCGACATGGAGCCGCACGTTTACAGAACGACGGATTACGGCAAGACTTGGACCTCCATCGTTGTGCCCGACAGCGGCGTGCGAGGCTACGCGCATGTCATAAAGGAAGATCCGGTTGCGCAGAACCTTCTGTATTTAGGTACGGAGTTTGGCTTATGGATTTCTCTTGATAGCGGAAGGCATTGGGCGCAGTACAAAGGCCACGACTTTCCGAGCGTTGCCGTCCGCGACATCGTAGTGCACCCCCGCGAATCCGATCTGGTACTTGCCACGCACGGCCGCGGCATTTGGATCGTGGACGACATCACGCCGCTACGAAAGCTGACACCTGAGGTCATGGGACAAGACGCGGCGTTCCTTTCGGCCAAGCCCACACAGCAGAGGCTGCAAGCGAGCGGAGGCTGGGTGGACGGAAGCGCGGCTTTCACGGGCCCGAATCCGCCGGATGCAGCAGTCATCACTTATTATCAGAAGAAGCGCCACATTTTTGGAAAGATGAAACTCGAGATTTTCGACGCGCAAGGAAAGCTCGTGGACACTCTGCCGCCGAACAGCCGCCGCGGCATCAGTCGCGTAGAATGGCCGATGCGGATCAAAGCGCCTCGCGTTCCGCCGGCAGCCACCGCAGCATTCGAGGCTGCGCAAGGTCCAAGAGTCCTGCCTGGCACTTACACTGTGAAAATGATGCGAGGAAACGAGACGTACACCACTCAGCTTGTGGTGACGCTCGATCCTCGCGCTAAATTCAGCCTGGAAGATCGCAAGGCGGAGCTAGATGCAGCCATGCGTGTCTACAACTTACTTGGCGACATGAGCTTTGACGTCGACCGCATCAACAGCGTCCGGGATGCGCTTGCCGAGCGCAGCGGAAGGGTGAAGGGGGACGCAGCTTTCACCAAGCGCCTGCAAGACCTTTCGCAACAAGTGGATGAACTGCGCAAGAAGATAGTCGCCACCAAAGAAGGCGGAGCGGTCACCGGTGAAGAGCGCATCCGTGAGAAAACCACGGGCCTTTACGGCGATTTGGTGTCTTACGAAGGACGTCCGGCCGACTATCAAGTGGCGCGCATCGACTCGCTAAAGAAAGAATTGGGCGACGTGGAAGTCGAATTCGACAGCCTCGTTGCGAAGGAACTCCCAGCCGTGAACAAGTTGCTGGCGAAGAAGAAATTGGAGCCGATCCAGCAGTTGACGCGGAAAGCTTGGGACGCCACGAACCGCGATTCCGGCGGCGCCGGCGGAGCCTCAGATACGCCCCGGCGCGGAAGCGATTAGGGCGACTATTTTGCCGCACGCACTCGTGCACCCTCGCGGATTTGATTGGAGGGATGAAGAATCACTTCTTCTCCTTCGGTAAGCCCGAGGATCACTTCCGCTTCTGTTTGATTTCGGTGGCCAATCTCGATCCTGCGTTGCCGCGCGCGTCCGCCCTGATTCACGAACACTCCCCACGCATCTCCATTCCGAAATGCGGCGCTCACTGGAATCTTCAGCACCCCGTCTCCCTCCCAGGTCACAATACGCGCATCCACGCGAAATCCATCACCAAGCCCGTTGGGCGAGTCCACAAAATCCGCGATTACGTTCACCCGCTTTTCTTCCACGCCCAGAGCGGAAATCTTCGTGAATCCCGCGGGCTCTACAAGTCTAACTTTTGCCCGTAACGCGTGATCGCCACCCCAGCCTTCGAGAAAAACCGGCGCTCCTGACTTGATATTCACCGCATCGGTCGTAAGAACGTCCGTCACAATCTCGATTTTCTTAGGATCGCCGAGAATCACCAGCGGCGCTCCTGCCGTCACGACACGTTCGCTCTTCTCCACCACATGCAGGACCTTGCCTGCTATGGGAGAGCGGAGCGAAATCACTTTGTGGCCTTGGCTACCGTTGTTGAATCCTACTAAGCCGGACCGCGCAACCTTTACTTCGTAAGCTGCGGCCTGGGCACTGAATTTCGCGGCTTGCAATTCTTCCTCTCCGGTGATCTCCGCGTTGCTGGCCTGCTCTAACGCTTGAGCCGAGATCACTTTTTCCCGTGCCAACTGTTCCGCGCGTATGCGATCGCGCTTTGCCTGTTCGTAGTCTGCTTGAGCGTGGGCCACACGAGCATCGGCTTGGCGCTTTGTGGCTTCCGCTGCGGAGATGCGCGCCAATACTTCTTCGCGCTGCTGTTGATTCAGAGGCAAAGGATCGATCACGGCCACGATAGCGTTTTCGGAAACCGCGTCTCCCTCTTCCAACTCCACGCGCAGCAATCGTCCCGGGATGGGAGCGGCCACAACAAAGCGGTCGTGCGCACGCGTTTCACCGTCCTCGTCCACGGTAACTCGCAAAGAGCCGCGTAAAGCCCGAGCCGTTTCCACGGGAACTTTCTTGGGCTGCAAGATGAGCGCGATGAGCGCAGCCATTGCCACAATCGCTGCAGCCCAGATCCATCGCCGCCTTCGACCTCGTTCAGCCACGTCATTCCCTCGTTTTCAGCACTTCCACCAAATCCATGAATTTGAGCCTGCGGTAGATCAGCAAACCCGTTCCGACGGACGCCAAACTCACAATCAAAACGGCGATCGCGTACGTGTTTGGATTCAGTACCAAGGGCATCCGATAAAGGTCCGTTTGCATGGCGGCGGTAAGCGCGGCGCAGATTCCATACCCTAGCAGAAATCCCAACGGTATCGCGAAAACCGTCAACAAAGCCTGTTCTCCCAGTAGCATCAGGCCAATCTCGCGTTGCGTAAATCCCAGTACGCGTAAAGAAGCAAGCTCGTGTCCACGCTCCGAAAGGGCGACACGCGCGCCATTGTAGACAATGCTGATGGCAATCACGCATGCAAACAATACCAAGGCAAAAGTGGAAATACGCATGCTTTCGGCGATCGTTTGGTAAAAGCTCGCGAGCATGGCTTCGCGTACGCCGACTCCGGCAACCGCCGGAGTTCTCTTCAATTCCGCATACAGGCGCGGAAGTGCGGTGGCATCCACCGCAAGATACGCGCCAGAGATTGTTGGTCCTTCCCGCATGAGCCGATTCAATGCCCCAAGTTCCATGTAAGCGGAGAGTCCGATCAGTTCATCCACCACTCCGGTAACGGCCAACTGACGCACTGGCCGTGCTCCCTCCAAGACTTCGACGGTTATGGTGTCGCCAGGAGAAGCGTCAAGAATCTCGGCGAGCTTTTTCGTTAGCAATACTCCGTCGCTCGTCGGGCGGACCACTGCCAGGTTGCGATCCACGACCTGGCGCAAGTCTCCACCAATCTCGAGTCCTTGCAGTGCCGCTCGCCGCGAGCGATGAGCAAAGCGGAGCCGCGCGGGCACAATGCGAAACGGCTCCGAGTGCATTACTCCTGTGAGATGCTCCATATCGTACCGGGCTTGCTCTCCGTGCGGTTCGTTGAGCGTCACCGTTACGTCATCTCGCTGCGCTGTTTGAAATTGCACGCGAACGAGGTAGTCGATCGCATCATAGAAATAGAAACCCACGAGAAGAATGGCCACAGCGAAGGACATTCCAAGTACGCTGAGCACTGCCTTCCACGGCCGGCGCTCAAGGTTTCTCAGAATCATCCTTGTCGGAAGCGCCAATAATTTCGTCAGCCCAACTCTCTCGGTGATCCCTTCATGGAAGCGGGGAGGCGCCTCGGGCCGCATCGCTTCAGCTGGCGGCATCGCTACCGCCGAACTGAGTGCCGAGAGGGCTCCAAGGCAGGCTGCGCCGCCGCTGATGGCGATGCTCCATCCCAGGAGAGGCCATCCAGCCACAAACGTCAGCTCGGGAAAACGAAAGAAGTCCTGGTACATGTGCGCGAGCCCACGCCCAAGCCAAATCCCAACGGGAGTGCCGATTCCCACTCCCACAAGCACTGCCACCAGAGCAAATTTCAGATAATGCATTCCCACCGCCAAGTCAGAATAGCCAAACGCTTTCAGCAGCCCGATTGGGTTTCTTTGCGTGCTGACCAGACGTGAAAGCACCACGTGGATCAAGAAGGCAGCGATTCCCAGAAAGATGGATGGCACGAAGATGCCCGTGATGCGGTCCTGCGCGATTTCATCCGACAAAAATCGGTTCGAGATTTGGTCTTCCCGCCCAAATGCCCCCAGGCCTCCATAGGGTTCCAGAAGGTAGTCGAGTCTTTTGATCACGCCGGGCTCGCTAGCTCCCGGTGACAACGTAAGAGATACGTCATTGAAGCCCCCCTCCATGTTGAAAAGCGGTCCAAGCGCTTTGCGGCTCATCCACAGGACGCCAAAGCGCTTGTTATCCGGGAAAACCTCAGCGCCGCGGATCTCGTACACATATTCGGGCGAAAGAGCTATCCCCACGATGCGCAACCGCTCCCACCGCCCGTTGATGACAGCCCCAATGGTGCTGCCGATGGCCAGTCCATTGGCGCTCGCAAATGCTTCACTGATCAGAATCTCATCGCTCCTGCCCGCTTCGATGTACCGTCCTCTTCGCAAATAAACGTCATTTAGTAACGGCCTGCGATCTTCAGGAAGGGAGATGATTCGACCGATCGCTGGTTCTTCCAGGCCGGGAATATCGAGATTGACCTCGACGACAACGCGTGTCTCCACGACAGCCGCGCCAGGGGCCTTAGCGATCTGGTCTGCAAGACTGTTGGGAGCGCGCTTTAGTTGTGCAAAGACATCGGCGAAATGGTACTTGGCGTAGTAATCGTTTTGGGCTCTTTCGATCGATTCATAGGCGCCCCGCATGGTGACATACGTTGCAATTCCGCAAGCCACAATGAGTGCGACGGTGAAGACCTGCCCGCGAAGGTGCCATAAGTCCCGCAAAAGCTTTCGATCAAGAACGCTTACTCGCATTCACCACGCCAATTCCGACGGCGAAGCGCGTCTTTCGTTGATGTGGATGTCGCTAATTTGGCCGCTGCTGATGCGAAGGACTCGATCGGCCATGGCCGCGATCGCTGCGTTATGGGTAATCACCACAGTGATTGTTTTCAATTCGCGGTTTACGCGGTCGAGAATGTCCAAGACTAGTTTGCCGGTGGCATAGTCCAGAGCACCGGTAGGCTCGTCACAAAGAAGGATTTCCGGCCTCTTCACCACCGCACGCGCGATGGCCACCCGCTGCTGCTCTCCGCCGGAAAGTTGAGCCGGGAAATGATGCAGCCGCTCGCCGAGCCCAACCAAGCGCAAACACTCCTCTGCGTTCAGAGGATTGCTTGAGATTTCCGTTACCAATTCCGTGTTCTCAAGCGCGGTCAGGCTAGGAATCAAATTGTAGAATTGAAAGACGAAACCAATGTGTTCCCGCCGGAACCGGGTCAACTCCTCGCGCGTTCCTGCCGTCAGATTGTGGTCTTTATAGTGGACTTCGCCGCTGGTCGGTACGTCGAGACCTCCAAGGATATTTAGGAGAGTCGATTTGCCGCTTCCGGATGGACCTAGAAGCACCACAAGCTCCCCTGGAAGAAGGTCCAAGGTCACGCCACGCAATGCATGAACGTCCACATCTCCCATGCGGTAGACTTTTGTGATTTCATGAAGATGAAACACTGCGTCGGACGCCGCGCCGTTAGCCTTCCTGCCCATGCAACCACTCTAGAGCGCCCCGTTTCAGAAGATTGTGACGCGAGTCACAAATGCCTGTGTCGGGAGTTTGGTCATTCACTAGATGAGGAAGATGGGGAAGTCCAGTTTGCAATGACTTCCATGACGCTCCCGAAACTACTGCGCCGTGGGAAGTCGGGCTGGCACATGAAATGATAGGATGTAATGAGGTGACCGAGAACGACCCTTTTCACGACGACGAGAAATCTCTGACCGATGAACCTCTCTGCGTTCCGAAGAGTGACTGAGAAAAGGGTCAATGCGCTGATATGCCTGCTTATTTTGGGCGCCATGATCGCGGCTGCCTTTTGGCCCTTTAATCCCCATCCCGCGAATCATGTGGCTTGGTTAGGGAATGAGAATGGCCTCCGTTTTGGTGTCCCGGGCATTATCTGGAGTTCAGAGAAATTCCGATTCCCAGACTCCGAGTCGCCCGCAGGCGCCAGTCTGGAGATATGGCTCGAACCATCTCAGGAAAAGTATTCGACCGCACTGCTGGCCTTTTCCTCCTCAGCAAACCCGGATCAATTTCGTCTTCGCCAATCTCACGATTCCTTGTTGATTTTGCAAGAGGCGTTTCCTAGTAGCCGTCACTCCGGAATGACGGCGATGTGGGTTCCGCATGCATTTCAAGTCCACAGGCCAAGTTTCATTGTTATCAGTTCCGGGACTGAAGGCACAACTGTCTATCTGAATGGCGTGCCATTAGAAAAGTCCTCGACCTTTAAGGTTACGGCCAAGGACTTCTCCGGCCAGTTCATCTTCGCCAGCTCTGCTGTCACCTATGACATGTGGCGTGGAAAGATATTGGGAATGGCCCTCTTCGACCGAGAAGTCCCTGCAGCCCAAGTGTCGGAACATTATCAGGCTTGGCTCAACAGACGTACGGAAGTTATTAAGAATGACCACCCCGCGGCCCTTTATGTCTTCGAAGAGCAAGCAGGAAATATCGCGCACAACCAGATCAGCAATGGGCCTGACCTAGTTATTCCTGAGAGTTTTCGTATCCCCTACAAGCCATTGTTGAAAGCCCCATGGCAAGAGTTCGCCTTCAACCGCGGTTATCTTCGAGACGTTCTCATCAACATCGCTGGATTTGTCCCATTCGGGTTTTTCTTTTGCATGTATTTGTCTGCTGGATCACCAAGAAAAAAAACAGTAGTTGCAACTGTCATTCTGGGGGCAGTTTTTAGCTTAACGATCGAGATCCTCCAGCTTTACATCCCCATGCGAGACTCCGGCACGACAGATATTTTCACGAACACGCTCGGGACGCTCATCGGTGCGGTGTTGTACCGCGGAGGAACTCTTCACGCCTTACTCGAAAGGCTTGAATCTGGCAGCAACTCGTAAAGCTCGAGGGACGAGTTTAGCCCTGGGGCGTGGCCGAAGCGGTCTGATCCCCCCAACCGTTCATCGTTGATTTTGCTTTGTTGAAGACAAAGGTCGGTACTGCAGGAGTTTACCGCAGCCTGAAAGCAGGAATATACCCGACTGTGTTTTAGCCGCGCAAGAAAAACAGACGGGCTCACGTCATTTCTTCGTTTCCTTCCGAATCCTCGAAGGCCCATTTCGATTTTCTAACACTGGGTCTAGCGTTTCCCTCCTCCACAAAGCAATCAGCCGGGAACTGTTTTAGTTCCCGGCTGGCTTGAGACTAAGTCAGTCTGAGTTCTCCAACTCAGGTGAGGTCGCTGGCAAAACCCAGTCCGCCGCGCCTCGGCGGAAAACCGCCCATCTAGCCTAGTTTGTTGGGAACGGCAGGTAGTGCCAGACATCGTTGAGTTCGCCATACGGGCCCCCGGCGGCGGCGTAACCTTCCCCGCCGAACACGTAAACAAACCCGAAGGGGTCTGGTGCCCAGTGGGCCGCGCCCCGGCGCGCTCCCACGGCGTTATTCACGTAGCTCAGCTGGAAGTAGCTGACAGGATTGGTGAGGTAAGTCCCGGGTTGATCGGCGTCTACGGAACCTTTCCACCAAATCCACTCGCCGGTGCTCAGCTGATACTCCCAAACGTCATTCAGGAAGCCAGTGGGCTGTGTTCCATTGGAACCATAACCAAAGCCTCCAAAGAGGAACAGATTGCCATCGGGATTGGTCCAACCCAACGATCCCCATCGGGCGCCGGGAACATTCGTGGCCGCCGCGTTGGTTGTCGCGTTCGAGATGGCTTGCGTTCCGTACACACCGTTCTGGTTGGCCAGATTGCTGCCTGAAACCCATGTCCACTGGCCAGCTACTGGGTCGAACTTCCACAGATCATTGAGAACCGATCCAATCTGAACCGACCCAGTAATGGTCGTACCACTGGTGCCCTTCGAGTCCAACCCGAAACCGCCGAATAGCCAAATGTTTCCGGAGTTATCGACCCAGAGCACCGCCGTTTGGCGGCCGCCGGGAGCGTTTCCGGTCGCTCCAGTGCCCTGCGTGCCATAAACGCCATTCTGGTTGGCCGACGTGGTACCGGAGACTAGAGTCCAGGTGTTAGTAGCGGTGTTGTATTTCCAGAGATCGTTCAGGAGACCAACAGTATTCGCCGAGTCCACGCCTTGCCCGCCAAACATCCAAACATTGCCAGCGGCGTCAGTGTAGCTGGCAGCACCCCAGCGTCCACCGGGCAACGTGGCGGTCGTGGGCTGATCGGGCGAGTTCGACCCTCCCTGCCATATCCACTTGCAATTCGTGAAAGTTTCCGTGCCATGTGTCGTGTCCCAAGAGCAAGGGCCGGAAGTGAGATCAAATTCCCAGATGTCGTTCAGGAGTCCGTCCCCTTGGCCGCCGAACATCCAAAGGTTGCCTGCGGTGTCAGTCCAAGTGATGCCGCCCCAACGTGCCCCGGGCACGGTACAGGAGCCAGCAGGAAATGCGCACGATGTGCCGGCACCTAAAGTGCCATAGACGGCGCCGCTGTTCTTGAACTGGAGCGGCTTGATATCCGCTGTATAGGTATCTTCAACACTGTCGAAGACAATCGGCAGATTCGCCGGTATCCAAGCGCCTGGAATCCACCAGCCATCGTCTAAACCTGTGCTCGGATTCGTTGGCCAAACCCACATATCGTTCAACAGTCCGGGTATGCCGTCGGTACCATCATGGGTAACTTCAAAGCCGAACCCGCCAAACAGCCACCGGTTCCCACTCTTGTCGGTCCAAGCCATGGGAAAGTCTCTGCCGCCCGGTGTATTCGAGTTCGAATCGGTAAAAGGCGGTGCGGGGATGGGCTTTCCATTCAAATAACTAGGTAGCTTCGCAGTTCCGTATTGGTTGAGTGTAGGAGCTGATGGTCCTGGGAACATCCAGGCCCAATCGTTATGCTGGCAATCGACGATCACATTAGAAACGATCCCCGTGACCACCGCCGTAGCGTTGAATATGTTGCAGCTTTGCGGCTGGCTCGTCGGCGGCAGAAACAGACTTACGTTGTAGGTTGTGCCAAAGGTGAATTCAGTCGGAAAGGTGAAGTCCACATCGCCTGTTACAAAGAGATTGTCGCCGGCGTTGTCTTGTAATTCGAGCGTATCACCCGGGGCGACGACGAGCCCAACGACCGTGCCGCCAATGGGAAACTTTGGCTGTGCGCAAGAGACTTGAACGTTGTTTACGCTACCGACGATCGTGCCCGTACCGTTAGTTACCGTGCAAACTTGAGTGGGGTTCGACGGTTGCGTCTTTATCGTTACGGCGTAATTGGCTCCGGCAAGAAGAGCTGTCGCAAAGGTGAAGCTGACGGTACCCGTGCCCGTGACGGTGAGATCGTCTCCGCCATTGTCCTGCAAAACAAGGCCTGTCCCCTGCAACCCTGAAACGCTCCCGCCAACGGTATAAGTGGCAGCGCAGCTTACCTGGACGTTCGTCACGTTCGCAGTAGCTGTTCCGGAAGCGTTTGTGACGCTGCACACTTGGCTCGGATTCGAGGGTTGCGTCTTGATGGTGACGCTGTAAGTCCCTCCGCTGGCGATTGCGGTTTTGAACGTAAAGCTAACGGTGCCAGTGCCCGTAATGGTAAGATCGTCACCGCCATTGTCCTGGAGCACCATGCCCGACCCCTGAAGACCAACAACGCTCCCGCCGATAGTGAACGGCCCAGATGAGGTTCCGCCACCACCGCCAGTCCCTCCACCACCCCCCGTCCCGCCACCTCCCGTGCCCCCGGTGCCTCCCGTACCTCCAGTTCCCCCGGTGGTACCTCCCTTAACGCCGCTGCATGCGGTGGCGATGAGGCAAACGATGAGAAGATAAGCAACGAAAAAAACTCTGGAGGCAACTTTGGTCACTTTCGTTCTCCTTGGACCCACTCCGGTCACTTGACTCTCCGGCGGAGTGCCATGGGGCTCACCCCGACGCATCAGGCTCCACGCTCCCAAGTGGGCGTGACAATGGCTTGGCTGTTTGTAGAACTACGCTGTCAGCGCTTCGAGGACGCCTTTCTGCTTTTTCAGAATGGGTGAGTTGTTTGGGTCAGGCAATTGACACATAGGGCATGTGTGCCCACCTCATTACTGGCGTTTACGAACTGGCCTCGCGTAAGGGAAGGTCCGACGAAAGCGTGCCAAAAGTGAAAACCGTCGAGCGCGGGGATCGCGGCCTTTTCGGGGTTGCTCTTGTCTAACTTACAGCTTCCAGGGAGTCACCGAAAGTCTTGAGATCGTCGAGACCCGCTGGTTAGAGCACTTCATCCGATACGCTTGCGCTTTGACTTCCTAAGGCATGCGCCTTTTGACGAGCAGGCCCCTCCTTGGATTACCAGGAATTTGAATCGTCACGACGCTGACTTACCTCGCAGGGGCTGCCGGCAGAGCCTGCAGGCGTTCCTTGTTAATTTTCAGCACTACGCCAGCGTTGCGGTCAGCAACCTCGCTTACCTTATACTCCGCCGATGTACCCAGAACTTCCGCCACTTCCGGCGGCGTCAATGCATATTTCTCCTCAAGCCATGCCGCCATATTTGCCGTTGCGTCGCGGAACGCATCATCAATCGACCCATCCAATCCCACGGCCATGATGTGTGTTGCCGACTCCAATCTCGGTCCAAGTACGCGTTTCCCGGGGATCACGTCCACGGTAAACTCTACGTCCATGGAGGTCTCAAGCGCGTTGCCGTTCAATTCGCCGTCGCCCTGCGCCGCGTGGCCGTCGCCTAGATAAAGCAGGGCGCCTGGCGTCCTCACTGGCAAATAGATCGTCGCGCCCTCCGCCACTTCATTAAAATCCATGTTCCCACCAAAGGCCCCCGAGTCACCGGTCCCCGGAGCGGCTGCTGCAGGAGGCGGAGCTGTCGCTACACATCCCAGCATCGGTCGCAGCGGCACGGAATAATGCGCTAAATGTTCAGATGGCTTCTCCAAGGTCGCCACGCCGTGCGCTGTGTCCAGATGCCATCGCACGGATTTGCCAGCGTCTTTTAGCTTCACGGCAAGGTTGGTGTCCAGTCCGCGCGGGACGATCCCATCATCGCTGATGGCCCAATCGCGATTGAGCCGCACGCGTGTCAGATGCACAACCAGGGTGTCGCCCGGCATCGCCGTCTCGATGTAGAACGGTCCTGTTTCCGGATTCCCGCCGAGTACGCGAGTCACGCCTTTTTCATCCGTTCCGCCTGCATCCACGGTCGTCGTATGGACCGTGTCGCCCGGAGAAACGGTCAACACCGGTTTGTTGGCCGCGGAAAATTGGCGGTAAAACACCATTGGGGTGAGTTCGTGCCGTTTCGCCGGCCCGGTCCGCCGCTCTGGCGCGAGAGTGGCGGTGAAGGCGTGTTTTTCCGGACGCGTCGGGTCGCCAGCGTCGGTGAACACGAATGTTCCGGACATCGTTCCGTCTTTCACCGTGGCTGTGCACTCTTCTGTGCCGCCCTGGTCGTCTTTGGCAACAAAATGGATCGCATTGCCCGTGACCGTTCCCTCGAGCTTGTCGCCGCCAAAATCTCCGGTAAGTTTTCCCGCCTCTTCCTTCAAATGCAGTTGGTAAAAAAGCGGTGTCCCGTAAACGTCCGCAGTGATGATCCAACGGCCGGAGACACCAGCGTTAGATGGACGCCCTTCGTCTTGTGCTTGCATTGCGCGAGAGCTATTCGCCGACACGATTCCGGAAAAAACTAGAAAGAAGAGTGAGACAAAAAGTGACGACACCTTGAGCATGTCCACACCTCGATTGCCTGATTCAACCAGACAAATTCGCCTAATACGAGGAATACGGAACAAACCGCCAGAGGTTCCCTAAAACCCAGTGGCCCCAAACTAGCAGCCTGCAACCTCCGCTGGGGCCCTTCCTATTTTCCTTCGTAAGCGCGTCTCAGTGCGTCGATATCGAACTTTTTCATTTTGAGAAAGGCCTGGGTTACCCGCGCCGTTCTTTCCATATCGTTGCCGCCCAACATCTCGTTTAGGAGCGTGGGAGTGACCTGCCAGGAGAGGCCGTATTTGTCTTTGAGCCAACCGCACTGTCCGGCGTTCGCATTAGCGGAAAGCCTTTCCCAAAAATAATCGATTTCTCGCTGCGTATCGCAGGGAACCATGAACGATATCGCCTCGTTGAAGGCGAATTTGTGCTCGCGAGCAGAGTCCATAGCCCCGAACTCCTGGCCGAGAAGCGTGAACGAGGCATACCTTACTGTTCCTTCTTTGTCCGGATCTTCGCCCTTTCCATAACGCGCAAGTATGTTCGCGTTCGTACTTCCTTCAACGCCGGCGGGTGAATTCCTGAAAACCTCTGTATAAAAATTGACCGCCTCTTCTGTCTTGCCGCAGACACTACCTACAAACATAAGCGCGAGAGTGATCCTTTGCTTCATCTCGAGCTCGCCTGTAAAAATCACTTGCCAGGAGAGACCGTACTTGTCTTCCACCCAGCCGTAGCGCTCGCTGAAGGGATAGCTGCCAAGGAGCATGAGGACTTTTCCGCCGTGAGAAAGTTTCTCGAAGATCGCATCGACTTCGTCTTTTGTTTTACATTTCAGGTGAAAAGAAACCGACGGATTGAACTTGAAAAATGGTCCGGCGCTTATGGCCATGAATGGCTGTCCCGAAAGCTCGAACGACACCACGTCGCAATCCCCTGACGGCGTGTTATGAAGAGTTCTTACATTTGTGATCTTTGAGTTTGGAAGGAGAGAAGTGTAAAGTTCAGCCGCCTCTTTTGCCTCTTTGTCGAACCACAAATGTGGAGTGATTTTCCGCATAGAAGTTGCTCCCGGAGTTTCGAATTGCTCAATCCGTTCCGCAAGAAGTTTACATCGGCATTGTCAGTTGGAGATGGCCAATTCCCGGCAGTCTTTACCGGACAAGATTCCGGCACTGCCCGATCTGCTGTATGTCTATCTGCGCCAATTTCCGCGTGGCCGACAACCCGTTCGTCGAACGAGGTTTGGCGGTTCAAAATGAAATGCCTACGCGTAGGATTGGCCCCACAGGTCGGCTGTGTTGACAGGCTTTCCTTGAAGTTTCAAGTAATAGAAGAGCTGACTCTTGTGCCGGTCGAGGTGCTGGATCATCCGAAGGAGATGTTGGCCAAGGGGCATAAATATGCCGGGAGCCCATGGAGCCACGATTTCCTTACTCTCTAAGTCATGCTCGCCAGCTCTATCAATCATCTGCAAGGCTAACGCGTGATCTTCTTCGAGAAGCCTCTTGGCCGCGTCGACACTCTCCACGATAGGCAGCTTTTCAGCAGGAGGTAGGTTTTGTTCGGGTGAAAGATCTTCCGGTTTCTTGCCTGCCGGAAGGCCCCAATCGCCCAAAACGAAGCCCTTACACGAGGCGCCACAAGCGTTCGTGATGTGTTTGAGGAGTTGGCCGACCGTCATCCAGTTGGAACCGGTCGCTGGTTTCCAACCAAGACTGTTCGGATCGACTTTATCCAGCAACCGAGCAGTGGTTCCGTAAGTTATTTGCATCTCTTTCTTCAAAAATTCAGTCCAGTTCACGGCTGTTCTCCTTTCATAAGAAATAATTTCATTATGAGCGTAGGATTCGCAGCCGATTCCGCGCAACGTGCGGGCTAGCTGTTACTCGCCCCAGCCGATTACTGCTAGCCATCCTGAATCGCGTATCGCTTTGTTGGTCTCTGCTGATGGTGCTCGCGAGGACAGCCCCATTACGGGATCAATCGCAAGATACTCAAGTTGTCTCGTAAGTTCAGTTACCCGGCAAGTCTGTGTCGGCCAGAGCGATCGTTGCCTATTTCAACGCGAATGGTTTTTTTTTGCAGTTTGTTAGAAACCGGCGATAGCGGCCGCTTCGGTTGGGCAAGTTTCAAATATAGGCAAGAGTCTAGCGATCTCCAGGGCATGCTTGAAGTTCGGACCGAGATTCGAAAGCTTAAGCCGTCCGCCATTGGCTTTTGTCTTTCGATGCGCTTCGATCAGTGCGCCGAGGCCCGCGCTGTCAACATAATTGACGTGTTCGAGATTGACGACAACTCTAGTCGCGCCCGATGAGAGAAGATTGTCAATCGTTGTGCGAAACCCGCTGCTCTCTTCTCCGAGCACAAGGCTCCCTTTGAGGGCCAGAAGGTAGATGCCGTTCATTTCCCGCTGTGTAATTTCCAAAGGCATCATCACCCCGGTACGCGCGAAAATATGTTGGCGGGGCGTCATCCATAATAGCTTCTGCACTTCTGGTGTCAAAATCAAAGCGCCCTCAACAGCAGCCCGAAGAATGGTCTGAGCACCCGAAGATGTGGCAGTAGTAAATTGCAGGAAACTAGGTCTTGAGAGGCTAGCTTTCAACATTCCCCTCTTGTTTCTTTCGGCAAAGTCTGCGCAGGCTCTTTAATGCCATTCTGCAATAGTGGTTTGACTGTTTTTTGGTTGGTTTCAATGCATTTGGACCGTCGAGAGTTCTTAAGGTCCGGACACTCGCAATCAGGTAAACACCCGAACGTGCATAAGTAAATTGCTTAATTTGCACCCCACGCTATCTCGCCTTTGGAGTGCTTTCGATCATTTGTGACACAAGCTGAACTTTGTTTGCCCGCGAATCTGACTTTTTTCGCTCTCTCGACCGGAAGGTGATTTCCATTCCCACCCGCCTACAGTACCGCAGCGCGTTGGAACTTACCTGGAGTCTTGCTGAACCAAAGATCGCCGTAATCTATTGATTACACAGGCGTTGAAGTGGTGAGCCGGGGGAGCCGGCCCAACTGGAACGTATCTGGAAGGCGGTTCTCTATGGAAAGACTCGGTCGAGATCGCTTTTAGCGCATTAACGTCACCTTAATAGATATATCAGACAAGTTAGGAGAGATCACATCGGGCTGTGCCCCTGATCACAGCAAGACGGTTGCCGGCATGCGTGAATTAGCCATACTTTGCGCGCCGGGGGTAAGTGGCTGTGGGCTTAGCCTATCGCGTCCGGATCGCTGACGAAGCGTATTGGCGCGAACAAATCAAATGCCAGTTTGCCTGTCCCGTACATACGGATGCGCGAGGATACGTCAGGGCCGTTGCGGACGGCGACTACGAACTCGCTTATCTTATTGCCCGCGGGCCAAATCCCTTGGCTTCCATTTGTGGACGGATTTGCGGCGCACCCTGCGAAGCCGCCTGCAGGAGAGGAACAATCGATCAACCGATTGCAATTCGCGCCCTGAAGCGATTCGCTTGTGAGCGATTAGGGCCGGAAGCAAGGAATGATCCCGCAAAAGAACAGTTTTCCTTTGTGACAAGAAAGAGCAGTTCCCGCGTTTGCGATGACCAGGAAGAGCTGCAACTCCTCCTCAATTTCCTTGCAAAGCAGGATTATCCGAAACCAAGAGGCGAGCGCATCGCCATTATCGGCTCCGGGCCTGCAGGCCTTGCAGCCGGCCACGACCTTGCGTTGATGGGATTTCGTCCGACCATTTTTGAGATGGAATCTGTGCCGGCGGGAATGCTGTACACAGGAGTCCCCGATTATCGCTTGCCCACAAGCTTGATCCGCGCCGAGGTTGCGGTCATTGAAGCACTGGGCGTAGAGATCCGCTGCAACACCGAAATCGGAAAAGACCTCTCCTTTGAACAACTCCGCAAAGAGTTTGCCGCGGTCATTATCGCGGTTGGGGCGAAGCGGTCGCGTCCGCTGCCTATCCCTGGCGCCGACGCTATCGGAGTATTCGGCGGAGTGGACTTTCTGCGCGATGTTGCGCTTGGAAAACAGGTGGAACTTGGATCGCGAGTCGTTGTCATCGGCGGCGGCAACGTAGCTTACGACGTGGCGCGAACGGTCCTGAGGCAAGAAGAGTACGACGTTTCGCGAACCGCGGCGCGCTTACGCGGAGTGAAGGAAGTGAATCTGGTTTGCCTCGAATCTTTGGAGGAAATGCCCGCCGACACGGTTGAAATCATCGAGGGCTCAGAAGAAGGAGTACTTCGCCACAACAGCTGGGGGCCACGTGAAATCCTCCTTTACGAAGTAGAAGGCCGAAAGTTCGTGCGCGGAGTGCGATTTGTCCGCTGCGTATCTGTATACGACGAGAACCGCCGATTCGCGCCAAAATTCGACGACTCCAAAGAATTGGTCCTCGAATGTGACTCAGTGCTTCTTTCCGTGGGCCAGTCGGCCGATTTGCGCTTCCTTGACCCAGCGCGTGACGGCATCGAGATGCGATCTGCGCAACAGATCGTTAATGATCCTGAGACCGGCCAGACGTCCGCTCCCGGCATATTTGTCGCGGGGGACATCGCCTATGGCCCAAAACTTCTAATTCACGCGATTGCCAGCGGAAAGCAGGCAGCGCGTTCCGTCTATCGCTACGTGACCGGAAAAGAGGTCGGCCAGGACGAAATCCAGTTCCACGCACCGATTGAACAGTATCGTCGCGAAAAGCTTTATGAACGGCGGTTGCGGGCGCACATTCCGACGTTGAGCCCGGAAGAACGTCTCCTCGATCCGAAAGCGCTCGTGGAGATGGGTTACACGGAGACGCAGGCTCGTGAAGAAGCTGGCCGATGCTTAGACTGCGGTGTTAACACAATTTTTGATGGCGCGCGGTGCATCCTCTGCGGCGGATGCGTTGATGTGTGTCCAACCGTTTGCTTGAAGCTCGTTTCCGTCGATCGCCTTGAGCGCACATCGGAACTCGACGCGGTTATGAAAAATGTTCTAGGCGACGAAGCGGAAGAATCGTCGGCCATCCTGAAGGACGAAGAGCGCTGCATTCGCTGTGGGCTATGCGCCCAGCGCTGCCCGACGGCGGCCATTACCATGGAACGATTTTCTTTTGCCAAGGAGTGGAAGCTATGTCCGAGCTGAGCGACAAGAAACCTGCGCGTCTCGAACCATTTCCTGTGCCGCGCCGAAGCTTCTTAAGTTTCGCGGCTCTAGGAAGTTTTTTCAGCGCTATTGGCATGGCCTTAGCCGGCGCGCTGCGCTTGCCCGGACCGGCAGTGCTCCCAGGGCCGGTTCGCCGCTTTAAGATCGGTCATCCTGAGGAGTTCGCGGTTGGCAGCGAGACGCGCGTGGACGAGGCGAACTTCTTTGTCTTTCGCGACGCGCAAGGGATGTACGCAATTTCCGGAGTGTGCACGCATCTTGGCTGCTCGGTCGCCCGCTCGCCAAATGGGTTTGCCTGCCCCTGTCACGGCTCGCGCTTTGGCAACGTCGGGCAGGTCACCCGAGGGCCCGCGCCGCGCGCGCTTCCTTGGCTCGAAGTGGGCAGGGCCGCCGATGGGCAGTTGGTCGTTTATGCCGACAACGAAGTACCCGAAGGCACGCGGTTCCGCGTGTAGGAGGAATTCATGGGCACAGCTAGCCAACCCGTTGTGCCAGGCGGCACGCGGGAATTTCTGCAGAACCTGCTGCGCCTGCCGCGAACGGTAAAGGATGCATGGTTCCGCCTAGGACACCGGCCGGAGTCCGAGCGCGAAGAATCGCAGGCCACGTTTCATAATCTTTTCCTCCACATCCATAGCGTGCGCATCCACATTCGAAGCCTTACGCCGAGCCTTACCCTTGGGTTAGGAATCATCTCGACGGCTAGCTTTGTCCTTCTGTGCGTTACCGGCGTTCTACTGATGGTGTATTACAAGCCTTCCACGGCCCTCGCCTACGATTCCATCAAAGATCTGCACTATGTTGTTTTCACCGGCCGCTTCATTCGCAACATTCACCGTTGGAGCGCGCACGTCATGGTGGCCGCCGTTTTCCTCCACATGGCGCGGGTTTTCTATACCGGCAGCTACAAGAAACCGCGTGAATTCAACTGGCTTATAGGGCTCGGCTTGCTCGTGATGACGCTTGCCCTAAGTTTTACGGGATATCTACTTCCTTACGACCAGCTGGCCTATTGGGCGACGACGATCGGCGCAAATATAGCCAATTCCCCACGAGAGCTCACGGATGCGCTCGGCATCACCCAATGGTTTAATCCCGGCGGTTTCCAGCGCCGGCTGCTGCTTGGGGCTAACTTTGTCAGCGAGGATTCGCTGATTCGCTTCTACATCCTTCATGTTTTTGTGCTTCCACTCGTACTAATCACGCTCCTTGGCGTGCACTTCTGGCGAATACGCAAAGACGGAGGCTTGGCCCGGCCGGAAGATCCCATGGGTGGCCCTGCAGAGTGGGGCGGCAAAATGAAAAAAGTCTTCGAGCCGCTGGCCACGAAAACTTATGGGCTGATGGCGGTTGTGAAAGGGCGGCGAGCGACCGTCAACCGCGGCCCGGAGAACACCGTCATGAGCTGGCCGCACCTTTTCTGGGCAGAACTTGCTGTCTTTATGTTGACAACCGCATTTACGCTGATCCTAGCCTTTTACTTCGATGCTCCCTTGAAGGAGCTTGCGAATCCTGCAGTCCCTGAGAATCCGGCTAAGGCTCCCTGGTATTTCCTCGGCTTGCAAGAGCTTGTTTCTTACTCGGCGTTTATGGGCGGGCTGGCGATTCCGGCGATTGCCTGGATCGGATTGGCCCTAATTCCCTTTCTTGACCAGAAGAGTGGCGGAGAAGGTGTATGGTTCGGGACGCCTGGTGAAAAAACGGTCGCGTGGAAGTCTCTGTTTGTCGGTCTGGTGGCCGTTGTTGGGATGCTGGCGCTCACGGTCAACTATGGCTGGATGCGCAGCTGGTTTCCCTCCATCAATCAGCTTTGGATCATCTTGATCAATCCCGGCTCGATTCTTGTTTTTCTGTACATGGCCTGGTCGCTCTGGGTTTTGAGGCGTCAGAACTCCGTTAGGCATGCCGCTGTCGCACTGTTCACCTGCTTCTTAGTTGGTTTCACGGTGCTGACGTATTTCGCAACGGTGCACCGCGGCCCGAACTGGGTCTTTTATTGGTGGCCGTCACAGTGGCCGGTCCACTAGGAGTTGAGCCATGAATGATCCCTCACGCAAATACCGATGGATCCTGCTGGGGGCGAGCCTTCTGACAATCGGCTACCTGGTTGCCGCCGCAGTTCGCGAAAATTTTCTGGCGGAGTGGTACCGCATTCAAAAACAATACCAGACGATTCTTGAGTCGAAAGCTACGGACGATAACGGGCGCGCTATTGCGCGCGATTTCCGCGTTGAGCTGAAACAGATCAGCGTTCCCCAGCTAAAGGCCGTAGATCGCTGCGTTTCTTGCCACAACGGAATCGACGACCCACGGATGACGGATGTTCGGCTTCCTCATGCCGTGCATCCTGGAAACATTCTCAAAAATCATCCTGTAGATCGATTCGGCTGCACGGTTTGCCATCAAGGTCAGGGCCCGGCTACCACGTTTCATGACGCAATGGCCGTTGACGCGGCCTGGGATTATCCGCTCCTCGACCACAATCTGACGCAATCTTCCTGTCTGGCCTGCCATGATGTGGGCAAGCTCCCGCAACAAGAGGTTTCACTGGTGCTGGAAGGCAAGAAGCTTTACGAGGAGAAAAGTTGCGGTGGATGTCATCGGCTCGGGGGACGCGGCGGAACGCTTGGTCCCCTCCTCGACAACGAAGGCGCCAAGACCAAGCACCAGTTAATCCTTACGAGTCTCAAGCCTCCTTACACGACCTGGGACTGGCATCAAGCGCATTTTCGCGATCCCGGTGGAGTCGTGGAAGCAAGCCAAATGAAGAATCCTGCCCTTTCGGGGCCGCAGATTCTTGCTCTTACTGTTTACATGCTCGCGCAGCGCCAGCGCGATGTCCCTGAAAGCTATCTTGCCCCGGACAAGATCGAGGAAAAAGTTCACAAGCTACATCCACAGCCTCTTTCAGGCGAGCAGATCTATCAACAGTACTGCCTGGCATGTCACGGCGAGGGTTCTTACGGCCGGTGGGACACGACGTTCAGGCGTTTTGTTCCCGGGATTCGCGGCGCATCGCTGCAAGCCACAGCCGACCGCGCTTATCTGGAAGCGCAAATCACCAATGGCCGCCCGGGCACGCAAATGCCGGCATGGGGAAAGCAGGCAGGGGGACTGTTACCTGAAGAAATCAACGCGGTACTTGATTACCTCCAACCTTCAGAATCTCGGCGTGCGGAAACAGCTTTAGCCAAACCGTCACTCATTCCTCCACGCGGAGACGCCGCTCGGGGCGGAGCGCTTTATGCCGCCTATTGCTCGGGCTGCCATGGCATGGCCGGTCACGGAGGCATCGCTCCGGAAATCGCCAATCCTGTATTTCAGAAAGCGGCCAGCGATGAATTCATTGTAGCGACCATCCGCAATGGCCGGCGTAACACGGCGATGGCGAGTTTTCAGCCACAGGTTCCGGGCGCGGCTGGATTCAGTGATTCCCAACTGGGTGACCTGCTGGCCTTCCTTCGAACCTTCGGCGGGCCGTCTCCTGCCACGTTGTCGGCAGAATCTGTCGAATCGCCATCGCAGGCGGAGGCTCCACGATGAGCGCAAAAGAAAAAGCCAACCCAAGGAACAAAGGCAGTCGCTCCATTAGCCGCCGAGGATTCCTTTACGTTGCAGCAGCAGGCACTACATCCCTTCTGCTTCCAGGATGCCGCAAGAACGAGAAGCCCGTTCTGACCACTCTCGCAGGAGATTTCGATCCGCTCCGCGCGTATCCCTACCGCGGATGGGAGGATTTCTACCGCAAGATCTGGACGTGGGACAAAGTCGTACGCTCGACACACTCTGCAAATTGCACTGGTTCGTGCTCGTGGAAAGTCTACGTTCGCAACGGGGTGATCGTTCGCGAAGAACAGGCCGCTGACTATCCACGGATCAGCGAGGACCTGCCGGACTACAATCCGCGCGGCTGTCAGAAGGGCGGCTGCTTTACAGAATATGTTTACAGCCCACAGAGGCTCCGCTATCCGTTGATTCGCACCGGCGCGCGCGGCGAAGGCAAATGGCGCCGCGCTTCCTGGGAAGAAGCGCTCAATCTAATCGCCGAAAAGCTTCTGGACAATATCTACAACCACGGACCGGACACGAACGCGTTCTTTAGCGTAATCCCGGCGATGAGTCCAGTCAGCTTCTGTGCCGGCAGTCGCTTGGCGCACTATTTGGGCGGCGTCATGTGTTCTTTTTACGATTGGTACTGCGACTTACCTCCGGGTGAGCCGCTCACCTGGGGCGTGCAGACCGAATCTTGTGAGTGCGCCGATTGGTTCAATTCCAAATACATCGTTCTGTGGGGTTCGAATATCTCGCAGACGCGAATCCCCGACGCGCATTTCGCGTACGAGGCCCGTTACAACGGCGCGAAGATCGTGGCAATTTCGCCGGACTTCAATTCTAGTTGCGTTCATGCCGACCTCTACTGGCGGATCAATCCCGGCAGCGACGCCGCGTTGGCTATGGGAGTTGCCCGCCTTCTGATCGAAAACAATCTAGTTGATACTCCCTACGTGAAAGAACAAACCGACCTTCCATTTCTTGTCTTGGAGGGATCCAGGCGGTTTCTGCGCGAGTCCGACCTAAAAAAAGGCGGAAAAGAAGACATCTTCTACGTTTGGGACACGCACGCTGGCCGCGTTGCTCCCGCCCCTGGCTCGATGGGCTCTTCGGAAAAGACGATTCAGCTGAATGGAGTGGACCCCGCGCTAGAAGGAACATTCTCCGTGAATCTAGCGGACGGGCACACAGCCGAGGTCACTCCGGTCTTCGCGCTCCTGCGCGAAAGCCTGGCGACATACTCGATCGAAAGAGTTGCGCAGGTCACAGGGCTCCCCGCACCCGAGATTCAAGCCTTTGCCCGTGAACTTGGGACGCGAAAGCCGGCGATGATTATTCACGGGGCGGGAACAAATCACTGGTTCCACAACGATCTTACCAATCGGGCCATGATTCTTCTTGTCGCGCTTACAGGCAACGTCGGAAAAAACGGCGGGGGCTTTCATCATTACGTTGGCCAGGAACGCGTTTGGCCGGAACACGGTTTCTTCGAACTCGCTTTCCCGGAAGGTAGAAAGAAACAACGCTTTCAGAACACCACGCTTTGGAGTTATGTCCATTCCGCCAGCAAGGATCCTCACCTCTACAACGGCAAGCCTGTCGAGTGGTACATCCAGGAGTCGGTCAAAAATGGCTGGATGCCGCTCTGGCCTGCGCTGCGGCCCGGCGAAACGCTGAAGACCGGCCGTAAGCCGCGGGCCTTCATCATCTGGCGCGCCAACTATCTCAATCAAGCCAAGGGCAATGAAATCATCGAGACTTCGCTCTGGCGGGATCTCGATCTCATCGTGGATATCAACTACCGCATGGACACGACCGCACTCTACTCCGATGTCGTGCTGCCTGCCTCGAGCTACTACGAGAAAGTGGACATCAATTCAACCGATTGCCACAGCTATATGCACACTTTTGGCAAAGCGGTGAATCCACTCTATGAAAGCAAGCCGGATTGGGAGGTTTTCCATGCTCTGGTTCAGAAGATCTCCGAAGTGGCGAAACGCGAAGGACTCAAGCCATTCCGGGATGAACCTTTTCAGTGGGACCGGGACTTCACAACTCTTCCGGATCAGTGGACCAGCAAAGGCTCTATCGTCACCGATGAACAGGCCGTGGATTTCATCCTCTCGCACGCCAAAGAAACCCAGGGCATGACGTACCAAAATCTTCAGGAACATCCAAAGCGATTCGTCGCCACTGATCCAGAAAGCTGGAACAGCGACGTCGAAGAAGGAGTGGCTTACACGCCGTTCAAGCATCAGGTGGAAAAGAAAGCCCCCTGGAGAACCCTCACCGGCCGTCAGCAGTTTTACATTGACCATCCCTGGTTCCTTGAGTTGAAGGAAGAGCTGCCCAACTACAAAGAACCCGTTCCGGAAAAGTATCCGCTTTACTGGAATACTCCTCACGGCCGCTGGTCCATCCACTCCACCTGGCGCGATCATCGCGCGATGCTGCGGCTCCAGCGTGGTGGCCCCATTGTTTATATGCATCCGGATGACGCGCGCAAGCGAAACCTGAGCGACAACGACTGGGTGCGCATCCACAACGACATTGGCCACTGCATCTGCCGCCTACAGATCATGCCCGGCGAGAAGCCCGGGCGGGTCACCATGTATCACGGCTGGGAAAAGTTTCTCGGCTTTCAACAGGGCGGCTGGCAGTCGCTCACTTACATCAAGATCAAGCCCACGCAGCTCATCGGCAAATACGGCCACGTCAATTTCCGCCTGAACTATTGGGGCCCCACCGGCAACAATCGCGACATCAGAGTGGAAATCGAGAAGTACGCTGGGCCACTCGTACATGGCACGCCCGTGAAGGCCTAGGGAGCCAGATCATGTCACGCCACCAATACGCAATGGTCATGGACCTGAACAAATGCCTTGGCTGCCAGACGTGCACCATCGCATGCAAGAAGCTCTGGACCGATCGCGATGGCACGCAGCACATGTATTGGAACAATGTGGAGACACGCCCTGGGCTCGGCTATCCGCGGCAGTGGGACCGGATCGGAGGAGGCTGGAAGGATGGGCAGCTGCAGCCAAGTCGCCAACCCACCCTCGATGATTACGGCGCTCCCTGGGAATTTGATTACGAGCAGCGCCTTTTCGAAGGAAAGGGCAAGCCGGTTATGGCTTCGCCAGATCCGATCTCCGGGCCGAATTGGGATGAGGACGTTGGCGCTTTAAACGGCGAGGACAATTTCTATTTCTATCTGCCGCGCATCTGCAACCACTGCACAAACCCAGCGTGCCTCGCCGCTTGTCCACGCCAGGCCATCTACAAGCGCGAAGAAGATGGCATCGTTGTGCTGGACCAGGAACGCTGCGAAGGCTACCGCTACTGCATCGCTGCTTGCCCATACAAGAAAATCTACTTCAACGAAATTACGGGAAAATCCGAAAAGTGTATCTTCTGCTACCCGCGTCTGGAAAAAGGCCAAGTCAATGCGTGTGCCGCGCAATGTCCCGGACGCCTGCGTTTCGTTGGTCTTCTGGACGATCCCGATTCCGCAGTTCACAAGCTAGTGCACGTGTACAAGGTTGCGCTGCCTCTCTTCCCGGAAAAGGGCACGTTGCCCAATGTGTTCTATGTGCCGCCGTTCAACCCGCCGAAGCGCGCGAACTATGGAAAGAGCATCCTTGAAGATCCACGATTGCCGCTCGAGTATTTGCTCTACCTCTTCGGGCCGGAAGTGAAGACTGTCATCGTGCGCCTGGAAGAGGAACTCACTAGGGCGCAAAACGGAACACCCAGCAAACTCCTGCAACTTCTAATTGGCCGCGACGCCGAGACACGCTTTCAAGTCCGGCCACAGCTTGTGCAAATTCAGTCCAGAATCGGGTGACCCTTATGCGACTTATCTTCTGCCGTTTATCCATAAAGTCCGCCGCAGCCTTTGCCATTCTCTTGCTCGCAGTCTCTTCCTTTGCGCAGCAGAAGCCCGCAAAAACAGCCGTGCCCGATCCCCCGGGTTTGGCGCTGCGCGCCGTTGATTCAGTCGCTCGGGCTCAAGTACTCCTCGATCCGATGGCGGCAGAGTGGGAGAAAATTTCTGTTCAACGAATCGCTCTGAATCGCACGCCCCCGCTTTATGACACGGAAGCGCCCTCGGACCTGGAGATTTCCTTTGTCCTAGTCCGCTTGGTCCGCGCGGAAGGCAAACTTTTGGTCCACATGACTTGGCGGGACAACACACAGGACACCGCCCAGATCGCCAAGCTCCCAAACACACCCTACGAAGGCAGGTCTCACAAAGAACTCACCGAAGCAACGGATCGTTTCTTCGATTCCGCTGCGGTCATGCATCCGCTGCACTTGTCGGCAGAAGGAGCATGGCCGTCGCTCCAAATGGGCGATGCCGGCGATCCCGTCTCCATCTATTTCTGGAATTCCGCGCGCGGCGCCGCTCGCATGCAAGCCGCGGGCCGTGGGACAACGAAAAGGACCGGCGAAGCGTTTCCTGCTCAGGGAATCTACCACGGCGGCGCATGGCATGTCGCGATGGAATTGGACAACATTCCCTCAGGCATGCCCCTCGCATTCGCCGTGTGGAACGGCAGTCAGCAGGATCGCGACGGACGCAAATACTTCAGTACATGGCTGAAGCTGGAATAATCGATGAGCAGAGTCTCACTTCCTCGTTCATCCGCGCAAAGGAACAAGCCAACCGCATCTTGCGCCGAAATTGATTTCTTCCGGCTTTTTGCTTTGTGCTTCGGCCGCCCTTCCCGTGAACGCTTTGCGTGGCTTCGCGGAAGAGATTCCCGCGCTCTCTGGAAACAATTCGGGCGCGACCTAGGCGTAGAAGTGAAGCTCAATCGAGCAGATACTTTCTCTGATTACTTTTCGTATGAAGCGGCCTACATTGCCCTTTTTGACGTTGGCGTCCCCCAGCCACCCGTTCCTCTTCTGGAATCTGCGTACGTCAAGCGCATGGCTCCGCCGGAAATTGTGCTCGATTGCGTGAATTTCTACGATGTTCTTGGCTTGCGGCCGTGTGGCTGCGCTTTTCCCCCTGATCATCTCGTTACTCAAATTGAATTTCTTGCCGCCGTGCGCTACCTGCATGAGCAACAATCGGATTCACAAAAAGCTGAACCTCTGCGCCGCCTGGAGTGCGACTTCATTGACCGGCATCTCCTCACTTGGTTGCCGGCAGCCCTAGAGAGAATGGACAAGTTAGCGCCGCCGCTCTTCCCGACGCTACTTCGTCTGCTGACCACCCTCGCGCGACAAGAACTCGACAAGCTTAGCTCCTCAACCTGTGACTGACGACATGCCTGGTTGACGTTTTCCCCAGCCTCCAGAACTAGGTTCAATTGGAATCTAGGTTGGACGTAGTCATGCCTTGAGTGCGTGTAATCTATTGATTGTAAAAGCTTTAAAATGGTGGAGGCGGGGGGAGTCGGAATATAAAGGGGTGTTGAAAACACGCAACTTATTGATTTTTCGATCCGCCAAAAACGCACAATACTACAACATTGCGCCCAACTGGAACGTATCTGGAACACACGAAGTTAGTCTTGTGCTGGAGATTTTTTTTTGACTTTTTGACCGGCCTAGCGAACCGTCAGTGTCAGCGACATATCGCGTGAGACACCGCCAGATGTTGCAGTCACCTTGATCGTGTACGTGCCTGCAGGTGTGCCGGCAGGCGCAGGAGGTGGTGGCGGAGGCGCAGGTTGAAAGTTACTGCTACCCCCACCGCCGCAACT